>CAZZWO010000122.1:1830-9097 GCA_964657885.1 uncultured Acetobacteraceae bacterium | reverse complement strand
CTGACCACGGGGCCACGGGACCACGCTGCTAGTCGCCGCCGTGTACTTGGTCTAGGTCGGCGAATCTGGTGAACTCGCCTTCGAAGAACAGGTCGATCTTCCCGGTGGGGCCGTGGCGCTGTTTTTCCAGAAGCAGCTCGGCCTTGTTGTGGACCTGTTCCATGTCGCGCTGCCACTTTTCCAGGGCGTTCTGAAACTTCTCCTCATTGTCGAACGCCATCTGTTTCGGCGCGCGCTGCTGCAGGTAGTATTCGTCGCGATAGACGAACATCACCGCGTCGGCATCCTGCTCGATCGATCCGGATTCGCGCAGGTCAGAAAGTTGCGGGCGCTTGTCCTCGCGGCTTTCCACCGCGCGCGACAACTGGCTCAGCGCCATCACCGGAATTTTCAGCTCCTTTGCGAGCGCCTTCAGCCCTTGCGTGATCATGCTGATTTCCAGCACGCGGCTTTCGGCGCGCACGCCGGCCGATGGGCGCATCAGTTGCAGGTAGTCGATCACCACCAGGCCGAGGCCCTTCGTGCGCTGCAGCCGGCGGCAGCGGGTGCGCAGGGCGGACAGCGTGATCGCCGGCGTGTCGTCGATGTACAGCGGCAGGTGCTGCAGCTTCTTCGACACGCTGACGAACTTCGCGAAGTCGCGCTCGCCGATCTCGCCACGGCGTATCTTGTCGCTGGACACGCGGGATTCTTCGGATAGCAGGCGGTTCGCAAGCTGTTCGGCGCTCATTTCGAGCGAGAAGATGACGACCGAATTCTTCGGGATCGCTTCGGGGTCGTGGGTCCGGGCGTTGGCGAGAATGCTTTCCGCCGCGCCGAACGCGATCTTGGTGGCCAGCGCCGTCTTGCCCATGCCGGGCCGGCCGGCGAGGATCAGCAGGTCGGACGGATGCAGGCCGCCGGTCTTCTTGTCGAGGTCCCGCAGGCCGGTGGACAGGCCAGACACATGCCCCGCCTGCTTGAACGCCAGTTCCGCATTGGTGATCGCGTGGGCGAGCGCGGTGGAGAACACCATCATCTTGGTGTCGCTGGTGCCGTGCGTCGCGAGGTCGAACAGCGACTGTTCCGCCAGCTCGATCTGCTTCACGCCATCGAGGTCGGGTTCGGGCGCGAACGCCTGGTTCACCACCGTCTCGCCGATGTCGATGAGCTGGCGCCGCACCCACGCGTCGTAGATGGTGCGGCCGTAATCGGCGGCGTTGATGATACCGACCATCGCGGTGAGCAACTGCGCCAGATAGGCGGTGCCGCCGACCTCATCCAGCACGCCGGTATGCTCGAACTCGCCGCGCAGGGTCACCGGGTCGGCGATCTGCGAGGCTTCGATGCGGCGCGAGATCGACTGGTAGATGCGTGCATGGACCGGGTCGGCGAAATGATCCGCCAGCAGGAACTCCGAAACCCGGTCGTAAGCCTTGTTGTTGGACAGCAGCGCGCCGAGCAGCGCCTGCTCGGCGGAAAGGTTGGACGGCGGCATGCGCTGGGAGATCCCCAGCAGCGGTTGGTCGATATTGGTCATCGGTCAGGTTCTAGCGCACCCAAAAGGGCGGCGCAGCGTTCCAGCCTGTGGACAAGTGTGGAACCTGGGGGCGCTATTGCGATGAGTGACACAACGGCGCTGGTCGAAGCCGGGCCTGCAGGCGGCGCGCTCGACGCCGGGGCGCAGCGGGAACTGGCCGATGCGTTGGCCCGGCTGGAACGTGGACGCGGGCTGATCGTTCGGATGGCCGATATGCTGGGCGGCGCCGTCAACCTGGCCGGCCGCTTCGGCCTGCGGCAGCTCGGCGTCACGCGGCTGGTGCAATCCAAGGTGACCGGGGTCGCCGAAGCCGCCCTGGCGCGCGCCTACGATGTGGCGATCCTCGGCCTGGCGCGCTCGCCGCCCGGCGCGTCCATCCTGACACGCGCCGCGGTGATCGGATCGGGCGCGGTCAGCGGGTTCATCGGGCTGGCGGGCTTCGTGCCCGATGCGACCTTCACCACGTTGGCGATCATGCGCGAGATCGCCCGCATCGCGCGTGCCGAGGGCGAGGACCTGTCCACCGACGAGGCGCGCCGCGCCTGCCTGGAGGTGTTCGCCTTCCGCAGCGAGGCCGACGAGGACGAAAGCGAGCTCGGTTATTTCTCCGCCAGGTTCGCCTTGCAGGGGGGCACCTTCACCCGGCTGATTGCCGAGGTCGCGTCGCGATACGGCGTCGTGCTCGGCGAGAAGTTCAGCCTGCAGGCGGTGCCGGTGGCGGGGGCCGTCGCCGGCGCTTCGCTGAACGGCGCGTTCATGGACCATTACCGCAACCTGGCGCGCGCCCATTTCACCATCCGCCGGCTGGAGCGCAGTTTCGGGCGCGAGGTGGTGCAGGGAGCGGCCGAGGCGTTGAAGAACCCGAGCCGCCACGCGCCGTTCAACGCAGCATGAGCGAGACGAAGGCCTGCCGGCGCAATCCCAGGCGGAGCAGCCGGGCAGCGAGCAGGCGATGGAGCCGCGCCCGCAATCGGAGATGACCAATTACCGCGCGGCCGGCAAGCTGATCGGCCGCGTGGCGGTCATAAGCGGCGGAGATTCCGGCATCGGCCGCGCCGTCGCCATCGGCTTCGCGAAAGAGGGCGCCGACATCGCCATCACCTGGCTGAACGAGCAGGAGGACGCCGCCGAAACGGTCCGCCTGGTCGAGGCGGAGGGCCGGCGGGTGCTCAGCATTCCGGGCGACATCGGCAACCATGATTTCGCGCCGCATCTGGTCAACCAGGTGGTCGCCGAGTTCGGCCGTATCGACATCCTGGTGAACAATGCCGCCGAGCAGCATCTGTGCGAGAACTTCGAGGACATCGACCCGCACACCGTCGAGAACACGTTCCGCACCAACATCCTGGGCATGTTCTGGCTGACCAGGGCGGCGCTGCCGCATATGGCGGAGGACACCTGCATCATCAACACGACCTCGGTCACCGCTTATAAAGGCAGCCCGGCACAGGTCGATTATGCGGCGACCAAGGGGGCGATTGTGGCCTTCACCCGCAGCCTGGCGCTGCAGCTCGTCGAGCGGAAGATCCGGGTGAACGCGGTGGCGCCCGGCCCGGTATGGACGCCGTTGATCCCGGCGAGCTACCCGGCGGAGAAGGTGCCGCATCATGGCGAGGCGGTGCCGATGAAGCGCCCCGGCCAGCCTGACGAGATCGCGCCCAGCTACATATTCCTGGCCTCATCGGATGCCGCCTACATGACCGGCCAGGTCCTGCACCCCAATGGCGGCTCGGTGATCAACGGATGATGCACGCACAGACTGCCCCGGAACCGGTGACCCCGCCGATGCCGTCGCCGACCCCGCCCCCGGCGCCGCCCGGCACCGACCTGCCCGGCCCGGGCGGCGACGACATCTCCCTGCCGCCGATCGAGGAGCCGGTCCCCGCTATCTGAGCCGAGTGACTGGGTAGCGCCGATGCACGCGTCGCCGGCTATGGATTGCTTTGGTCAACTGGCCTTGAGATGGCGGGCGTTTTGACTAGCGCATGAAGCCGGCGTCGTGTGGACGGTCGCGGATGTCGGCGCCGGTCACGCCGTCCTCGGGGTCGGTGTCGTCGAGGGTGGTATCGGTGAAGCTGCGGTTGTGGTCGGCGATCGCCTCGCGTTCGAGGCGGCCGGCGGTGCGGTCCACGACATACAGGGTCTTCAGTCCGCGGCGTTGGGCTTCGGCGAGCGCCAGCTTCACGCCGTGCTCGAGGTCGCCGGGCGGCAACGGCGTGCTGCCGCCTTCCGCACCGTAGAACACCATCTCGGTCACTACGGCGTTGGGGTCGTCCTCACCCATGCGGCGCAAGACCAGCGCGTGGTTTCCGTAATCCGGCACGGGGTCGTGCGGGGCCAGCCTGATGGTCTCGGTCATTTGGCAATCTCCTCGGCTACAGAACGACCCTACCACCAAGCGGTTCTTGGATGCGAAACAGGGGGCGAGACAGGCAGGGAGAGCCGGAAATTACTTCCCGGCCCCACCAGATGCGCGGCCTACTGCTTGGGCTGGGCCATGCTGCGGTGCATCTCGGCGGTGATGCCCGCCGGCAGCACGTGGGCGATCGCCGCCTGCAGCTTGTTGTGCCAGCCGGCGACTACGTCGCCCTCGCCCTTCATCATGGCCTTGAAGCCCGTCCTGGCGACCATCGCGGGATCGTCTTTCTTCTGGGTGCCGACCTTGGTGTCCATCATGTCGGCGGATTCGAAGAAATCCGTCTCGGTGGCGCCCGGCATCAGGCAGGTGACGGTGACGCCGGTATCCTTCAACTCGTGGCGCAGGGCGAAGGCGAAGCTGTCGAGGAACGCCTTGGTGCCGTTATAGACGGCCTGGTAGGTGCCGGGCATGAAGCCGGCGATCGAACCGGTGATCAGGATCCGGCCGGCACCGGCGGTCCGCATGTCGCGACCGACCTTCTGCAGCAGCAGCAGGGTTCCAGTGATGTTGGTGTTGACCACGTTCAGCCAGGCGTCGGTGTCCTGGTCGAGGAAGCCCCGCCCGAGGCCGCGGCCCGCATTGGCAAGCAGAGCATCCACCCGGCGGCCGCCGATGGCCTGGACCAGCTTGTCGACACCCTCGGCGCCCGACAGATCGGCCTGCACCGCTTCAACGCTGGCGCCGTTGATGCGCAGCTTGGCCGCGGCCTCCTCGATGTTGGCGCCGTCGGACGCGATCAGGATGTCGTGCCCGTTCTCAAGGCATTCCCTGGCGAGTTCGAAACCGATGCCCGTCGAGGCTCCGGTGATGACGGCGAAGGGTCTGTTTGCGGACGGCTGGGCGGCGGTTGCCATGAAGAGGCTCCTGTGGTGTTCCCGAGCGTCCTCGAACGCCGCTGGTCCCGCTGCGTTCGCAAGCCGGTGCGGCAGGTCGGGCAGTTGTGAAGGCAGCCGTTCGGGCAGGCGGCCGAAAACCCCGGTTCACCCGGACGGGCAGGCACGCTAGGAGCTTTCGCATGGAAGAGTTGCTTGCGGGGTATGAGCGTTTCCGGCGCAACGGATGGCCGGAGCGGCGCGCCACGTTCGAGGCGCTGTCGGATCACGGCCAGCGGCCGCAGGTGATCGTGGTCGCGTGCGTGGACAGCCGGGTGGATCCGGCGGTGATTTTCGACACCGCGCCCGGCCAGCTGCTGACCATCCGCAACGTCGCGAACCTGGTGCCGCCCTACCAGCCGGACGCCGCCTATCACGGCACCAGCGCCGCGCTGGAGTTCGGCATCAGGGTGCTGCAGATCCCTCACCTGGTGGTGCTGGGCCATGGCCAGTGCGGCGGCGTGCAGGCGCTGCTGCGCGGCGCTCCGGCCGATGCCGGCGATTTCGTGGCAAACTGGATGTCGCTCGGCGAACCGGCGCGGCGCATCGCACTCACCTGCGACGAGCCGGAACGGGAGCAACGTTGCGAGCTGGAGCTGGTGAAGGTGTCGCTCGCCAATTTGCGCAGTTTCCCGTGGATCGCCGATCGCGAGGCGGCCGGCAGCCTGACGCTGCACGGCGCATGGTTTGCGATCCGGACGGGCGTCTTGACGGTTCTGCAAACGGATGGTGCTTTTCGCCCCATCACCGGACCCACCGCCGATTGATCGATCGGCCGCCGCACGGAGCAGCCATCATGACGCGGAAAACCTGGCGCACAGCGCTACTTCTTGCCGGAACCATGCTGGCGGCGCCAGCCTACGCCCAGGTACCGGCGGTCCCGAATCCCAGTGCTGCCGCACAGGACACCCACGCGCTGATGCGGTTCCCGACGGTGCATGGCGACAGCATCGTTTTCGTATCGCACGGCAACCTTTGGCAGGTGGGGTTGGGTGGCGGCACCGCGCGCCGGCTGACCTCCGATGCCGGCGAAGACGTGATGCCGCGGTTTTCGCCCGACGGGCAGTGGATCGCCTTCACCGCCAGCTACCAGGGCAACGAGGACGTCTATGTCATCCCCGCGGGTGGCGGGCCGGCGCGCCGGCTGACGTTCCACTCCGACATCGTGCCTCGCGCGCCGGAGCGCTGGGGGCCCGACAACATGGTGCTGACCTGGACGCCGGACTCGAAGAACATCGTGTTCCTGACACGCGCCGTTGCGTGGAACACCTGGTACAGCCGGCCGTTCGAGGTGCCGCTGTCGGGCGGCCTGCCGGTGCCGCTACCGCTCGACCGTGCAGGCCAGATGAGCTTTTCCCCTGATGGGCACACCATCGCCTACAACCGCATCTTCCGCGACTTCCGCACCTGGAAGCGATACGACGGGGGCCTGGCGCAGGACATCTACACCTACGACTTCACCGCGAAGAAGCTGACGCGGATCACCGACTACAAAGGAACCAGCACCGCCCCGATGTGGGATGGGCGGCGGATCTGGTTCCTGTCCGATCGCGATGCGAACCGTCGCGCCAACATCTGGGTGCACGATCTGGATAGCGGGAAGGATCGGCAGGTCACCCACTTCACCGATTACGACATCGACTTTCCGTCGATCGGCAGTGGCACCATCGTCTTCCAGCAGGGCGGATTCCTGTACACGCTGGACACCCGGTCGGAACAGGTCAAGCGGCTGGACGTGTCGGTGCCCGATGACGGCACGCGCACCCAGCCGCGTTTCGTGCATGCCGACAAGCAGTTGCGTGCGGTGGATGTCGCTCATCGGCCCGATTTTGCACTGTCGCCGAACGGCAAGCGTGCGCTGTTCTCGGCACGTGGCGATGTATACAGCGTTCCGGCCGAGCACGGCGCCACGCGCAACCTGACGGAGACCAGCGACGCCGACGAGGACCATCCGGCGTGGTCGCCGGATGGCGCGACGATCGCCTACACCAGCGATGCGAGCGGCAACCATCAGTTGGTCACCCGCCCCGCCCTGGGCGGTCCGGAACGCCAGTTGACGCATTTCACCGATGGTTACCTCTACACCCCGGTCTGGTCACCGGATGGCAAGACGCTCGCGGTGTCCGACAGTGCGCACCGGCTGTGGACGGTCCCGAGCGCGGGCGGCACGCCGAAGCTGGTGGTGCATAACCAGTTTTCTGAAATCCACGATCAGTCATGGTCGCCGGACAGCCGTTATCTGGTGTTCAGCCAATCCCGCGACACGCAACTGGACTCGATCTGGCTCCACGACACGACCAACGGCCAGACGGTGCAGTTGAGCGCGAACATGGAAGACGACACCCTTCCGGTGTTTTCGCCGGACGGCAAATACCTCGTGTTCGTCTCGGAGCGTCACGAGAACCCGACCATGTCGCACAGCGAGACCAACGTCGCGACGCTGCGGACTTCGGGCAT
>CAZZWO010000122.1:0-1730 GCA_964657885.1 uncultured Acetobacteraceae bacterium | reverse complement strand
CAGACGAAGCCGCTGGAAATGATCGAGGGCGACTTGCCCGGCGACAAGCCCGAACTCCGCATGTTCGACTTGTCCGACCGCAAGGATTCGAAGGTGCTCGAAGGGCCGGAGCATTACAGCCTGTCGGCCGATGGCGAGAAGGTGCTGTTCGACGAGGATCACGCGTTCAAGATCGCCGGCACCAAGCCGGATCAGAAATCCGGCGACGCGAAGACACTGAAGCTCGACACCATGCGCGCCAGAATCGATCCGCGCCAGGAATGGGCGGAGATGTTCGAGAATGCGTGGCGGCTGGAGCGCGACAATTTCTACAGCGCGGCGATGAACGGCGTCGATTGGAAACACGTGCACGATGCCTACGCCAAGCTGCTGCCGCTGGTGGGCTCGCGCGGCGACCTCACCTACCTGATCGGGCAAATCCAGGGCGAACTCGGCAACTCGCACACTTACGTCGGAGGGGGCGACAACGCCGACCCGACGGATGCGGAGCCGACACCGCTGCTGGGTGCGGATTTCGCGGTGGATGCGGCTTCCGGGCGAACGGTGTTCGCGCGCGTGCTGCCGGGCGACAACACGCGGGAGGATTACCGCAGCCCGCTGACCGAACCCGGCGTGGATATCAAGTCGGGCGATTTTCTTCTCGCCGTGAACGGGCATGAACTGAAAGCGCCCGATACGGTGTACAGCCTGATGGCCGGCGTGCAGGGGCCGGTGACGCTCACGGTCGCGCCGAAAGCCGACGGCGCGCGGCGGCAGGTGCTGGTGCAGCCGGTGAAGCAGGAACTCAGTCTTCGTGAGCAGGCCTGGATCGATCACAACCGTGCGCTGGTGGACCGGCTGTCGGGCGGCCGCATCGCCTATGTCTATCTTTCCAACATGGAGAGCCTGGGCATGGAGCAGTTCGTGCGCCAGTTCTACCCGCAGATGGACCGGCATGCGTTGATCATGGATGACCGCTGGAATGGCGGCGGCTTCATCGACCAGATCATCCTCGAACGTCTCCGCCGCACCCTGGTCGGCATGGGCACCGGGCGGGAGCGGGCCGCGGAAAAGGTGCCGGAGCAGATGATCGACGGGCCGAAGATCTGCCTCATCAACCACTACTCGGCGTCGGACGGCGACATCTTCCCCTATTACTTCCGCAAATACGGCCTGGGGAAGCTGCTGGGCACCCGGACCTGGGGCGGCGTGCGCGGCATCCGCGGTAACTGGACGCTGCTCGACGGCGGCTACATCACGGTGCCCGAAGCCAGCCGCTATGGCCTGGATTCACATTGGGTGATGGAGAATCACGGCGTCGATCCGGACATTTCGCTGGAAGACGATCCGGCCGACATCATGGCCGGCCGCGACCGTCAGCTCGAGGCGGCGGTGAACATCCTGCTCGACCAGCTCAAGCAGAACCCGCACGTGCTGCCACCCCCGCCCCCGCTTCTGCCGGCCTATCCGCCGCCGGTTCCGGGCGATGCGCACGGCAACTGAGTGAACGCGCGGTCAGTAATGCGTGGCGGGCGGCAGCGACGGGCTGGCGCCGGGCGGCGGCGTCAGGAAGCCGGGCGGGGGCGACATCTGTTGCGGCGGAGCAGGCGGCAACGCCGCCGGATCCTGGTAGCCGCCGGTCCCGTAATCGGGTGAAGCCGGCGGGCCGTCGGTCTGCGGCGCGGCCGGCGGCTCGGCGGTGATCGGGCCGGTGCCGGCCTGGGGCGCGTCCAACCCGCTCGTCGGGATGG
>CAZZWO010000121.1:0-9111 GCA_964657885.1 uncultured Acetobacteraceae bacterium | reverse complement strand
GCCGCTTCGCCTCGCCGGACCCCACCGCCCACTCCATTCACCAGCATCGCCATCCACGGTGCGGTTCTGTTGCTGTGGGCAGTGCTGCTGGCGCGCGCTTTCGGGGGCGGTGGCGTGTTCGCCTGGTCCACCGGCGTGGTTTACGTCGGCTACGACACGCTGCTGCTCGGCTTCGTATTCTGGCAGACGCTCCCTCTGGTCCGCCGACCGGCGGCGCCACCCTTTGCGGGGCCGCGCGTCAGCCTCGGCGTGATCGTCGCCGCACATAACGAGGCGGGCATCCTGCCGCGAACGCTGGAGCGGCTGTTCGCGCAAACCGACCCACCGGACCAGATCGTGATCGCCGATGACGGCTCGGTCGACGGTACTGCAAGGCTGCTTGCCGAGTATGGCCTGGCCCCGCCGCCTTTAGGGACGCTGGGCGAGGCTTCGGCCAGCCATCCCAGCCTGCGCTGGTTACGCTTGCCGCATGGCGGCAAGGCCCGGGCGCTCAACGAGGCGATCGAGCAGGTCGGCACCGACACACTGTTGACCGTCGATGCGGACACGCTGCTGCACGAGGGCGCGATCGGCGCCATGCGGCAGGCGTTTGCCGCCGATCCGGCCCTCGTGGCGGCCACCGGCGTGCTGACACCGCTATGCGGCCCGGGCATTTCCGGGCGGTTCTTCGAATGGTTCCAAACCTATGAGTACATCCGCAACTTCCTGTCCCGGCATGCCTGGAGCCGGCTCGACAGCCTGTTGCTGATATCCGGCGCGTTTGCGGGTTTCCGGCGTGCGGCGCTCATCGAAGTCGGCGGGTTCGATGCGGATTGCCTGGTCGAGGATTACGAGCTGATCCACCGCCTGCTCCGCTTCTCGGCCCGGCACGGACGTGGCTGGCACAGCGCGGTGCTCGGCCAGGCTCGGGCGCTGACCGACGCGCCCAGCAGCGCCGGCGCGTTCCTGCGGCAGCGCCGGCGCTGGTTCGGCGGCTTTCTGCAGACGCAGTATTGGTATCGCGACATGGTGGGCAACGGCCGGTATGGCTGGCTTGGGCTGGCGATGCTTCCGGTCAAGGCGGCCGACACGCTGCAGCCGGTCTATGGCCTGACGGCGCTGGGGCTGCTCGGCTGGTTTCTCGCCACCGGGCAATTCGGCGTGCTGCTGCCGGCGGCCGGTATCATGGTTGCCAAGATCGGCATCGATCTCAGCTTCCACCTCTGGTCGGTCGTTCTGTATCGCCGCTGGACGGGCGACGATCACTCCAGCCGGCTCAGCCACGCCCTGTTGGCGGCACTGGCCGAACCGTTCAGCTTCCAGGTGTTCCGTCATCTCGGCGCGTCCCTGGGTTGGGTGGTGTTCCTGACCGGCCAACGAAGCTGGGGCACCGCAAGCCGCTTCGGGACTGTTCCGGACGCCCTGCCTTCGTCCGACTGAGCCTACCAAGGCGCCAGCCTCGACAATCGCCCCGGGCTGCACCACTTTCCGGCCCACACGCGCGAGCCCTGGCCGCGCGAGCAGGAGCACTTGCCGCAATGACGCAGACTAACTGGTATCCGGTCCAACGTTCGCGAATGGACGATGACGAGCCGGACCATGATCCCGAAGGCCCGGACGTGCCCGAACCGATCGGTCCCGACCAGAAGGAGCCCGAAGACAACAAGACGCTGTCCTCGCCGATCAATGAACTCGAAAGCCGCCTGCTCAAGCAGCGCAAGGTGCTGATCTTCGGCGCAATCAACGACAAGGTGGCGCGCGATGTCACCGGCCGCCTGCTGGCGCTGGCCGGCGCCTCGGCCGAGCCGATCGACGTGTATGTGAATTCGCCCGGCGGCCATGTGGAGAGTGGCGACACCATCCACGACATGATCCGCTTCGTCGACGCCGAAGCGCCGGTGCGCATGATCGGCACCGGATGGGTGGCGAGCGCGGGCGCGTTGATCTTCCTGGCCGGCAAGAAGGAGCGCCGGTATTGCCTGCCGCAGACCCGCTTCCTGCTGCATCAGCCGATGGGCGGCGTGCGCGGGCCTGCCGTCGACATCGACATCGAGGCACGCGAGATCATCAAGATGCGCGAGCGGCTGAACCGGCTGATCGCGACCGAAACCGGCCAGACTTACGAGCGAGTGGCCAAGGACACCGACCGCAACTACTGGATGAGCGCCGAAGAGGCGATCGCTTACGGCATGCTTTCAAAAGTCATCAGCAGCCTGAAGGATCTTCGATAGGCATACGGATCGGAGCACGGTCGTGCAGGGCCGGCGGGCGGAAATCCCGCCAGCCCGAACACGACGTGTTCTTTACTGGTTGTTGGCGTAGAGCAGGTTGAGGATCACCAGGTGGTTCTCGATGAACGCCTTTGCGATCAGCGCGATGTGCACCGAGTCGTCGGTGAGCGGAAGGTTGTCCGCCAGAAGTCCGTTCTGGATCTGCAGCAACGACTGATGGCCCTGGATCTGGGTGTGCAGGTAGATCGAGTCGAATGTCGCGTCCGGCGCGTTCTTCACCTTTTCGAAAGCGGCCTGCTGCGCGGGCGACAGCTTCGCCGGCGGCGGCTTGGCGACACTGGTCAGCGCGCGCGCGACGGCAATCTGCTCGGCGATCTCACCGCGCGCGAAATCCTTAACATAGGTGTTGGCTGAACGGCGCAGCGCGATCTCGCTCGTCGCTTTCGCCAACGTGCCATACTGCAACGTTTCGTCTTGGGCCTGGGTCGGCGTGATCGGGGCGGCGCTGGTGTCTGCGCTTTGCGCGCGCAGCGCCCGCGAGGTCACCAGTAAAGGGAGTGCCCCGCCGAGGGCCAGCAAAGTCGTCCTGCGATTCATCTAAGATATCCTCCTGCGTACCCGGTATGTCCCCGGGCGCGACCGTGAACGGAGGCATGTGTCGGAGGTTCAGGATCGATACAGACGCGTTCCGCTCACATTAACGAGGCGGCATTTTCAACTGCGGATTTCCACGATCGAGGAAGGCAACTCAGCCGGGCAGCGCCGCCCTGATGGCTTCCAGCTCGCTCAGGACATGCATCAGGGCCGCGCGCAGACGTTCCGCCTCGCTCAACCGGCGGGGCTGCGAAGCGGGCGGGTCCGGCATGACAAGTTGCATCTGGGGCAGGTCGGGCCCTTGCAGCCGCTCGGCCTCGGCCGCCAGCCGCTCGGCCTCGTTCGGCGGCGGGATGTCGTCGGCCAGCCGCCCGCCACCCTCCCGCAGCAGCCGCTGCACGCCCTTGATGGTGTAACCCTGGGTGTAGAGCAGGTCCGACACGCGACGCAGCAGCGCGATGTCGTCCGGCCGGTAGTAGCGCCGTCCGCCCCCTCGCTTCAGCGGCTTGACCTGCGGGAACTTGGTCTCCCAGAAGCGGAGGACATGCTGCGGGATGTGCAGTTCGTCGGCGACCTCGCTGATGGTGCGGAAAGCGCCTGCCGCCTTCCGCAGCTTGGGCCGGCCGCCCTCGTCCGGCGGCTCGGGCATGTCGAGCGGGTCGCGCAGGAGGGCGCCGGGGGCCGTGCTCATTCGTCGTCGCCTTCGGGCGCTGCAAGGCCATTGATGTGGGCCTTCAACACTTGGCTGGGTCGGAAAACCAGCACCCGCCTGGGCAGGATGGGCACCTCCACCCCGGTCTTCGGGTTGCGGCCGATCCGGCGGCCCTTTTGCCGCACAGAAAAGGTCCCGAAGCCACTGATCTTGACGGATTCACCGCCTTCGAGCGCCTTTGAGACCCGCTCCAGAACGCTTTCGAGAAGATCGGCGGACTCGTTCCGTGACAGCCCGACCTGGGCGTAGATCCGCTCGGACAAATGTGCGCGGGTCACGGTATTCATGCTGCGAAGCTAACGAGCCATGGCTGTCGCGTCAACGAAATGACGCACGATCAGTATCTTACCCCGCGTGCCCCGGTCCGCGTCGGAACGACGGACAGCCGGATCTGGCTGCGTCGGAAGCCCTGTCAGAAGCGGACCAGCGCCGATCCCCAGGTCAGGCCGCCGCCGAGCGCCTCCATCAACACGAGGTGGCCGGGCTTGATGCGCCCGTCCAGGACGGCTTCCGCCAAGGCAAGCGGCACCGATGCGGCGGACGTGTTGGCGTGGCGGTCGACGGTCATCACCACCCGCTCGGGCGGCAGGCCCAGCTTCTTGCCCATCGCATCGATGATCCGGCGGTTGGCCTGGTGAGGCACCAGCCAATCCACGTCCGACTGGCTCAGCCCGTTTGCCGCGAGCGCCTCATCGACCGCCGACGCCAGCTTGCTGACCGCGTGGCGGAACACTTCCTGGCCCTTCATGACCAGGAAGCCCGACCGTTCCGGCTGCCCCAGGGCGCCATCCACGTAGAGCATGCCGGCGTGGGCGCCGTTCGCGTGCAAATGCGTGGACAGGATGCCCGGCCCGTCATCCGGGCCCGCCTGGAGGAGCACCGCGCCGGCGCCGTCGCCGAACAGCACGCAGGTGGTGCGGTCCTTCCAGTCCAGGATGCGGGAATAAACCTCGCTGCCGATCACCAGGACGTTCCGGGCGGCGCCCGACCGCACAAACGCGTCGGCCGCCGCCAGGGCATAGATGAAGCCGCTGCAGGCCGCGCTCACGTCGAACGCGAAGCCGCGCGTGATGCCGAGCTCGGCCTGGACACGCACGGCGGTCGCCGGAAACGCCTCGTCGGGCGTGGCCGTCCCGAGGATGATCGCGTCCACTTCCCCGGGCTCCACGCCGGCATGGCCGAGGGCCGCGCGGGCTGCGCGGCTTGCCATGAACGCACAGGTTTCGGACGGACCGGCGAGGTAGCGCTGCCTGATGCCGGTGCGGGAGACGATCCACTCGTCGGTCGTGTCGACCGTCTGTGCCAGGTCCTGGTTGGTGACGAGCCGTTCGGGGAGGTAGCCACCTACCCCGGTGATGCGCGCGCGAGCCATGGGAAGTTACCGTGCAGCCGCCAGCGCGGCCCCGTTTTTGGGATCATCGATCCTTGAGGGATCGTTCTTCGAAATTTCGTCTGGCATCACTTCGCCGAGTCGCGCCAAGCCCTGCCTTATGCGGTCGTTGAACCGGTGCACCACCATGTCAACGGCAACGTCCGTGGCGTGGGCGAACCCCTCGGCATCGGTGCCGCCATGGGATTTCACCACCACGCCGTTCAGCCCCAGCATCACCGCGCCGTTATAGCGCCGCGGATCGAGCCAGACCCGCATCTGGTCCAATCCCGGCTTGGCCAGCAGGTAACCGAGCTTGGACGAGAGGCTGCTCGAGAAGATCTGGCGCAGCAGATCGGTCACGAGCTTCATCGCCCCCTCGCCCATCTTGAGCGCGACATTGCCGGTGAACCCGTCGGTCACCACGATATCGGTCGTGCCGGCGGCGATGTCGTGGCCCTCCACGAAGCCGTGGAACTGCGCGCCGATATGGCTGGCGCGGATGATCTCGGCCGCCCGGCGCACCCTCTCGTCGCCTTTCAGTTCCTCCGACCCGACGTTCAGCACGCCGATCGTGGGGGCGGTCAGGCCCAGCACGGTGCGCGCGAACATGTCGCCGAGCAGCGAAAACTCGACGAGGTTGCGGGTGTCGCACGCCATGTTCGCGCCGAGATCCAGCATCACCACGTCACCGCGGGCGGACGGCATGATGGCGGCCATCGCGGGACGGTCGATGCCCGGCAGGGTTTTCAGCACGATCTTGGACAGGGCGAGCAGCGCACCGGTGTTGCCGGCCGAGACGACCCCATGTGCCTCGCCGCGCGCCACCGCATCGATCGCCAGCCGCATGCTCGCCTGCCGGATGCGCAGGGCGATCGTTGGCTTACAGTCGCTGCTGATCGCGTCGGGCGTGTGCCGGACGGTGCAGGCCGCCTGCGCCCGCTTGCAGCCCGCCAGCAGCGGTTGCAGGCGCGCTTCGTCACCGACCAGCAGGAAACGCGCGCCGGGATGCCGCTCGGCGGCGATGCCCAAACCTTCCACGACGATATCGGGTGCGCGGTCACCGCCCATGGCGTCGACCGCGAGGGTGAACGGCTCGGCCCCAGGCTGGACAAAGCCGGTCTGGCCAAAGCCGGGCTGTCCGGCGCTCACGGGCCCGCCGGTCTGGTCCAGACCCGCATCTGCGTCAGACGCGGACAGTGCCCTTCAGGGCGCGGCCAGCGGTGACGACTTCGCGCCCGTCATAGTGCCCGCAATGCGAGCAGATGTGGTGCGGGCGCTTCAGCTCGCCGCAATTGCTGCAATCGGCATGCGCCTCCACGGGCAGAGCCTGGTGGCTGCGGCGCATGCCGCGGCGGCTCGGCGAGGTTTTCCGCTTCGGAACGGCCATGACGCGTGATCTCCACTCCGGTGACAGCGGGACCACCTGGCCAGCCTTGTGACAGGCAAGTCAGGGCCACGATGCCACGCAATTTCCATGCAACAAGCGGCGGGGCTTAGCAGAGCCGCCAGGCCCAAGCAAGCAGCCCTGCCGCCCCGCAGCGCCGCCCGCCCATCCGGTCCGGCTCGACGTCGGGTCGTGGCAAAGCGGGTCTCAATGCGGTGGTAACAGCTTGCCCAGCCCGGCGAACGGGCTGCTTTCGGGAGCCTGGATCGAGGCCGGCAGTTCCGCTCCAGGCTTGCGGGGGAACGGGTCGAGGGCGAGCGCCAGCTGCTCGCTCGCCGCCTCGCCCAGTTCCAACACCGCACCCGAGTAGCCGACCTCGTCATCGGCATCGAGGTCCAGATCCTCGCTGAGCTGATCCTCCGGGACGAAGCGCAACGAGAAGCTTTCCACGACATCGGCGTCGAACGGTTCCAGCGATACCACGCATGTCTGGCGCACCCGCGCACGCAGCAGACAGGCGGCGTCGATACCGTCCATCTCGCCCCGCCGAAGGTCGAAGCGGCAGGTCAGGCTGTGGATCGCCGCCAGCCCCATGCGTGCGGCAAGCGCCCGCCGCTCGTCGGGCGTGGACTCCACCGTGACGCGCGTCCCGTTGCCGATGCGGCCGATCGGGCACGGACGGCGCAGTTCTGGCATCGTGGAAGACGCTTTTTCCGGCACGGGCGGGGCGGTATCGCTCACGTTGCGGCCTCGATAGCATGGGTCTGGATCGGCCCGACCGCATCGATCGCCGGCAGGAACTGCGCCTGTCCGGCAGCGAAGGCCCGGATATCCTGCGTGGACAGCGCGCGGTCCTGCGCCAGGGCCGCCGCAGCCAGGGCGTCCGCACTGCCGGCCGGCGCCGTCTCGCCGCGCCACACGTTGCGATTCAATGCGGCCGCAAGCGCGTGGCGGTCGCCGGCCGACACCGGTGCCTCATACGCCATGGCCCGGCCATGGAACGCTTCCCACATCGCGCGCACCTTGCGGCCGACCGACATCTCGCCCACCCCGATCTCCCGCAACGAGAAATCCATGTCCGCGAACATCGCGTCGAAAACCGACTGCGCCAATGCCGGTCCGGGCGCCGGCAAACCGCGAAGCCGGCGGATCAGCAGCGCGGCAAACAGCCCGACCAGGTCGAAGCGGCCGTCCAGCGTGTCAGGCACGCCAAGCCGTTCGAAATACAGGGGATCGCGTGCCGCCTGCACGCTGCTGGTATAGAGGGCGAACCCTGCGCGCTCATGCCGGCGCGAACCGATCAGACCGAAAAGAGCCATGTTGGATCATCTACCACCGATTGCCACCCATCGACCGACGTTTCGACCCGCACGGGGCCGGCCATGACCGGAGTATCCTGCGGCGATTTCTGCGTCGATGCTTTGCGGGAAGCCGTTCTGCGACCTGTCATATAGCACGGCGACGTCCTCCCGCATCGTTCAAGCTGCAGAGGTGCGCCGCGGTTTCCCCGCGGCTGCGGGAGCTGGTTTCTCCACGCTTAATTGACACGCGCGGTGGTCACGTGACACGCAAAGGCCGCATCAGCGCGGACCACACTTGCGAAGAGTTGGTCTGCCGTCCACCGGGGACCAGATACCATTGCGCTTCATCGCCCAACTTCGCGCTGTTCCCCTGCTGGCCGCCGTGGCGCTCGCGACGCCTGCACTGACCGGCTGCGGCGTGGTCCACATCTTCGATCCGACGCTGAAGCAGCGCGGATCCCTGGTCGATGCCGACGCATTGCGTGAGCTGATCCCCGGCACGTCGAACCGCGCGGACGTGACCGCACTGATAGGCTCGCCGACCGCGCGCGCCACGTTCGACGACAATACCTGGATCTACATCAGCCAGGTCACCAGCACGCGAATCGGCCGCACCCCCGGGGTGAGGCAGCAGAAGGTCGTCATCCTGACGTTCGACCAGGGCGGCACGTTGCGTGGCATCGCCCAGCGGTCGCGCGACGACGGCAAGCCGGTGGACATGGCCTCGGGCGCCACGCCGTCGCCGGGCAGCGAAGCCTCGTTCCTGCAGCAGTTGTTTGGCAATGTCGGCAAGTTCACTCCGGCCGGGCTGCCCGGCGGCCTCGGCTCCGGACCCGCCTCGCAACAGCCCGGCGCCACCGGCAACAGCTTGCGCTAGAGCAGTCTTCCGTCGAACCTCATCCGACATGACCGATCGGACCGTCCGCCTCTAGCGACGCCGTTCCGGTTGCTCACTCCGCCTGTGCAAGCGGCAGTCCGGGGGCGGTCAGCAACACCCAGGGCCTGGTCCCCCGCTCCATCCTGTCGGTGGTCACCTCCGCACCGCCCGGCCGCATCGTGATGAAAGCGGCGCCGTTGCGCTCGGCCGTCTGACGGTCGATGACCAGGCGGCCGGCGCAGGCGCCCCGTAGCCAAATGGCCGAGACGATGACCGGGGCCGAGCAGTCGGCACCCCCCATCGCCCTGACAAGGCTCGCCTGCCCGCCCGGAAATGCCACCCAACATGCAACGTCCGTGCACGTGACGCCGGGGCCGGTCTGCACCGGCCAGGATACCGCGGCGCCCCAGATCCTGCCGGGCGCCGATGCTTCGAACGGCGTGACGCCGGCCGCCTGCTCGACCAGGGTGTGCCCGCCGACGCGGAAGGCGATCAGCCGCGCCTCGGCCCCGACCAGCATGTCCGGCGGCCGGACCAGCAGCGGCGCGGCCAGACCCAGCACGATCGGCGCGACTCCCATCAGGCGCGGCCAGCCTCGCCACAGCCCGGCCAGCGCCAGCCCCACGGCGACCAGCGCCAATCCCCAGCCCGGCATCATCGG
>CAZZWO010000120.1:0-9204 GCA_964657885.1 uncultured Acetobacteraceae bacterium | reverse complement strand
CTTACGCGAACAGAAGAGCGGACAATTTTCGACGCGCCGCCATGGTTGCGGGGTCTGCAAAACCCCAGGCCTCGAAGAACTTCAACAGCTGCTGGCGGGCCGCATCCTCTCGCCAGGTTCGGTCCCGCCGGAATATCTCCAGCAACGCCTCGGCCGCTTCCAGGCGCTGGCCCGATGCGTTCAGCGCGGCCGCCATCTCGTAGCGCGCCTCGTGGTCGTCGGGGTTGGCATCCAGCCGGCGGGTGAACGCGCCGATTTGCCCGGCGGCGCGGCGGCCCTCGGCGGCGAGCGCCAGGGCGGAGCGGGCGCCGGCGACCTCGGCGTGGTCGGCGATCTTGGCGGGCACCTGGGCGAGCGCGTCCTGCGCCTGCTCCTCGTCACCCATCGCCAGCAGGGCGCGCACCAGCCCACCCCAGGCGTCGCCGTTCTCGGGGTCTTCGTTCAGCAGCGCGGAGAAGCCGTCGGCGGCCGCCTCGGGCTGGCCCGCCTCGAGGGCCGCGCGCGCTTCGGCCAGGATGTCGGCCGCGGGCATGCTGCCGCCGGCGAGCTTGAGCAGGGCTTCGGCAAACCGCTTGATCTCGCTCTCGGGCAGGGCGCCCTGGAAGATGTCGGCGATCTGCCCCTGCCAGAAGGCCGCAACCGTCGGCACGGATTGCAGCGGCAGGCCCAGCTGGCTGAGCTGCGCGACCAGCGCCTTGTTCTTGTCGATATCTATCTTGACCAGCTTGAGCCGGCCGCCGGCCGCCTGTGTCACCCGCTCCAGTGCCGGGGTAAGCTGCTTGCACGGGCCGCACCACGTTGCCCAGAAATCCACCAGCACCGGCATGGTGCGGGATGCCTCGATCACATCCTGCATGAAGGTGCGCTGGTCGCCGTCGACGATCATGGCTGAGGCGGGCATCGCGGAAGCGGGCATGGAGACGGGCGCGCCCATCGGCGGCTGGCCTGCCGGGCTCCGTCCGGGGCCGGGCTGCGCCGGAGTCCGCGCACGGTCCGAAGCTGCCGGTTTCTGGCCGATGATGTAGTCCATAGGTTCCGTCCCTGCGCTTGAAGGCTGCGTCGCCACCCTCCTTTAACATGTTGTGGAGGTGGTGCGCTGCAAGCCGTTGTTGCCGGACCCGAGCGCCGGAGCGCGCAGGCTTGCCGCGGCCGTGTCGCCGGACCACCTGCTGCGGCATGAGCAAGCTGGCCCATCTGCCGTCCCGCGCCGTGCTGTCCGTCAGCGGCGCAGACCGCGTGTCGTTCCTGAACGGTCTGGTTTCGAACGATGTCGCTTTGGCGGCTCCCGGCCGTGCGGTCTGGGCGGCGCTGCTGACCGCACAGGGCAAGTGGCTGGCCGATTTCTTCATCTTCGCAGAAGCGGACAGGCTGCTGATGGACTGCGAGGCGGCGCAGGCCGGCATGCTCGCGCAACGCCTGTCGCGCTACCGGCTGCGCGCCGACGTCGCGATCGCACCGGACCCGGCGCAGGTGTTCGCGGCGTGGGACGCGGCGCCGGAGGCGGCGGATGCTGTAGTGGCGCCGGAGGCGGCGGATGCTGTGCTGGCGCCGGACCCGCGGCTGGCCAGGGCGGGCTGGCGGCTGCTGACCGTTACGCCGCCGCACACGAACGCGGACGAGGCCGATTGGGATGCGCACCGGCTGGCGCTCGGCCTGCCGGATGGCTCGCGCGACCTGGAGGCCGAGAAGACGGTGCTTCTGGAGGCCGGGTTCGACGAGCTGGACGGCGTGTCCTGGACCAAGGGCTGCTACATGGGCCAGGAGCTGACGGCCCGCACGCGTTACCGCGGCCTGGTGAAACGCCGCCTTGTCCCGGTGTCTGCGGAGACCGAGTTGCCGGCCGCCGGGACGCCGATCTTCGCCGGCGAACGCGAGGTCGGGCAGATGCGGTCCAGCCGGGCAGATGCCGGTCTGGCGCTGCTACGGCTCGACGCAATCGGCGCGCCTTCGCTGGTCGCGGACGGCGCCAGGCTCACGGTGCGGCTCCCTGCCTGGATGCGGGTACCGGCTCCCGCTTGAGGCAATCCGACATGGGGCGATGTGAGCCGACCCGATATAAGCGACCCGATCTGAGCCGAAATGAGTGCTCAACTTTGCCATGTCTCCACACTATATCGGACATCATGATTCACTTTGCTCGATTGCGCCGATTTGCCCCGTTGCTGCTGGCGGTCGTGCTGGCACTGGCGCCCGCGCTGGCCGATGCGCGGCCCGGCGGCGGCATGTCGCTCGGCAGCCGCGGCAGCCACACTTTCAGCAGCGTTCCACGCACCAACACGGCGCCCGGCGGCGCAGCGCCGATCCAGAACAGCCTGACCCCGAACAGCCCCGGCTATGGCAGCAGCTACGGCAGCAACAGCTATGGCGGCCAGGGTTATGGGGGTGGGTATGGCGGCATGCGACCGCGGTCCGCGTTCACCAGCGGGCTGCTGGGCGGGCTGATCGGCGCCGGGCTTGGCGGCATGATGTTCGGGCGAGGCTTCTTCGGCGGCATCAGCGGCGGCGGCAGCCTGCTCGGCCTGCTGCTGCAGTTGTTTATCCTGTACATGATCGGTCGGTGGCTTTATCGCCGGTTCGCCGGTGGACCGGCTCTGGCAGGCCCCGGGTTCTTTGGCCGCATGATGCCGGGCATGGGAGCGCCCAATGCGGGTATGCGTCCGGCCGGCTTCGGCGGTTCACGCGCGCGGCCCCCGCTGACCTTGGCGCCCGCCGATTACAAAGGGTTCGACGACCTGCTGCACGGCATCCAGGCAGCCTGGACGGCGCACGACATCAACGGCTTGCGGGCGATGGCGACGCCCGAGATGGTCAGCTACTTCGCAGACCAGTTGGCCGAACAGTCCAGCCGCGGCGTGCGCAACATGGTCACCGACGTGCGCCTGCAGCAGGGCGACCTCGCCGAAGCCTGGTCCGAGGGCGGCCGCGAGTACGCCACGGTCGCCATGCGCTTCTCGATGATCGACGTCACCCGCGACAGTGACGGGCGAGTGGTCGACGGCAGCTCCACCGAGCGGGTGACCGTTACGGAGATCTGGACCTTCCTGCGCTCACCCGGCGGCCGCTGGATCCTGTCCGCCATTCAGCAGACACAGTAACCGAAGGGAGGCGGGGTTACCGAACACCCGCCTTTCCGGCCTGGCGGCTCTACCTCTCCGGTTCGTCGAGGACTGCCTCGATCTCCGGCTCGTCGTCGTCGTCCTCGACAGCCTCGGCATCCTCGTCGGCTTCGGCCTCATCCTCGTCGGTGTCGAGCACGGGGGCTGCGTCGTCATCGGTTTCGCGGGCGACGGGAGCGGGCGCCTTCATCATGCGGCCACGGCTTGGCGAGCGCCGGATGGGCGCCGCGCGCGGGGCCTCGGGCGGCTGTTCGGTGCCGCATTTCGGACAAACGGGCGGCGTGCGCGTCAGATCGTAAAAGCGTGTCGCGCACGAGACGCACACCCGCTTGCTGCCCACGTTGGGCAGGCGGGTGGCAATCGCTTCGTAGGTCATTGGAACGAGGCGGAAAGGGTAAGCGCGTTAACGGCTTGTCGCTGCTTCACTCTCAGCGGGCGCCACGGGCGATGCGGCCGGCCAGGTACTGGGCGTTGCTGACACCCTCGTAGCTCATGGAGAACGGACGGCCCTTGGTGCTCTCGACCGGTGCCGGCGCCTTCGGGGCAGCCTTGGTCCGCTTGCGGGCGGTCGCAGCCTTGGCGGCCTTGGCGGCCAGGGCGAGTGTCGCGTCGGCTTCGCGGTCGGCGGCATCGTTGTCGCGCGCGGTCCACGATCGCACGTCCTGCTGCAACTGCGCGGCAAAACGATCGGTGTTGGTGTCGTCACGTACTGCGTCTGTCGCCGGCGGAGCTGACTCGTCTGTCATCATTGACACCTTATGCTGTGGGTAGGCGGGCAGTGGATAGAAGGATCGGCCCAGTCCAGCAACGCGGACGCGCCTACGTTCGGCAGGATATGGGCAATGCACATTGTGTTTATAAGGGCGCTCTTCCTGCGCAAATGAAACCCGATCACTTGCCGGTTTAACGTTGTCAGCCGACTTTAGTTTTGCTAAAGTTTGTTCATGACCGATTTGAAGGCCCTCTTCCGCGCGTCGGGCAAGCGCCAGCGCGACATCGCCGAGGCTGTTGGCCGGAGCGAGGGCGCGATCAGTCAGTGGGTCAGCGGCGAGCGTGAGATACCGGCCGACCTCGTCATTCGCGTCGAGGAGGTGACCGGCATCCCTCGCCATCGCCTCCGGCCGGACCTTTGGGAGACCAGAATGCCTAATGCGATTGAATCAGCGTCGCTTCTGGCGCCCGACCTGACCCACCTGCAGCGGCTTGAGGCGGAGAGCATCCACATCATGCGGGAGGTGGCGGCCGAAGCCGAACGGCCGGTGATGCTGTATTCGGTCGGCAAGGACAGCGCGGTGATGCTGCACCTGGCGATGAAGGCGTTCGCGCCCGGCAAGCCGCCATTCCCGCTGCTGCATGTGAACACCACCTGGAAGTTCTCGGGCATGATCGCCTTCCGCGACCAACGAGTGCGCGAACTCGGGTTGACCATGCACGAATGGATCAACAAGGACGGCATCGCCGCCGGTGTGAATCCGTTCGACCACGCGCATTACACCGACGTGATGAAGACCGAGGCGCTGAAGGCGGCGCTGGATCATTACGGCTTCGACGTGGCGTTCGGCGGCGCGCGGCGCGACGAGGAGAAAAGCCGTTCCAAGGAGCGCATCTTCTCGTTCCGGTCGGCAAACCACCGCTGGGACCCGAAGCGTCAGCGGCCGGAGCTTTGGCACATCTACAACGCCCGCAAAACCAAGGGCGAGAGCATACGCGCCTTCCCGATCAGCAACTGGACCGAGCTGGACATCTGGCAATACATCCATCTCGAGAACATCCCGATCGTGCCTTTGTACTTCTCGGCGCCGCGCCCGGTGGTCGAATATAACGGCATGACGATCATGGTCGACGACGACCGGATGCGCATCCCCGAGGGCCAGAAGCCGGTGATGAAGAACATCCGTTTCCGCACGCTGGGCTGCTACCCGCTGACCGGCGCCGTCGAGAGCGATGCGGCGACGCTGCCGGAGATCATCCAGGAAATGCTGCTGACCACCACGAGCGAACGCCAGGGCCGGGCGATCGACCACGACGCCGCCGCCAGCATGGAAAAGAAAAAGCAGGAAGGATACTTCTGACGGACGGATAACTCCGCGGCAGCGTTCCACGAGTCTTTTGCTTCTTTTCCCCAGAAAAGAAGACTTTCCTTATGGGAGCCAACATGGCCCACGTATCCGACCTGATCGCCACCGACATCGATGCCTACCTGAAGCAGCATGAGACCAAGTCCCTGCTTCGGTTCATCACGTGCGGTTCGGTCGATGACGGCAAATCCACGCTGATCGGGCGGCTGCTTTACGACAGCAAGATGGTGTTCGAAGACCAGCTCGCCGCGCTGGAAGCCGATTCGAAGAAGATGGGGACGCAGGGCCAGAACATCGACTTCGCGTTGCTGGTCGATGGGCTTGCCGCCGAGCGCGAGCAGGGCATCACCATCGATGTCGCTTACCGTTTCTTTTCGACCGACAAACGCAAGTTCATCGTCGCCGACACGCCCGGGCACGAGCAATACACCCGCAACATGGTGACCGGCGCGTCCACCGCCGACCTCGCGATCATCCTGATCGACGCAAGGCGCGGCGTGCTGACGCAGACGAGGCGGCACTCGTATCTGGTGTCGCTGCTCGGCATCAGGCAGGTGATCCTGGCCATCAACAAGATGGATCTGGTGAACTACAGCCACGACGTGTTCGACCGCATTCTTGGGTCCTACACCGAGTTTTCCTCGCAACTCGGCATCGAGAAGATCGTCCCGATCCCCATTTCGGCCCTGGCCGGCGACAACATCACGTCGCCCAGCGGCAACACGCCCTGGTATCACGGGCCCACGCTGATGGGGCATCTGGAAAACGTGGAAGTCGCGAGCCTGTCGCGCACCGCGCCGTTCCGCATGCCGGTGCAGTGGGTGAACCGCCCGAACCTCGATTTCCGCGGCTTTTCGGGCCTTGTCTCGTCCGGCACCGTGCATCCCGGCGACCTGGTTAAGGTGATGCCGTCGGCACGGCAGAGCCGCGTCGCGCGCGTGTTGATCGACGGCGATCTTCCTTACGCGACCGCGGGGCAATCGATAACCGTCACGCTGGAAGACGAGGTGGATTGTTCGCGGGGCGACGTGATCTGCGGCGCCGAACATCCGGCGGAAGTGTCCGACCAGTTCGAAACCACCATCATCTGGATGAACGACACGCCGATGCTGCCTGGCCGCAGCTACCTGTTGAAGCTCGGCACGAAAACCGTCACGGCGTCGATCACCACGTTGAAGCACAAGGTGAACGTCAACACGCTGGAGCAGATGGCCGCGCGGCAGCTCGAACTGAACGAGATCGGGCTTTGCAACATCAGCCTGGACCGGCCTGTCGCGTTCGACCCGTACACGGAAAACCGCGATACCGGCGGGTTCATCCTGATCGACCGGCTCACCAATGAGACGATGGCGGCCGGCCTGATTCATTTTGCCCTGCGCCGGGCCCAGAACATCCATTGGCAGGCGGTCGATGTCAGCCGCGCATCGCGGTCCGCACAGAAGGGCCAGCGCGCCTGCGTGCTGTGGTTCACCGGCCTGTCGGGCGCCGGCAAATCGACTGTCGCAAACCTGGTGGAGAAGCGACTGTTCGCACTGGGGCGCCACAGTACCATGCTCGATGGCGACAACGTGCGTCACGGACTGAACCGGGACCTCGGCTTCACCGACACCGACCGCGTCGAGAACATCCGCCGTGTCGGAGAGGTCGCACGGCTGATGGCTGATGCGGGCCTGATCGTCCTGGTGTCGTTCATCTCGCCGTTCCGCTCCGAACGGCGGATGGCACGCGACCTGATGCCGGAAGGCGAGTTCCTGGAGGTGTTCATCGACGCACCGCTTTCCGCCGTGGAAGCGCGCGATCCGAAGGGCCTGTACAAGAAGGCGCGCCGCGGCGAGATCAAGCATTTCACGGGCATCTCGAGCCCATACGAAATCCCCGAGAACCCCGAGCTGCACATCGACACCACGAAGCTGTCGCCGGAAGCCGCGGCCGAGCTGATCGTGCAGCAGCTTGAAAATCGCGGTTTGCTGCACGGGCTCGACTCATGAGCGACGCGCTCGACCTTTCCGCCCTGCTCGCGGCGATCCGCCCGATCGCCGAGGAAGCCGGCCGTGCCACGATGCGTTTCTATGGCGTGACCGAGGCAACGGCGAAGGCCGATGGCAGCCCGGTGACCGCAGCGGACCAGGCGTCGGAGGACATCATCCTGCCGGCGCTGCGTCATCTGACGCCGGAGATTCCTGTCGTGTCCGAGGAAGAAGCGTCCAAGGGCCTTTCCCCGGACGTCACGGGGGCGCGGTTCTGGCTGGTCGACCCGCTCGACGGCACCAAGGAGTTCCTGAGCGGCAATGGCGAGTTCACCGTCAACATCGCACTGATCGAGCACGGCGTGCCTGTGCTGGGCGTGGTGGTCGTGCCGGCGCTCGGCCAGACCTACGCCGGCGCTGCCCCAGGCTCGGCGGTGCTGAAGGATGCCGGCGGCGAGCGCCCGATCTCAGTGCGCCAGATACCCGAAGAAGGCCTCACCGTCGTCGGATCGCGCAGCCACGGCGATGCGGCGGCGATGGAGAGTTTCCTTGGCGGGCGCAAGGTCGCCAGCTTCCGCGCGGCTGGCAGTTCGCTGAAACTATGCCTGCTCGCGCGCGGCGAGGCGGATTTGTACCCGCGCCTCGGCACAACGATGGAGTGGGACATCGCCGCGGGCCATGCGGTGCTGCGTGCAGCGGGCGGTCACGTTCGTACGCTGGACGGAGGCGACTTCCGTTACGGCAAGCCGGACTATCGCAACCCCCATTTCGCGGCCTCCTGCACCTGATTGTCGAATCCTTTTACATAGCCGGAACAAACGGGAACGGGACGCGAAGTATAGTGTTACGTGGCGGTCTCCTACGAAGGCCGGCCTGAACGGGCCTGGTCCGGTCATACGACAAGGATCAAGGCCATTCCGGACGCAAACCTCGCCGTGCCTGCTTCCGCCATACGCACTTCGAAGGCGATCAGGGGGCAGCGGCGGCGCTACGACAGCGCGAGGCTGCATCGCCTGATTGCAGCCAGCCGGCTGATCCGCGTGATGTCCATCGGCGCCCTGGCACGGCTGGAGCTTGCTTTTCTGGGCGGTCACAAGGAGCCGGACGTTATCGCATCGATCCACGACGCTCGTCGCGGGGCGGAGTCGCTGCTCAGCGGCAACGAGGCATTTACGCTCTATTCATTGGCTCGTGCGCAGAGTGGCATGGCCGGCGACATGGCGGAGGTGGGCGTCTATCAGGGTTGTTCCGCCAAGATCATCAGCGTGGCCAGCGGCGGCTGTCCGCTCCATTTGTTCGACACGTTCGAAGGTCTGCCCGACCCCGACGCTTCCGAACATCGGCGGATGCGCAAGGGGCATTACGCCGCATCGCTGGAGTCGGTCCGTGCATTTCTCGCAGATCGCCAGGACATCAGCTTCAACCCGGGGCTGTTCTCGGCCGAGACGGCTTCGTCCATTGCGGACCGGCAGTTCTCGTTCGTTCACCTGGACGTGGATTTGAAGTCCAGCACGCTGGATTGTCTCGCGTTCTTCTATCCCCGGATGGTGCCGGGCGGGATCATCCTGACCCACGACTACTCGTACCTGATCGGCGTGCGTGAGGCATTCACGGAGTTCCTATCCGGCAGGCCCGAGACGGCGATCGAGCTTCCCACCTCGCAGGCGATGCTCGTTAAACTCTGACGAGGCGCTCCGGCCGGGTGGCGCGTAGCCCGGTAGCTTCACCCGCCCGGCCGCGCATGCTAACCGCGCCGCGATGCACCCCCGCCCCCTCACCGCGCATCGTGCCGGACCGCTCACCGGCGACATCCAGGTGCCCGGCGACAAGTCCATCTCCCACCGCGCGCTGATGTTTGCGGCGCTGGCGATCGGTGAGACGCGCATCAGTGGCTTGCTGGAAGGCGAAGACGTGATGCGAACAGCCGCCGCGATGCGGGCGCTCGGCGCCGAGGTAGTTCACGACGCGCCCGGCCTTTGGCGGGTGAATGGCGTGGGCATCGGCGGTCTGGCCGAACCCGGCGACGTGCTCGACATGGGCAAC
>CAZZWO010000119.1:0-9259 GCA_964657885.1 uncultured Acetobacteraceae bacterium | reverse complement strand
CTTGCTTGCCTGGCAGCGCTCATCGGCCTGGTGAGCGGCACGGCGCCGTGTCTGGCTGACCCGCCCGGCACGCCGGGCGACGGAGCTTCAGCGCCCGCTTCCCCCGACCTGATCAACCCCGACCGGCCCGGCATCGCGGACGGCAGCAACGTGGTCGGGGCCGGCCGTTTCCAGGCAGAAATCGGGCTGCAATACGAGTACCACCCGATCGGCGAGGCGGCCACGCAACTGGTGTTCCTGCCGACGCTGCTGCGCCTGGGGTTGACCGACAACTGGGAACTGCGGATCGAGGGCAACGACTTCACCTGGTCGCAGACCGAGACCGGCGGACAGACCAGCCGCACCGACGGCATCTCGCCGGTGTCCATCGGGACGAAGATCCACTTCATCGACAGCGCGGGCGTGGACCGGCCCTCGGTCGGCGCGATCCTGCGCGTCTTTCCGCCATCCGGCGGCAGCGACTTCCACACGCATCGGACCACCGGCGATTTCCGGCTGACGGCGGATTGGGATTTCGCGCCCGAGCTTTCGTTGAACCCGAACATCGGGGTGGCGCGCTACGAGGATGCGTCCGGCCGTGCAGTGACGCCGGCTTTGTTCGCGACGACGCTGAACTACAACCCGAGCGACGTGCTGAACTTCTTCGTCGATACCGGCATCCAGTCGGCGGAAGCGCATCACGGCCGCGCGTCGGTGATTGTCGATGGCGGCACAGCGTACATTATCGGGCGTGACGTCCAGCTCGACGCCAGCATCGGCTGGGGTGCTGTGGGGAGAACCGCTCCGCGGCCGTTCGTGGCGGTCGGTGTGAGCAAGCGGTTTTAGGATGGTTTCGGAGTTGTTCGGATGACTCTGCCCGCAAGCGTGGTGACACCGGAGCTGGCATCGTTGCGGGACTGCTTCGCGGGACGGCTGCTCACCGATGAGAACGAGACCGCGCCCTTCCTGACGGATTGGCGCGGGCGATGGCATGGCCGCGCGCTTGCGGTCGTCCAGCCCGACACCGCAGCCGATGTCGCATCGGTGGTAGCATGGTGCTCGAAGACTGGCGTCAAGGTGGTTCCGCAAGGCGGCAACACGGGCCTCGCCGGCGGATCGGTGCCCGACCGAAGCGGAGGGGCGCTTGTCGTTTCGCTTACGCGCCTGAACCGCATCCGGGCACTCGATGCCGGCAACGCGACAATGATTGTCGAAGCCGGCTGCATCCTGCGCGACGTGCAGCTTGCCGCGGAACAGGCCGGCTTGTTGTTCCCGCTGAGCCTGGCCGCCGAAGGGAGCTGCACCATCGGCGGCAACCTGTCGACCAACGCCGGCGGCGTGCACGTGCTGCGCTACGGCAACGCCCGGGAGCTGTGCCTGGGCCTGGAAGTCGTCGATGCAACCGGCGAGATCTGGGACGGTTTGCGGGCATTGCGGAAGGACAACACCGGATACGACTTGCGCGATGTCTTTGTCGGATCGGAAGGAACACTGGGCATCATCACCGCCTGCGTGCTGAAGCTGTTCCCGCGTCCGGCACAGAAGTTCGCCGCCTTCGTTGCGGTACCCTCACCCGGCGCAGCCTTGCAACTGCTGCAGCTCGCGCGCGGGCAGATCGGCGCCGGCTTGACCGCTTTCGAGCTCATGGCGGATTTCAGCCTCGATCTGGTCCTGCGTCACCAACCGGGATCACGCAATCCCCTGGCGGCACGCTCGCCGTGGTACGTGCTTGCGGAAGTGTCGGTCTGGAGCGGCGACGATGACCACACGCCGCTGCTCGCGGTCCTGGAACAGGCGTTGGCAGAAGGTGTCGCCACCGATGCGACGGTGTCGTCGTCGGTGGCGCAGTTCGAGGCGATCTGGGCGCTGCGCGAGGCGGTGTCCGATGCGCAGTCGCATGAGGGCAGCAACATCCGGCACGACATCTCGCTTCCCGCATCGGGAATCGCCGATTTCCTACGCGCTGCCGCCGATGCCGTACAGACCGCCTGCCCGGGCACCCGCCCCGTGGTGTTCGGCCATCTCGGCGACGGCAACCTGCACTACAACCTGCTGCCCCCGCCCGAACGGCGGGGTGCGGAACATGCAAGCTGGTTCCTCGGTTTCGAGCCGGCGCTGAACCGTGCAGTCCACGATCTGGTCATGCGGAGCGGCGGCTCCGTCTCGGCGGAGCATGGCTTGGGCATCCTGCGTCGTGACGAAGCCGCGCGGTATAAATCGGCCGTCGAACTCAAGTTGATGCGCGCCATCAAATCAGCGCTCGACCCGCTTGGCACGATGAACCCGGGCAAGGTCTTGCCGGAGCAAACCGGCGAGGCCTGGTGAATTCGGCGCATAAGGTTTTCTTCGCCGCCTGACCGGAACGACATCTTTCGGAAATCGCCGGTGCAGCCACAGCCACTCGTGCGGCCGAGGTTCTCCCACCGGTCCCGCCTTGTTCCTGGCGGCTACCGAGTAAAACCCGTGACCGTCATCTGCAGTAAGGCTTGTGGATCCCGCCTGCCTGCCCCCCGCCGGAAGCGCCGTCAGCCGATCTGTTCGACACCCCACTCGTCCCGCGCTTCGGCGGTTGTGCGGTTCAGCACCACGCGGCGATCTTCGACCCTGGCGACGCTGTCGATGTGGATGAAGTGGTGCTCGCCACCGGCCGCCGGATCGGTCCTGGTCAACTTCATGCGCTGGCCATCGAGATGATCGACAGTGCCGACATGGCCACCGTCGGACCCCACCACTTCCATGTGCTCCTCGATCTGCAACGCATCGCTCATCGCCCATGTCTTCCCAGTTGACCAGACTGCCCGAACACCGAGGCGGCGTCCTGAGTTCCTGTACAAAGGCGTTTGTTCGGGTCAGCCTTTGAGGCGGGCGCGCCACCGGCGTGCCAGGCTGCCACCGGTCTTTGGCGCATCCGAACCGGCGCGGGCCGACAAGTGTTCCACGAGGCGGCTGGCGATCAGGCCGCGATGGCCGCTCTGCCAGTTGTCGCTCGCATCCTCGTCGGGATGCCAGCCGGGTACCTGCAGCAACAGCGCGCGCGCCAGGCCGTCCAGCAATGGTTCATAGGTTGCCCGTAATGCGGCGAGCGTCTCGCGCCCGTGCGGACCGGCATCCCAGCGCAGACCCATGCCCTCGATCCGCTCGACGAGACGGTCGTATTCCGGGGGCGGCAGACGGTCGCCGCCGTCATAGCGCGACGGAGAGACCCCGAACGACCGCGCCATTTCCACGATCACCTGACGCGCCATGGTGAATGTCATGCGGGCCTGCAAAGGCTGAACGTCGTCCACGCCGACCAGGATCAGCGCGCAGGTATCCATGACAGCGCCGAGGGCCGCGAGCCATGACTGGTTGTCGTGCTGCGAGCGATAATACACCAGCATCGGATACGACAAATGGCTTTCCAGCAGGTCCGCGCCCCAGACTTCCCATTCGCGCAACAGCTCGTCGAGCTTGCCCATGCCGCCATCCGCATGCCGGCTGAGCAGCGTGGCGGCGGTGGGGGGTGTGCCGGCACGCACATCCAACTGGATGACATGCGCCTCCCGACGCGAGAACAACTGGTAGAGAACCGGAAGATACCCGATCACCACGGCAATGAAGCCGATGCCGGTGCCCGCTTCGACAACGGCCAGCGCGCGTGCCCAGCCGGTATGCGGCACCACGTCGCCGTAACCCAGCGTAAAGAACGTCACGCCGCTCATGTAAATCTGCTCGGACAGCGGCGAGGCTTTCGCAATGCCGGCTTTCACGCCAACAGCCTGCAACGTCCATTCCAGCGCGCCGAAACCGGTGATGAGGCAGATCGCCCAGATGGCGAACAGCACCACCATCGAGAGCGGGCCGAACACGCTGAGAAACCGTTCGCGTGCGGCACCGGCCGACACCGCGCGCGAGACGGCCGCCCATGCCGCCCAACTGGCAGTGAAGTAGAAACGGGTGAAGCGCACGCGTCGGTTCACCCGGCGCGGCAGCAGCATCACCTCGAACGCATCTTGCAGGATCAGCGCCAACAACGCCGATGCGACTGCTGCAATCACCAATCTGGTGATCATGCCGCATGCCCCTTCGATCTGATTTGATCTCGCGGGGCAAGGGCGAGGAGAAAATTCGGGCCGGGTAGTAAAAGAGTACCGGCCGATGCGGCGGGGCAGTGCGCCCCGCCGCTCGCAGCCGCCGGGCTACTTAGCCTTGGCGTGCTCAGCAGACTTGCCGTGAGCGTGGGTCGCCTTCTCGTGGGCCTTCGTCGAATGACCATGAGCCTCTGTCGCATGCTTGTGCGCGGTCTCGTGATCACCCTTCTCGTGGTGTTCGGCGGCCGTGCGATGCGACTTCGCAGCCTTCTCGTGGTGCTCGGCTGCCTCATGATGTGCGGCTTTAGGCATGTGATCCTCCGTTTTTTTCACGCCTTCTCGTGGCGCCGTGATGGAACGGCAGTGACCGCCATGAGTTTCGTGTCAGTTTACATACGTTTCGGCGGGCTTCGGACAGCCAAAAGGCCAGGGATCGCTCCCTGGCCTCTCGTTTCGAAGGGCTTGTGGAGGACGGTTGGAGTTAGAAATCCATCCCGCCCATGCCACCCATTCCGCCCATGCCGCCACCGCCACCACCCATCGGGGCGGCAGTCTTCTCGGGACGGTCGGCGACCATCGCTTCGGTCGTGATCATCAGCGATGCGATCGATGCTGCGTGCTGCAGCGCGGTGCGCACAACCTTGGTCGGGTCGATGATGCCGGCCGCGACAAGTTCCTTGTACTGGCCCGACTGTGCGTCGAAGCCGAAATTGTACTCGGAGTTTTCCAACACCTTGCCGGAAATGACCGCACCGTCTTCGCCGGCGTTCTCGCTGATCTGGCGCATCGGCGATGTCAGGGCCTTGCGGACCACCTCGATGCCGAAACGCTGATCGTCGTTGTCGCCCTTGATGTCCTTCAGGATCAGGCTGGCACGGGCCAGCGCCACGCCGCCGCCGGGAACAATGCCTTCCTCGACCGCCGCACGCGTCGCATGCAGCGCGTCATCGACGCGATCCTTGCGCTCCTTCACCTCAACCTCGGTCGCCCCGCCGACGCGGATCACGGCGACACCGCCGGCCAGCTTGGCCAGCCGCTCCTGCAGCTTCTCACGGTCGTAGTCGGACGTCGTCTCTTCGACCTGGGCGCGGATCTGCGCGCAGCGGCCCTTGATGTCCTCGGACTTGCCCACGCCTTCAACGATCGTGGTTGTTTCCTTCTCGATCAGGACCTTCTTGGCGCGGCCGAGCATGTCCAGCGTGACGGTCTCGAGCTTGATGCCGAGATCTTCGCTGATGACGGTGCCGCCGGTCAGGATGGCGAGGTCTTCCAGCATCGCCTTGCGACGGTCGCCGAAGCCCGGAGCCTTCACGGCCGCGATCTTCAGGCCGCCACGCAGCTTGTTCACCACCAGGGTGGCGAGCGCTTCGCCTTCGACATCTTCGGCGATGATCAGCAGCGGACGTGCGGACTGCACGACGGCCTCGAGCAGCGGCAGAAGGGTCTGCAGGCTGGACAGCTTCTTTTCGTGGATGAGGATGTACGGGTCATCGAGCTGCGCCGTCATCTTCTCGGCGTTGGTGATGAAGTACGGGCTCATGTAGCCGCGGTCGAACTGCATGCCTTCGACGACATCGAGTTCGGTCTGGATGCCCTTGGCTTCTTCGACGGTGATGACACCCTCGTTGCCGACCTTCTGCATCGCTTCGGCGATCATGCGGCCGATTTCGGTCTCGCCGTTGGCGGAGATGGTGCCGACCTGGGCGGTCTCGCTCTCGGAGGTGATCTTCTTGGTGCGGCGGGCGAGTTCTTCGACAACCGCGGTCACTGCCTTGTCGATGCCGCGCTTGAGGTCCATCGGGTTCATGCCGGCGGAAACGGCCTTGCCGCCTTCGCGGATGATCGCCTGGGCCAAAACGATGGCAGTCGTTGTGCCGTCGCCGGCGACATCGTTGGTCTTGCTGGCAACTTCACGCACCATCTGCGCGCCCATGTTCTCGAACTTCTCGGAAAGCTCGATTTCCTTGGCGACGGTGACGCCGTCCTTGGTGATGCGCGGCGCGCCGTAGGACTTGTCGATCACCACGTTGCGGCCCTTGGGACCGAGGGTAACCTTGACTGCGTCGGCGAGGATATCGACGCCGCGCAGCATGCGGCTGCGGGCATCGGCGCCGAAGCGCACGTCTTTGCTGGCCATGTGTATGTTCTCCTGAATGCAGGAAGGCGGTTGCCGGCCTGCAGCTTTCTGTTCGGACCGTCGGCTGGACGATCCGCAAACCCGCTTCGGCTTTGGCCCAACCCCGTCAATCCGGGATCGGGCCATCGTGCGGGGTTAGGTGCTCAGGCTGCCTTCTGCGCCTCGGCAGGGTGGCCTTCGACGACACCCATGATGTCGCTTTCCTTCATGATGAGCAGTTCCTGCCCATCGAGCTTCACTTCCGTGCCGCTCCACTTGCCGAACAGGATGCGGTCGCCGGCCTTCACGTCGAGCGCGACGATTTCGCCCTGCTCGTTACGGGCGCCGGCACCGACGGCGATCACTTCGCCTTCCATCGGCTTCTCCTGGGCGGTGTCGGGAATGATGATCCCGCCCTTGGTCTTCTCTTCGGCCGTGATGCGACGAACGACCACGCGGTCGTGCAAAGGACGGAACTTCATGGTTTTTCATCCTGGACGGTTGGGGAACGCGGCGGGCCATGGCGGACGGCGTCCATACCGGGCGGCGGGGCGTTCTGAGGGGGTGTTAGCACTCTGATACCGTGAGTGCCAGAGAAATCTGAGCGTAGGCAAAGCTTCAGGTGCAGGCAGAAGTCTAGGTCAGGCAAACGACCAAAATCGAACGCGGTATCAGGGCTGGCGAGAAATCAGTGTCCCGGCAACCCGCACTCCGCGGGCAGATGGCTGCCGCCGCCCATGGTGACGCAATCGTCCAGCGTGACGCGGGCGTCTGGACGGGACAGAGACTGAGCGGGGAACGGCGACGCAACCAGCGGCGCCGGCGCGGACACGTGCAGGCTGCCTGGCAGCACCGCTTCATCCAGGCGCCATTGCCCGAATACGCATTGTTCCAACGAAACCTCCCTTTCCGGCACGGTCGAAATCGGAACGGACACGGCATGGGACACCGGCGCGGCATGGAAAACCGCTGACGTGACATGGCGTGTTCGCAACGCGGATTAAACCCCTGCGGCAACCGAGCCGCTGGCCTGACGCCGATCCGGCTGGTAATGCCACTGTACCACTACACCTTGCATGGGGAGCAGCACATGCGGGATCTCCAGTTCCAGGAACTCGGGGAAGTGCTCCGGCCCGCTGCCCGGCAAATCGGTTTGCGCCTGCAGACGAACCTGGAACCTGCGTGCGACATCGTTCGGCACCCTGACCTTCATGCGTCCTGTGACGTCGCGCATGAACAGGTCCTCGCGTCCGGACAGCTTCTGCCGTGTGGTGTATTCGTAGGCGTGCGTCACCGACCGGCCGCCGGGGATGACGAAGGCCGGATTGCCGCTGCCGTCGGCCGCCAGCTTGTCGCGCAAGGTGTAAAGGGTCGAGTTGCCGGCCCAGGGTTCCGACACGAGGTCGCCGGCGAGGTCCAGCTTGGTCCGCGCCATATCGTTGCCTTCCTCGTTCAACGCGGTGACGGTGAGGTAATGCAGCGCACTGCGCGCGCCGTTCACCGCAAGTGACTTGTCGAACACCAGGCGGAAGCCGTGACGTTGCGGCCGGTCCGAAAGGTTCTTGTACTTCTCGAGACACGTGCAGATCATCTCGAGGAAATCGTCGTCACCGGAATTGTGCAGCCTGAACGAACACACGATGTCCTGCGACATCCGCAGAATCGATTTCTGCAGGATGCGGCTGTTGACGTTGCTGATGACCTCCGGATCGCCGGCATGCCCGAACATGCGGTAGCACATCCCGGCATTCTGCATTTCCCCGCGGATGTGCCGCTCCAATGTCTGCAGCGTCTCGACCGGCTGCAGCATCGCGTGCTGGATGTTGTCGCCGGCGGCCTTGATCGCCCTGATGCCGGCCTCGAGGTTTTCATCGATCGAGGCCTTGAGTTCACGACGGCTGACCGCCTCGATGAGGATGACGGCGACGAGCGAAACGATGACGGCCGCTGCCATCTCGCTGCAGATCCGGGTGCCCTGCTCGTAGATCCAGCGGTCGGCTTCGGGCTGCCCGGCCTTGAAGATGTCGAGCAGGATGCTGGCGAGGTAGAGCACCACGACCAGCAACGAGAGCCAGCCGAGGTTTGCCCGCTGCAGAAGCCGCTCGAACCGGGTGCGCATGCCGCTCCGCCAGACCAGGGATTGCCGCACGCGTTGCCGCCGGCGGCATCGTTTCGGGCAAGATGGTCACATCAGCCGGCGAAACGCCAAGGGAAGCTTACGCAACATTACTGGAAGGGCAATGTCGTTATCGTTAAGTGGAAGAATTGCATTCCAAAGTATTCAGCCGGCCGGCTGCTGCTCACGCCATCAACCTGCTTCCGAGCCCGAGGCTTTTCCACAGCGGAAACGCCAGCAGCAGGACGCAGGCGTTCCAGGCGAGGGACTGGCCGTTCAGCGGACCTTCCTGGACCGCGCTGGCGACAGCCCCCGCCGTCAGCACGACCGCCAGCAGGGCCTCTTCGCGCCGGCCGGTGTTGCCGGGCAGGTCGCGTTGCGCCGCGCGGGCGGCGATGATCACCAACGGCACTGCGTAACTCGGCCACGGGAACTCGCGGTAGCGCGGGTCGAACACCAGCAGCATCTGGTCCACGCCGGCCGCCCATAGGAAGATGAACAACATATCTTCGAACAGGCCGGGCCAGCCGGGGCGGCGGAGCCTCAGCCAGCCGATCACCCGCGAGGTCGCCTGCGCGCCGTTGCGATGGGGCGCCGGGTAGAGCGCGCCGCCGAGACGCAGCATCATCAACGCCGCCAGCAGCGCCTGGCCGCCGAGGTTGGCGACCGCCGCCAGTCTTACATGCCCGTCGTACAGCACCGGCGCCACATCCGCCTGCGCCACGCCGAGTGCCGCGCCCAGCGTCATCGCCAGCAACACGGTCTGCTGCGGATTCGGAGGGCCCGCCTCGTTTCCCTCCGGCCCAGTCCGAGCGGCAAGCCCAAGCGCACTCAGCAACAATCCGCAGACGATCGAGAACACCGCGTGCGAGCGCCAGGACGGGTCCTCGCGCAGCGGACCGACCGGCGGGATTTTTTCGGCGCGCAGATCGGTCAGCAGGCCCCAGTTCGCGCCGACGATGCCTTCGTGTTCGTACT
>CAZZWO010000118.1:0-9349 GCA_964657885.1 uncultured Acetobacteraceae bacterium | reverse complement strand
GAAAACGCCAGCCTGGTGCCCGGGTAATACTGCCCGATCCACTGCCTGAACCGCGGGATCAACTGCATCGGGCCACCGAAGTAGTACTGTTCCACCCACGTGCCGCCGTTATAGGCCGGGTCCCAAAGGGTCCGCGTCGATGCGAGCTGCGACACCGGATCGGTGAAGTTGAAGTAGTAGTGCTCGTCGAAATAGTTCAGCACGCGCTGTTTGTGCGTGCGCCCGTAAGCCGCCATCTGCTGCAGGTAATACTGGCCGGCATACAGGTTGTTCTGCAGGCTCGGCGTGCCGATCCAGCCGCCCAGCGTGAAGTCGGATGGCCCGAGCACCAGTGCGGACGGGTCCACCTGCTTCACCGCCGACGCATACTGCTCTCCCAGCGACACGATCGTGCTGTAGGGCGCGCCATTCGGCATCACGTCGCGATGCGTGTTGCCCCAGCCCAGCGGCTCGTTGTCGAGTTGGTAGAACTTCACGCCGCCCTGGCTGGCGGTGCCGAACGCACCGACCAGGTGCTGCACCCATTGCGCCTGGAAGGCCGGCGAGTTGGCGACGTGGTTCGCCAGAATGTCGGTGTCCAGCAACTGCGTGCCGTCGGTGGCGATGCTGTTGCCGCAAGTCTCGCCGTTCGGGAACACGTAAGGGTTGGTCGCCTGTTGCGCGCCATAGACCGAAACCGGAAAGCTGCAGGACCACGCGCCGCTATTGTTTATGTAAGGAATGATCGGGATCGTCAGCAGCGTCTGCGTCTTGGTTGCGCGGTCCGCGGTGACCAGCGCGTCCGGGCCGCCGCTCGGCACCGGGTTGGCGGTCCCGCTCCCACCCATGAAGAACCAATCGAAACCGGCGTTGCTGCTGTCCACCTGCCAGTTGTAGCGCGTGGTTCCGTCGCCGCCCCAGCGCAGTACCGGCAGCCGCGCCGCCGCCTGGTAGGCCGGCGCTACGCCGTACTCCGCCATCCCATAGATGAACGGGCTGATCGGGTGCCGGCCCGCCACCATGTCGATGGTTACCGCCGGTCCCGACGGCTGCGCCGATGCGCCTGCGCAAGCCGCCGCCCAGGCCAGCACAGCCCACGCCGCGATTGAACCGCCTCTGCCCACCATGTCTTCACCGCCATATTCGAAACGAATATGACGTTAGGTGTGCAGCCCAGCCAAGTCACTACCCTAAGTTGTAACCCGCTGCCTCTTCCGTACGGTCAGACTGCCGCCCGGTTCTCCACCAGCTCCTGTACCACCGCGGGATCGGCGAGCGTCGAGGTGTCGCCTAGCCCTTCGGTTTCGTTCGCGGCGATCTTGCGAAGGATGCGCCGCATGATCTTGCCGCTACGTGTCTTCGGCAGGCCCGGCGCCCACTGGATGGTGTCGGGGGCGGCAATCGGTCCGATCTCCCGCCGAACCCAGGCGACCAGCTCCTTGCGCAATGCCTCCGTCGGTTCGATGCCGTCCTTCAGCGTGACATAGGCGTAGATGCCCTGTCCCTTGATGTCGTGCGGGAAACCGACAACCGCCGCTTCGGCCACGTTCTGGTTGGCCACGAGCGCGCTTTCGACCTCGGCGGTGCCCATGCGATGGCCGCTCACGTTGATCACGTCATCGACCCGGCCGGTGATCCACCAGTAGCCGTCCGCATCGCGCCGCGCGCCGTCGCCGGTGAAATACTTGCCGGGATACGTGGTGAAGTAGGTCTGCACGAAGCGTTCATGGTCGCCGAACACCGTGCGCATCTGCCCCGGCCAGCTATCCGCGATGCACAGATTGCCTTCCACGGCGCCGTCCAGCTCGTTTCCCTCGGCATCCACCAGGACCGGCTTCACGCCAGGCAGCGGGAACGTTGCCGAACCCGGCTTCAGCGCCACCGCACCGGGCAGCGCGGAGATCAGGATGCCGCCGGTCTCGGTCTGCCACCAGGTATCGACGATCGGGCAGCGCTCGTCGCCGATCACCCGGTAATACCACAGCCACGCTTCGGGGTTGATCGGCTCGCCGACGCTGCCGAGGATGCGCAGCGATTTGCGCGAGGTCTTCTTCACCGGCCCGTCGCCTTCGCGCATCAGCGCGCGGATCGCGGTCGGCGCCGTGTAGAAGATGTTCACCTGGTGCTTGTCGATCACCTCCCAGAAGCGGCCGCTGGTCGGGTAGGTCGGCACGCCCTCGAACATCAGTGTCGTGGCACCGTTCGCGAGCGGCCCGTAAACGATATAAGTGTGCCCGGTCACCCATCCGACATCGGCGGTGCACCAGTAGATCTCGCCCGGCCGATAGTCGAACACCAGCTCATGGGTGAAGCTTGCCCAGACCAGGTAGCCGCCGGTCGTGTGCAGCGCGCCCTTGGGCTTCCCGGTGCTGCCGGAGGTGTACAAAATGAACAGCGGATCCTCGGCGTTCATCTCCTCCGGCGCGCAGTCGGGCGAGGCGGCGGCAACGATCTCGGCATAGGGATGGTCGCGGCCGGCCTGCATCGGCACGTCGCCGCCGGTCACCGGCACCACGATCACGCTCTTGATTGTCGGACAGCTCGCCAGTGCCGCATTCGCGTTGGTTTTCAGCGCAACTTTGCGGCCGCCGCGCCGGCCCTCATCCGCGGTGATCAGCATGGTCGAGCCGCAATCCTGGATGCGGTTGGCCAGGCTGTCTGGCGAAAAGCCGCCGAACACGATGGAGTGGATGGCGCCGATCCGTGCGCAGGCCAGCATCGCCACCGCCGCCTCCGGCACCATCGGCAGGTAGATCGAGATGCGGTCACCCTTTTTCGCGCCCAGGGCCTTCATCGCGTTGGCCAGCCGGCAGACCCGCTCGTGCAGGTCGCGGTAGGTGATCTTCTCCGAATGGTTCGGGTCGTCGCCCTCGAAAATGATCGCCACCTGGTCGCCGCGCGTGGCCAGATGCCGGTCGAGGCAGCTGGCGGAAGCGTTCAGCGTGCCGTCCTCGAACCAGCGGATGCGCACGTCGCCTTCGAAGCTGGTGTTCTTGATGGTCTGCGGGAACTGCATCCAGTCGAGCCGCCGCGCCTCGTGCGCCCAGAAGCTGTTGGGATCGGTGGCGGCATGGTTGGTCATCAACCGCAGCTTCTTGGCGTCCACATGGGCGGACGCCGCCAGCTCGGGTTTGACGTGAAAGACCAGATCCTCGGACATCCCGTTCAGCTCCCTCTTATAATTAGCCGGGGTTGATCCCCGAGATTTTCTGAGCCGGGATTTCGCCCGGCCGCTTGAACCAGGGCTTCTACCCTGGCCGTTCTCCGGCTGGTTTGATCCAGCGCAATTCCCGGCATCACGGACCCGGCGGCCCGCCCCGTCAACCCGACCCCATCCTCCACAGGCGCAACGATGCGCCAGATGCCGTGGCCATCATGCGTCAGCGGGCCGGCACGCCTCCGAGCTTGCAGATGTGCCGCCAGAACTCGAGCTCGACCGGCGCCACCGACAGCCGCGAGTATTTCAGCAATGCCAGGCCCTCCAGCGCCGGGTCGGCCTTCATCTCGGCCAGGGTCACCGCCCGCTTGAATGGCCGGACCGCCTTCATGTCCACGCACACCCAGTCGCCGCTCTCCGCCGACGGGTCGGGATAGGCCTCGCGCACCACCTCGACGATGCCGACGATCTCCTTGCCGGTGTTGGAGTGGTAGAAGAACGCGCGGTCGCCCTTGGCCATCGCCTTCAGGTTGTTCTTCGCCTGGTGGCTGCGCACGCCGGTCCACGGCTCGATATCGTGGGCGACCTGCATGTCCCACGAGAAGCTGTCCGGTTCGGACTTCACCAGCCAATGGTTCACGCGACCCGGTCCCCATCGTGGAACACCATGCGATACGGCCGGATGACCACGCTCTCGAACAGGCCGGTCCGGGCGTAGGGGTCCGCCTCGGCGAAGCCCGCCGCTTCGGCCCGGTCGGCCACGTCGATGATCAACAGGCTGCCGCAGGGCCGGTCCTCGCTATCCAGAAGCGCGCCGGCCTGCACCAGCTTGGACTGGTACGTCTGCATGTAGGCCAGGTGCTGCGGCCGTGTGGCCAGACGCAAATCGAGGCTTCCGGGCTTGTCGGTGCAGATCAGGACAAACAGCATGCATCGCCGCCTTGTAGTGGGGTGGGTGATGCCACGTTTAGAGAGAAGTGCCGCACCTTCAAACACCCGGCCGGACCTGATAGCGTGACCAGCGTGGATGCCAGTACTGCCATAGACGACCCCGGTCCCAAGCCGGCCGCCATCGACCCAGCCGCCATGGCCCGGCCCGGCCCGGCTCGCCGCAGCCTGCACCGGTTCGCCAACCCCGGCCGCTTCCTGCGCCTGGCCGCGCGGGTGCAGCCCTGGCTGACCGCGCCAGCACTCGCGCTGACCCTGCTCGGCCTCGGCTGGGGTCTGCTGTTCTCGCCCGCCGACTACCAGCAGGGCGACGCGGTGCGAATCATGTACATCCACGTGCCCTGCGCCTGGCTATCCACCGCCGGTTATGCCGGGCTGGCCGTGGCCTCGCTGATGTCATTGGTCTGGCGGCACCCGCTCGCCGACATGGCGGCGGCCGAGATCGGACCCGTCGGTGCCGCGGTCACTGCGCTGTGCCTGGCAACCGGCTCGCTATGGGGCCGGCCGATGTGGGGCGCCTGGTGGGTGTGGGACGCACGGCTGACCAGCGAGCTGGTGCTGTTCTTCCTGTATTGCGGCCACATCATGCTGATCCGCGCCTTCGACGATGCCGAACGCGGCGCCCGCGCCGGCGCCGTCCTCGCCCTCGTCGGCGTGGTCAACCTGCCGGTCATCCACTACAGCGTCCAATGGTGGAACACGTTGCACCAGGGAAACAGCATCGGCCTGACCGGCTCGAACACCATGGACAGCCGCATGCTATGGCCCCTCGGCATCGCCGCGCTTGGCACCACATTCGGTTTTGCGGCACTCGTCGTCGCCCGCCTGCGCGCCGCCGTCATGGAGCGCCGGTTACGGAGTCTGTTGATGGCGCACGCGGAAACTGTCGCATGATCAACCCGGTGAACTACGATCATTCCGGCTTCATCGCCGCAAGCTACGGCTTGTTCGCGGCGGTCACGCTGTATTTCGTGATCGGCGCCCAACGCCGGCTGTCGCTCGCCACCCGCCGGCTGCGCGCGGCCGACCCGCGCCGGAGGGCCGCGCCATGACACGCAAGATGCGGCGCCTGGTTATCATCCTGGCCTGCGGCGCGGGCCTGGGCAGCGCCAGCGCGCTGACGCTCAGCGCTTTCAGCGACAATTTGGTGTTCTTCATGTCCCCCGGCGACATCGCGGCGAAAGCCCCCGCCACCGGCCGCACCATCCGCCTCGGCGGGCTCGTGCAGGCCGGCTCGCTGCACGTGGTCAAGCGGGATGGCGAGCCGGTGGCGCAGTTCCGGGTGACCGACGGCCGCAGCACCATCCCGGTCAGCTACACCGGCATCCTGCCCGACCTGTTCCGCGAGGGTCAGGGTGTCGTGGCGCTCGGCACCATCCAGCCCGACCGCACCTTCCGCGCCCAGGAGGTGCTGGCCAAGCACGACGAGACCTACATGCCGAAAGACGTCGCCGACGCGCTGAAGCGCTCCGGCCACTGGAACCCGGCACAGGGCTCCGCTCCCCCGGCCAGCACCTGGAACACCGTCAAGACGGTGGACGCACGATGATCCCCGAGCTCGGCCATTTCGCCCTCGCTTTGGCCTGCGCGCTGGCCTTCGCCCAGGCTTTCGTCGGCATCTGGGGCGCCCACCGCCGCGACATGCGGCTGATGTCGGCCACCCCCGGCCTGGCCGTCGGCCAGTTCCTGGCGCTCGCCGGCGCGGCGCTCGCCTTGGTCCTGGCCAGCGCGTGGGACGATTTCTCGGTCATCAACGTCGCCGAGAACAGCGCGATCGCGAAACCGCTGCTTTACAAGATCAGCGGCACCTGGGGTAACCACGAGGGCTCCATCCTGCTGTGGGGCCTGATCCTCGGCATCTGCGGCGCGCTGGTCTCGGTGTTCGGCCGCAACCTGCCATCCGCATTGCGTTCGCGCGTGCTCGGCGTGCTGGGCGGCACATCGGCCGGCTTCCTGCTGTTCTGCATCACCACGTCCAACCCGTTCTGGCGCTCCTGGCCCGCCCCGGCCGACGGCCACGGCATGAACCCGCTCCTGCAAGACCCCGGCCTCGCGTTCCATCCGCCCGTCCTCTACATGGGCTATGTCGGCTTCGCGGTGCCGTTCGCATTCGCCGTCGCCGCCCTGCTGGAAGGCCGCATCGACGCCGCCTGGGGCCGCTGGGTCCGCCCGTGGGCACTGGTGTCCTGGTGCTTCCTGACCTGCGGCATCGCGATGGGCTCCTGGTGGGCCTATTACGAGCTCGGCTGGGGCGGCTACTGGTTCTGGGACCCGGTCGAGAACGCATCGCTGATGCCCTGGCTGACCGGCACCGCGCTGGTGCATTCGGCGATCGTCGTCGAGAAGCGCGAGAGCCTGAAGATCTGGACCGTGCTGCTGGCAATCGGCACGTTCAGCCTGTCGCTGTCCGGCACCTTTTTGGTCCGCTCCGGCATCCTGAACTCGGTGCACGCCTTCGCCAACGACCCGGCGCGCGGCATCTTCATCCTGTCGCTGCTCGGCCTGGTCATCGGTGGCTCGCTGCTGCTGTTCGCGTTGCGGGCGCCGCTGCTGCGCTCGGGCGGCATCTTCGCACCGGTCTCGCGCGAGGGTGCGCTGGTGCTGAACAACATCTTCCTCTGCTCGATCTGCGCGGTGGTGATCGTCGGCACGATGTATCCGCCCTTCGCCGACCTGCTGCTCGGCCAGAAGATCAGCGTCGGCGCGCCGTTCTTCAACGCGACCGTGCTGCCGCTGGCGATCCCGGTGTTCCTCGCGATGGCCGTCGGCCCCCTGCTGCCCTGGAAGCGCGGGCGGCTGATGCCGCTGGTCACCCACGCGTGGTGGGCGGCATTGGCCGCGGTGGCTGTCGGCGCCGTGTGCGCCGGCAACATGGCGATCCTGCCGGCGCTGGCGTTCGGTGCCGCGACATGGCTGATCCTGGGTTCGTTCTCCGAGGTGATCGAGCGCACCTTGCTGTTCCGTGCGCCGGTGGCCAACAGCGTGCGCCGCGCGCGCGGCTTGCCGGTGGCGGTGCTGGGTGCCGCGATCGCCCATGCGGGCATGGGCGTGACCATCGCCGGCATCGCGGGCATGTCGCTGTCGAGCAACAAGATCGTCGAGGCCAAGCCCGGCGACCAGTTCAAGCTGGGCGGCTACGAGTTCACCCTGCTGTCGGTCGATAGCCAGCCCGGCCCGAACTATCAGGCCCGCGTCGCCAGCATCGAGATCACGCAGGGCGGCGTGCCGGTCGCGCTGGTGAAGCCGTCGAAGCGCAACTTCGCCAGCCAGAACCAGACGACCAGCGATGTCGCGATCCGCACCAACCTGCTGCGCGACCTCTATGTGGTGTTGGGCGACGAGCGGGACGGGCAGGCGGTGTTGCGCCTGCATGTGAACCCGCTGGCGCCGTGGATCTGGCTGGGCGCGTTGGTGATGGCCGCCGGCGGCGCGTTGTCGTTGGCCGATCGCCGGTTGCGCGTCGGTGCCCCCTCGCGCATCCGCAACGCCGTTCCGGCCTGAGCTGGCCCCTATGAAGCTGCGGACATGAGCGGGGGGAGCATCGCGAGGCGGCGCCTGTTGCTGCTGGCGCCACTGGGCGTGGTGGCGGCTGGCGGTGTCGCGTTCTGGTCGATGCTCCAGCGCATGGAGCAGGGAAGCTTCGACCCGCACGACATCGGCAACCCGATGCTTGGCAAGCCGATGCCCGACTTCGCATTGCCGCCGATCGCGGATGGACAGGGCTTTTCCAGCGACGATGTGCGGAAGGCCACGGTCAAGCAGCCGGTGGTGCTGAACTTCTTCGCGTCGTGGTGCATCCCGTGCGCGGCCGAAGCCGAGGCGCTAGCCGCGTTGTCGGCCCAGGGCGTGCAGATCTGGGGCATCGCCTACAAGGACAAGGCCGAGAAGACGCAGGGCTTCCTCACCCAATACGGCAACCCCTATGCGAGGACCGCCGCCGACCGCACCGGCTCGACATTCATAGATTTCGGCCTGTTCGGCGTCCCCGAAAGCTTCATCATCGACAAATCCGGCCAGATCGCCTGGCACCTGGCCGGCCCCATCGACGAAGCCATCACCAACCGCCAATTGAACCCCGCCCTCAAAAAGGCCCAGGCATGAACCTAAAAATGCCGGGGGGTCTGGGGGGGGCGGCACGCCTCACCCAGCCTTTTTTGTTCCTGTTCTTATCGTTGGCACCCGCCCAAGCCATCTCCGACCCCAGGGAGATGCTCCAAGACCCAGCCCAGGAAGCCAGGGCCGAGCAGGTAGGCAGCCAGCTCCGCTGCCTGGTCTGCCAGAACGAGTCGATCGAGGACAGCAACGCGGACTTGGCGAAGGACCTGCGCGCCATCGTCCGCCAAAGGGTGAGAGCGGGCGACACCGACGCGCAGATCATGGCCTGGATGGTGGCGCGCTACGGCAACTTCGTAAGGCTGAGCCCGCCGCTGACCGTCACCACCGCGCTACTATGGGCGACCCCGGTGCTGGCGTTGCTGATCGGCGCGGTTGCGGCGCTGTTGGGCAGGCGGAGTGTCGCGCCCGCGCCGGCACCGCTGGACGAGGCGGAGCAGGCCAGGCTGGCCGAGCTGAGCCGCATCGCATGATCTGGCTGTGGCTGGCGGTGGTGGCCGGCGTGGCGCTGGCTCCTGTCCTATGGTTCGGCTGGCGTGGCGGCTTGTTGCGGGGCAGGCGCGATGCGGCCCTGGCGTTGCATCGCGCGCAATTGGGCGAACTCGACCGTGACCTCGCCGAGGGCCGGCTGATGCCGGCCGAGCATGCCGCGGCGAAGCTCGAGGTGCAGCGCCGCCTGCTGGCCGAGGCGGAGCAGACCGAGGTGTCGGGTCGCCGGTCCGGCCCGTTCGGCATCGTGCTGACCGCGATGCTGGTGCCTGCGGCCGCGGTGCTGCTGTATGTCGGTGCCGGCGGCGCGCCGGACTATGCGGCAAGGCGGCAGGCTGCGGCCGAGCAGGCGACCGCCGCCCCGAACGCCGAGATTGCGCGCGACGAGGAGGTGATCGGCCGTCTGCGCACGACGCTCGCCAAGATGGACCCGCACACCGACACCGCGCGCCGCGGCTACGTCATGCTGGGCCGCGCCGAGCTGTCATTAGGCCACCTGCCGGAAGCCGCCGACGCCTGGCGGCAGGCGCTGGCGGCGAAGTTCGAACCGGAACTCGGCGCCGAGACCGCCGAGATCATCACCGACGCCCAGGCTCGCGTGACCCCCGAAGCCGCCGCCCTATTCAAGCGCGCCCTGGCCGAAGCCCCGCCCGACGCCCCCTG
>CAZZWO010000117.1:0-9352 GCA_964657885.1 uncultured Acetobacteraceae bacterium | reverse complement strand
AGCCGTTGATCCACCCCGAACCGGTGCTGTTCGTCGATCACCGCCAAGGCAAGGTCGCGATACGACACGCCCTCCTGGAACAAGGCATGGGTGCCGACGACCAGCGGAATGCGGCCGGATTGTAGCCCGAGCAAGGTGTTCCGCCGCGCCACACCCTTCACCGAGCCGGTCAGCAGCGCCACCGGAACGGGACAGATTTTAGACAGCGTCCGGTGGTGCTGGCGGGCGAGTGTTTCGGTCGGCGCCATCATCGCGGCCTGGGCGCCGGCCTCGACGGCCCGCAGCATCGCCATGACCGCAACCAGGGTCTTGCCGGAGCCGACATCCCCCTGGAGCAGCCGCAGCATCCGGCTGGGGGCCGCAAGGCCGGCATCGATCTCGCTGAGAACATGAAGCTGGCTACCGGTAAGCCGATGGCCGAAGCGCGTGAGCGCCTGATCACGAAGCCTGCCGCCCCCGGTGAGCGGACGCCCGGCTCTGCGCGACCGTTGCGTGCGCATCCACGAGATTGCGATCTGGTGGGCCAGCAACTCGTCGTAGGCGAGCCGTGCGCGCACCCTCGGCTCGGGATGCTCAAGCGGGGCGTGCAGGGCGCGCAGGGCCTCCGCAAAGCTGGGCCACCGTTCCCGTTGCATCAGCCGCGCCTCGTGCCACTCGGGGAACGCCGGTATGCGGGCTAGCGCCTGGGTCAGGGCTGCACGCAGGTGGCTCGGGAATAATCCCGCCGTGAGCGGCCAGACCGGTTCCAGCCGGGGGATGAGTTCGGGACGTCCGCCTGGAGCGATATGGTCCGGGTGCGGCATGGTAAGCCGGTCCTGGAACGATTCCAGCTTGCCCGACACGATCACCTTGCTTCCCGGCACCAGGGCCTGCGCCCGCGCCGGCTTGAAGAAGACCAGTTCCGCGAAAGCCGTGCCGTCTGTCACGATGACCCGCCAGGGCTGGCGGGGGCTACCCGGCTTTTCGTGCCTGACGACCTCTACCTCCAGCGTCGCGACCTGGCCGGGAACGGCACCGCTGATGGTTGGCCGGTGGCGCCGGTCAACGAAGCTTTCCGGCAAGTGGAATAGCAGGTCGAGCACGCGCGTTCCGCCGGTTACCCGGGCCAGCAGCACGGCGATCGAGGGACCGATACCGCGCAGTGTCGTCTGTGGCGCCAGCAGCGGGGCGAGCACTTCATCCAGTTCGGCAGGCGACGGGGAAACGCGCGAGGGCGTGCCGGCCGAAGTTCGGTCGGGCGAAGGTGGGGGCGCGGCACTGGTGTCTGGCACGCTGCCCGCTATATGTCAGCCGCATCATGGACGAAACCTCCACACCCATCTCGTTGGAAGGCCGGCGGCGTCGTTTGCTGTTCCGCGCCAACCACCGCGGCACACGCGAGAACGACATTCTCGTGGGCGGCTTCGTGTCGGCCAGGCTGCAGGATTTCACCGTGGCGGAAATCGCGGCGCTCGAGACCATCATGGATTTGCCCGATCCGGCGCTCGCCGATTGGCTCACCGGACGCCGGCCAATTCCTGCCGAACATGACGGCCCGATGCTGCAGGCCATGAGGGATGCGCGCCTACAGGGAAACCAGGGTTGACCTTAGCGACGATTTACGGAGCGCCCGAAGGCTTCGACGCGATGCTGCTGGTTCGCCGCGCGCGCGAGCATGACGGGGCTCTTCTCCACATCGCGCGCAACGAGGCGCGCATGGTGCGCCTAGCCGAGCTGCTGGCATTTTTCGCGCCGGACATCGAGGTGCTGCGTTTTCCCGCCTGGGACTGCCTTCCTTACGACCGGGTTTCGCCGAACCCTGCCGTTGTCTCCGAGCGGATCGCCACCTTGTCCAGGCTGCTGGAACCAGCACCCGGCCGCAGGATCGTGCTGACGACGGTCAATGCCGCCGTGCAGCGCGTGCCGCCGCGACTGGTGTTCCTGGGCGAGAGCCTGGACGTGCGTGCCGGCGGCACCGTGCGGCCCGAAAAGCTCGTCGAATACCTCGAATCGCATGGCTATGGGCGTGCGGATACGGTGATGGAGCCGGGCGAATACGCGGTCCGCGGCGGCATCATGGACATCTTCCCGAGCGGCGAAGGCGACCCCGTGCGGCTGGATTTTTTCGGCGACACGGTGGACAGCGTACGCCGCTTCGATCCCGCCACCCAGCGCAGCACCGAAAAGGCCGACTCGTTTTCCTTGCGCCCGGTATCCGAGGTGACGCTGGACGCGCCGAGCGTCGCGCGTTTCCGCACGGCGTGGCGTGAACTGTTCAGCCAGGCGGCGGCTACCGACCCGATCTATGAGGCGATTTCGGACGGGCGTCGCTATCCCGGCATGGAACATTGGGTTCCGCTGTTCCATGACGGCATGGAGACGTTGCTCGACTACCTGTCGCAGCCCTCGGTCTCGCTCGACGGTCAGGCGGAGGAGGCGCTGACCTCACGCCTGGAGATGATCGCCGACCATTTCGAGGCGCGTCGCGTGATGCCGCGCGATGGCGAAGTCGGCTACCGGCCACTCCCGCCCGACCGTCTGTACCTGGATCGTGCCGGGTGGGATGCGATGTTGGCCGGCGTGCCGGCTTTCAGCTTTTCGCCTTATGGGATGCCTGACGGCGCCGGCGGCTTCGATGCGGGTGGCCGGCCCGGCGTCATCTTCACCCAGGCCGGATCCGGCGTTTCTACCAGTGTGTATCAGCAACTCGCCGCACAGGCCGCAAGCTGGGCCGCTCAGAAACGCCGGACCATTGTCGCCGCCTGGAGCCGCGGGTCGCGCGCCCGCATCGCGGCTTTGCTCGCCGAACACAAGCTGCGCGCCGAGCCTGTCGAGGATTGGGCGAGTGCCGCGCGGCTGAAGCCGGACCTGATCGGGCTGGTGACGCTCGGCCTGGAGCGCGGTTTCATCGCAGAGGATTTCGCGATCGTCGGCGAGCAGGATCTGCTCGGCGAGCGGATCAGCCGGCCGCCCCGCAAACGCAAGCGCGCCGACCAGTTCATTGCCGAGGCGACAGAGATCGCCGATGGCGATCTGGTCGTGCACCAGGATTACGGCATCGGGCGTTATGACGGTTTGGAAACACTAAGCGTCGGACAGGCGCCGCATGATTGCCTCCGGTTGATCTACGACGGCAATGAAAAGCTGTTTCTGCCGGTCGAGAACATCGAGCTGCTTTCGCGTTTCGGCAGCGAGACGCAGGGTGTCGCGCTGGACAAGCTTGGAGGCGCAGGCTGGCAAAGCCGCAAGGCGCGGATGAAGCAGCGCATTCGCGACATGGCCGGCTCGCTCATCAGGATCGCCGCCGAACGGCGGGTGCGTGACGCAATGACCGTGGCACCCCCTGAGGGTACATGGGACGAATTCTGTGCCCGCTTCCCGTTCGCCGAAACCGACGACCAGATGCGCGCCATCTCGGATGTGCTTGAAGATCTGTCGTCGGGCAAACCGATGGACCGGCTGATCTGCGGCGACGTCGGTTTCGGCAAGACCGAAGTTGCCCTGCGGGCCGCATTCGCGGTCGCCATGTCGGGGTCGCAAGTGGCCGTCGTGGTTCCGACAACCTTGTTGGCCCGGCAGCATTTCCGCAGTTTCACCGCGCGCTTCGAGGGTCTGCCGGTGAAGGTCGGTCAGTTGTCCCGGATGGTGACCGCCAAGGACGCCTTGGAGGTAAAGCGCGGCCTGGCGAACGGCGACATCAACATCGTCATCGGCACGCATGCGCTGTTGGCAAAGGGGATCGAGTTCTCCGATCTCGGACTGCTCATCGTCGACGAGGAACAGCATTTCGGTGTCACCCACAAGGAGAAGCTGAAGGCGCTCAAAGCCGACGTGCATGTGCTGACACTGACCGCGACACCGATCCCGCGCACCTTGCAACTCGCGCTGACCGGCGTGCGCGAGATGAGCCTGATTGCAACACCGCCGGTCGATCGGATGGCCGTGCGCACGTTCATCATGCCGTTCGACCATGTGGTGATCCGCGAGGCGATCCAGCGCGAGCGGTTCCGCGGCGGCCAGGTGTTCTGCGTCGTTCCGCGCCTGGAAGATATGCCGAAGATGCAGGCACGGCTTGCCGAGATCGTGCCGGAGGCGCGCGTTGTCGAAGCGCATGGCCGGCTGGCGCCAACCGAACTCGAGCGCGTGATGACCGAGTTCGGCGACGGCAAATACGACATCCTGCTATCGACGAACATCGTCGAGAGCGGGCTCGACATGCCGGCCGTGAACACGTTGCTGATCCACCGGGCCGACATGTTCGGGCTCGGGCAGCTTTACCAGTTGCGCGGCCGTGTCGGACGGGGAAAGCAGCGCGGGTATGCCTACCTGACCTGGCCTCCGGGATCGAAATTATCGGGCGCTGCCGAAAAGCGCCTGCACGTCATGCAGACGCTCGATCAACTCGGCGCCGGCTTCACCCTTGCCAGCCACGACCTCGATATCCGTGGCGCCGGCAACCTGCTAGGCGACGAACAGTCGGGCCACATACGCGAGGTCGGGATCGAGCTTTACCAGCAGATGCTGGAGGACGCGGTGGCCGAAATGCGTGCCGAACGCGGCCGCATCCGCACTGAAGACCGGGACTGGACGCCGAACATCAACCTCGGCCTGCCCGTGCTGATCCCCGACGCCTATGTGCGAGACTTGCCCGTCCGGCTCGGGCTCTATCGCCGGATCGGCGCGCTGACATCGGATGCCGAAAGCGAAGCATTAGCCGCCGAACTGGTGGACCGCTTTGGGCCGATGCCCGCCGAAGTTGAAAACCTGTTGCAGGTCGTGCACCTGAAACGAGCTTGCCGGGTCGCCGGCGTCGAAAAACTCGAGGCGGGTCCAAAGGGAATGGTCCTGCAGTTCCGGGGCAATGCATTCGGGAATCCCGCCGGGTTGATCCAGTGGCTCGGCACGCGGAAGGGCATCGTCAAGCTGCGGCCCGACCATAAACTTGCGGTGGTTCGCGACATGAACGTGGCCGAACGGGTCAAGACCGCCGACGATGTGCTCGGCAACCTGGTGCGCGTTGCGGGACAGGCAAAGGCGAAGGCCGCTTAGCCAGGGCGGATGCTCGTTCGTGAGCCGCGCTATCGAAACACCGCAAGAGCCGCGTCGATGCCGAAACGGCCGGGCAATGCACCTTTGGGGAACAGCTTGGTGACATGACCCATCTTCCGCCCCGGCGGTGCTTGGGTTTTGCCGTATAGATGAGGGATCAGGCCGGGGGTCCCGACGATCTGCGGCCAGAGCGCCAGCTCGTCCGGTCCGACGATGTTTTTCATCACCGCGTCCGAATGGCGCGTGGCCGGCAGCAGCGGCAAGCCGGTCACCGCACGGATATGCATTTCGAACTGGCTGACCTGGCAGGCGTCGATCGTCCAGTGCCCCGAATTATGCGGTCGCGGCGCCAATTCGTTCACCATTAAACCGCCGTCGCAATCTACGAACATCTCCACCGCCAGTAACCCGACAAGCTCCAGGCAGGTGGCGATGTCTGTCGCGATCTCTCGGGCGGCGGTCAGGATGTCCGCCATGACCGGAGCGGGTGCGAGCGTGAGATCCAGGATGTGATTGCGGTGCCGGTTCTCGACAGCGTCGAACGCCACCACCTGGCCATCCAGCCCCCGGGCTACGATGACGCTGATCTCACAAGCAAAGTCGACGAAGCTCTCGAGAATGAACGGCGCCGGCGACAACCGCGTGAAAGCCGTTTCAAAATCACTCTCGTTCCGCAGAAGCATCTGCCCACGGCCATCGTATCCAAGCCGGGTGGTTTTCAGCACGGCAGGCAGTCCCAGCAGACCGACGGCGGCCGCCAGCTCGGGAAGGGTGCTCACCGGAACCCAGGGCCCGGACGGTGCCCCCGCTCCATTGATGAAGCTCTTCTCGGTCACCCGATCCTGCGTCAGCCGCAGGATCGCGGCCGAAGGGTACACCGGCCTGCGCTCAGCCATCAGCTCCAAGCCGGCGGCGCTCACATTCTCGAACTCGAATGTGATGACATCCACCTCGTCGGCAAAGCGGCAGAGCGTGTCGGCATCGTCGGTGCTGCCCACGGTAACGCTTGCCGCTACTTGCGCGGCCGGGCTGTCTGGTTCGCTGGTAAGCACGTGAGCGCGGTACCCGAGCCGGGCCGCAGCCATTGCCGACATGCGGCCAAGCTGTCCGCCACCGACGATGCCAATCGTGGCCCCGGGTGGCAGTGCGATCGGGGACAGCGGGGCAGGAGCCGTCATGAATCCTGCGGCACCTGGGGAACTGCGTCGGTCTGCGCACGGCGCCAGCTGTCCAGCCGGCCGGCGATGTCCAGGTCGCCGATGGCCAGAATAGCCGTCGCCAACAGGGCAGCGTTGATGGCGCCGGCCCTGCCGATGGCAAGCGTGCCAACGGGGATACCGGCCGGCATCTGCACGATCGACAAGAGGCTATCCATCCCCGAAAGAGCGTGGCTTTCGACGGGAACGCCCAACACCGGCAACGACGTCCAGGACGCCGCCATCCCCGGTAGATGAGCGGCGCCGCCGGCGCCTGCGATCAGGACCGACAGCCCGCGCGCGCGGGCGGTCTGGGCATAATCCCTCAGACGGTCCGGCGTCCTGTGCGCTGAGACGATCTTCGCCTCGAATGACAGGTCCAGACTGGTCAGGGTCTCCGCCGCATGGCGGAGCGTGCTCCAATCGGATTGGCTACCCATGATGATGCCGATGCGGGCGGGACCGGAAGCCGTTTGGCTGCTGGACATCAGGCGATGTTGTCCGGGATAAGGTGGCTTTCCAGCCAGGCGATCTCGTCCTTCAGCAACAATTTCCGCTTCTTAAGCCGCTGTACCTGCAACTGGTCCAGAGGCTGCGGGACCAGACGGGCGATGACGGTGTCGAGGTCCCTGTGCTCGCTGCGCAGTTCATGGAGTTTGCGCAACAGGGAATCACGGTCGGTCAGCATGGCGGCTCAATAACACGCATGCGGACGGGAGAAACCCCTTCTCTGGCTTTGTGCTCCTTTCAGTTTGAAAGGACCTCGAGCGATTAGGGTGGCAATCGGCTCCTGTCGTGATTACCGTTTGATGGCACCTCGCGGGAGAGGTGCAAATCTTCAGCACGGAGGCACTATGAGCCTACAAGCCCGTATTGAGAGCCTGAGCAACCGGCATGCCAGCCTTGAGACGAAGATTTTCGATGAGGACCACCGCCCTCGACCCGACGACACCGCATTATCGAGATTGAAGGTTGAGAAGCTGCGGGTGAAGGAGGAGATGGAACGCCTCCGAGGCTCCTGAACACATCCAATCAAAAAGGGCCTGGAACATCGTTCCAGGCCCTTTTCTTAGTAAAGACACGTGGAGCCAGACACCAAGCCCTACCAACAGGGCCTGGCCAGCCTTAAGCTGCTTCGTCCGTCTCGATCTGAGGCAGTGGAGGAACCACCTTGCCCTCACGGGCCAGCCGTTCGTTCGCGGCGGTAACCATCGCGTTCAAATCTGTCTGTGTGCACAAGCCAAGAATGACCGGGTCGCGAGGCTTGATGTTGGCGCTGTTCCAATGCTGCCGGTCGCGAACCTTCTGGATCGTGTCCTTGGTCGTGCCAAGCAGTTTGATGACCTGCGCTTCGGAGAGTTGCGGATAGTTGCGCAAAACAAACGCTATGCCGTCCGGCCGATCATTGCGCTTGGCCACGGGTGTATAGCGCGCACCCTTCTGTTTCTTGGGAGTGTGGGTCGTTATCGGCGACATTTTCAGCCGTGCGTTCGGATCCTTCTCGCAGCGCGCGATCTCCTCGGCGGTCACTTGGCTGTTTGCGACCGGGTCATAACCGTTGATACCCTGCGCGACCTCACCATCGGCAATAGCCTGGATCTCAAGCGGATGCATGCCGCAGTATTCAGCGATCTGGGTAAAGGTGAGAGCGGTCTTGTCGATCAGCCAGACCGCAGTAGCCTTTGGCATAAGGGGCAAAGTCATCGTAACATCCTTCGGCGCAGGAAGCGGCTAGGCCGTCGGGGCCAACAGCAAATTGTGTGAGGGCCCGAGACCGGGGCGCGCCTTCAATTCGGCAACGTTGGGGATATGGGCTTCGGCCGTGCGGCGGGTCAAGGTGGATAGATGATAGAAGACGAAGAAGTTAAGCGGCCGGTACGGTTCGAGAAGCCAATCCTGGAAACGCTCAGCGTAGCCGATCTGCGGTCCTACATCGGCGAGCTGCAAGCAGAGATACAGCGCGCCGAAACAACGATCGCCCACAAGGAAGGCGCGCGCGGCCACGCAGACAGCTTTTTCAGGACTGAAAACAGGAGCGGGGGAGGCTGAACCTCCCCCGCTCCCTGCAGTCAGGCCGCCTTGTGCTCGACGACCTTGGTGTCGTCATTGGCGAGGGCGGGCGCGCCCGCGCCAATAGTGATGCGGCGGGGCTTCAGCGCCTCCGGCACAACCCTCTTGAGGCCGACATGAAGCAGGCCGTTCTTCAGGTCCGCCCCATCAACCACGATGTGGTCGGCAAGAACGAACCGGCGCTCGAACGCACGGCCGGCAATCCCACGGTGGAGGATTTCAGCCTTCGTCGCCTCATCCGCCAGGCGTCCGGTCACCACCAGAGTGTTGTCCTTGACCACAATCTCGAGGTTTTCCGGGCCAAAACCGGCAATCGCCATCGTCAGACGATAAGCGTCTTCGCCGGTCTTCTCGATGTTGTAGGGGGGGTAGGCCGGGGTGGCAGCAGCCTCAGCCGCGTTGTCCACCAGGCGAGCGAGACGGTCGAAGCCGATCGCGGTACGGAAAAGGGGCGCAAAATCGTAAGTCATTGATAAACCTCCTGCATCAGCAAGGTTGCACGTGTCGGGCCGCACCGGTTGATGCCGACCCACACCCCTATCGGAGTGGCAAGCCCCAGGACCCCATTGGGCATCCTGAACGATGCAAAAAGTAAGCGGTCGGCGAGGCCGCTTCAAGCCCCGCCAACAAGCTCAATCGGTTTTTTTGGTGCCCAGTCCGGCAAACTTCTTGTTGAACTTCGCCACCTGTCCGCCGGTGTCCATCATCCGCTGCACGCCCGTCCACGCCGGGTGGCTCTTGGGATCGATGTCCAGCCGGATGGTGTCGCCCGCCTTACCCATGCAGGACCGAGTCTGGTAGCTCGTGCCATCGGTCATGATGACGGTGATCTCGTGGTAATCGGGGTGGATCCCGGACTTCATCGGTTGGGCCTTTCGCATGCATACACGCCCGATGCCGACCGGGTGCGCGTTGATCGGCCTTATAGGCGGCACGATGGCCACACTCAAGCATCGCCTCAGAGCGCTGACACTCGTTGACCTGGAATCGACGAACTGCGCGCCGGGCCGGTACTAAGGGTCGTCGCACCTTCGGATGGTGTTGGCGACGATTAACGC
>CAZZWO010000116.1:0-9467 GCA_964657885.1 uncultured Acetobacteraceae bacterium | reverse complement strand
TCTGCGGGCGCCGTCCTCACCGGCCGCCTGCTGGCGCAGGACGTATCCGGCCAGCGCGGGCAGAGTGGCCCGATCGACTTCATCCTGCCGGCGCACGAGTTCCATCACCCGCTGGCCCGCGCCATCGCCGATCTGCGCCGCCGCCTGGCCCTGCATCCCGACACGCGGGAGCAGGCCGCCGACGAGCTCGCAGCGCTGGCCGAAGCGCCGCTCGAACGGCCCGTGCCGGGGCTGCGGCAGTCGGGCATCGCGCTGAACCTGTCCGCCGCCGCGTCCCTCCTGGGCGCCAGCCACCCCGGCAAGCCGCAGGTGGACGAGGTGCAGGCCCGGCTCTGGACGCTGGCCCTGGCGCTCGACGGCGCACTCCCCGACCGTTCGGCGCGCGAACTTGCCGATGCGCGGGAAAACCTGCGGCACGGCATCGAGGAGCATGCGAAGGGCAAGCTGTCCGACCAGGAGCTGGCCAAGCGGCTGGAAGCGCTGCGCCAGGCGCTGGACAAACGCCTGGCGGACCTCGCGAAGCGCGCCACCGAGCAGGGCGCGCTGCAGAAGTTCGATCCGCACACGCAGCACCTCTCATCGCCTTCGATCGACCGGCTGGTGCGCAAGCTGGAAAAGGCCCTGCGCGACGGCAACACCGATGAGGCACGCCGCGACATGGCGCAGCTCGAGCGCATGATGGATCAGTTGAAGAACGCCCACATCATGACGCCGGAGGAAGCGCGTCAGCAGCGCGAGCAGGCGCGGCAGGGGCGTCAGCAAGCGGGCGCCGTACAGGACATGGTGCAGCGCGAGGGAACCCTGCTGGATCATAGCCAGACCCGCACACCGCAGGGCGTGCCGCCCGATGGCCGCATGCAGGACCTGCTGCCCGGGATGCTGCTGCCGCCGCCCCCTTCCGGCCAGACGATGCCCGGCCAAACCCCACCGGGCACCGAAGACCCGACGCAGGAGCCGTCGCCTTTCGCCCCGCCGCCGTTAACGCCGCCCGACACCGCGATGGAACCCGCCCCGCCGATGCAGGGCGCGACGCCCTCGCACCCGCCGCATCCTGCTCCGACCAGACAGGAAGATGCCCGCGTGCAGCGGGCGCTCCATCGCGCGCTCGATGCATTGAAGGATGGGCTGGCGCAGTCCGGACGGCCGAAGCCGCGGACCCTCGACGACGCGAGCCAGGCGATGCAGGACGCCGCCGCCGCCCTCGCGCAGTCGCAGGATCCGCAAGCCCGCGATGCGATCGCGCGGGCCATCGCGGCGTTGCAGAAGGGTGGTCAGGACATGGCCAAGCAGCCCGGCGGCCAGCCGGGCGGCGGCATGGAGCTCAGCCTGCAGCAAGGCGGCGACAACGGCGAACAATCGGCCGGCCAGGGTGACGACGAGGGCCAGGATGAGCCGGGCGACGGACAGGGCGGCAAGCGGCACGACCCGTTCGGCCGTCCGATCGATGGCAGCGGCACCACCGCCGACGACCCTGGCCTGAAGGTGCCCGACGAGATGGAGCGTGCGCGCAGCCGGGCCATCCAGGAGGAGTTGCGGCGGCGCGGCGCCGACCGGGGCCGCCCGAAAGGCGAGCTCGACTACATCGACCGGCTACTCAAGCCTTTCTGAAGCCGCCGGCTGCGATGGGTCAGGCGCGGCCGGGTGCTGCGGGCCCGGGATGACCAGGTAGGCCAGCCGCTTGGTCTCGCGGCGTCCCCTTGCCACGGAATCCAGGATCAGCCCGCATGCCAGCGACAGGAACGCCAGCGCCACCAGGGAAGCGGCCAGGATCGCCGTGGGCAGGCGGGGCACCAGGCGGGTGTGCAGGAACTCGACGATCACCGGGATGCCGAACAGCAGCCCGAGCAGGAACAACAGCGCGCCGTTGATGGAGAAGAACGGCAGCGGCCGCTCGTCCTTCACCAGCAGCAGGATCAGCCTGACGATGCGCAGACCGTCGGTGACCGTGCGCAGCTTGCTGGCCGAGCCGGGCGGCCGTTCGCGGTAGGCGGCCGGCATCTCGCCTAGCGGCATCGCCAGTTGCAGCGCGTGAACGGTCAGCTCCGTCTCCGTCTCGAAACCGCCGGACAGCGCCGGGAAGGACTTCACGAACCGCCGGGAGAACACCCGGTAGCCGCTGAGCATGTCGGTGACGCGCGCGCCGAACAGCCAGGCCACCAGGCCGGACAGCAGCGTGTTGCCCGCACGGTGGCCGAGCCGGTGGGAATGGCCCGCATCGGTGATCCGGGTGGCGGTGACCATGTCCAGCCGGCGCTCGGCGAGCATACGGATCATCGCCGGTGCTGCCGCCGGGTCGTAGGTGTCGTCACCATCGACCAGCACGTAGATGTCGGCCTCGATGTCGGCGAACATGCGCCGGACCACGTGGCCTTTCCCCTGCAACGCCTCGGTGCCGACCATCGCACCGGCTGCACCGGCCGCCTCCGCGGTGCCGTCGGTCGAGTTGTTGTCGTAGGCGTAGATGCGGGCCTCCGGCAGGGCCACACGGAACCCAGCGACCACGCGCGGGATCGCGACCGCCTCGTTGAAACACGGGATCAGCACGGCGACGCGCGCCCCGGTGCCCGGCAGGCCGGTCACTGGAACACCAGGCGCCGGCTCAGGAAGAAGTTCACGAACATCGCCGACACGCCGCCGGCCGCGATCGGCACCACCGGGTGCGCGTGGCAGAACGGCTGCGTTGCGATCAGTGTGAAGTAGATTCCGCGGTTCAGCAGGAAGCCGGCCGAGTTCACCAGCAGGAACATCGCCGCCTGCCGATGCATCGCGCCATGCGGCACGTGCCGGTAGGTCCAGATGCGGTTCAGCATCCAGTTGATGCTGCCGGCGATGATGTACGAGATGACGCCCGCGAAGTACAGGCCGACGAACGGCGCGGTGGAATAGACCACCAGCGTATCCCAGACGAAGCCGAGCGTCCCGATGACACCGAAGCGAAAGAACTGCACCACCAGCAGGCGCTGTTCGGGAGGAACGATCGCCACGAGTGGGGCGATCCGGTGCAGAAGACGGATTTCCATCGGCACCCTAGAGCGGTTTCACCTGAATGTCCGCCAAGAAGCGGGCGTGAAACCACGTTGGCCTTCGTTTGAGTGAGCAGCTTCACCAGCCGGTTCGTAAGTAGTCTGGCCGATGCTGCCTAAGTAAAAGGCTGGGGGAGAAGCGCCTTCTCCCCCAGCCAATCCGTTCCGTCGATGAACGGCAGCCGAAGCTGCCGGCCTGTGCTCAGTGGAGGATGATTTCCACGCGGCGGTTCTGCGGCTCGCGGACGCCCTTGGCGGTCTGCACCAGCGGGTTGGTCTCGCCGTAACCGTGGATGCTGATTTCGCCACGGCTCACGCCGTCACGCACCAGCTCGGACTCGACGCTCTGCGCCCGGCGAACCGACAGGCGCTGGTTGTAGGCGGCGGTGCCGGACAGGTCGGTGTAGCCGTTCACCTCGATACGCGTGGTCTGCGTGTGAGTGGATGCGGCGGCGGCCTGTGCGACGATCTGGCGCGCGCGCGCGGTCAGGTCGGCCCGATCCCAATCGAAGAACACCAGGTAGGTCTTGGCGACTTCCGGGGGTAGCGGGGCCGTTGCGGCCGGCGGCGGTGCGGGCGGGGGCGGCGGCGGCGCCGAGAACAGGGCATAACGCACGCCGACCAGGGCAGCGTGGTTGTACTGGCCCTGTGTCTTCAGGCTCACGCTGCCGAAATCCGGCCCGTCGAACAGCTGTGCGCTGTAGTTGTGGTTCGACGGCGTGGTGATGAAGCGGTATTCCGCGGTCAGCGCCAGGCCGGGGATGGCGGCGATGTTGAAGGCGACGCCGGCGATGCCCTGCACGGCGAAGTTGCCGTCGGTGCCGGTGCTGCGGATGAACGTCGAGTTGCCTAGGCCATCGGTGCCCGCGAAGTTCAGGTTCGAGAAGTGCGACTGGCCATAGCCGCCACCGACACCGACATAGGGGCTGAGGCCGGGGATGCCGATCATCGCGCCGTCGAAGTCATACAGGACGTTCACGAAGCCATGGTATTGCTGCTGGTAGTTGCTGGTGGTGGAGATGCCCACGTCTACCCGGTTGGCCATCCAGTCACCCTGCAGCTCGATCCGCAGGCCGTTGCCGAGGCCGTAGCCAATGGCGGCGCTGGCGATCCCGCTGGTGTTGGTGGTGAGCTTGGTGCGGCCGTTCACCAGGGACGAGCCCTTGATGCCCCCACGGAAATCCTGGTCCATGAGGTAGTCGATGCCGCCGCCGAGGCTGACATACGGACCGGTCACCGGCTGGGCGAGGACGGCCGTCGGGGCCGACAGGACGCTGGCAACCAGCAACGCGACACGAAACTTCATCTGCAACTTCTCCTGGTGGACCGGCGCTGCCCGCTCCGGCACAGCCCCGCCTGCACGGTATGACGCATAGATAGCGAGCTTTCGACCCATTGGTGCCCGGTTCATGCTGCCGCGGAAACCATTTTGCAGCCCTGTTGCTCGGCAGCCACAGGTGTGACCACGCTGGACACAACTGCCTCATCGCTCAATTCCCAGGTCTCGACGCGCAATGCGCGAAGCCTGGGCCGGCGTTTCGTTGCACCGCGTGACGCATCGGCCCGGCGACCCGGTCATGGTAAAGGCGTCCAATGTCGAAAGTGCTGTATTTCCTGGCCACCTTCGCCGAATCGGGACTGTCGGTCTTCGGCATCCGCGGCACCTATGAACAGCCATCCTACCGGGTGGTCCGCACCCTGGCGCCGGATATCGAGGTGCGGGCGTATGCCCCGCGCGTCGCGGTCGAAACGCCGGTGGGCGATGCCGGCGACGGTGCGGCGTTCGGCAGGCTGTTCCGCTACATCACCGGCGCCAACACCACCGGCCGGACGGTGCCGATGACGGCGCCGGTGGAACAATCCGCGGCGGGGACGCGCATGCCGATGACAGTGCCGGTGGAGATGTCGGGGGGCATGGCGACCATGCGCTTCTTCCTGCCGGCCTCCGTGATCAAGGATGGGCCGCCCACCCCGACGGAGCGCGACGTCTGCATCGCTGAGTTGCCGGCCGTCACCCTCGGCGTGGTGCGCTACTCGGGCGTCGCGTCGGAGGATGCCAGGTCCCGCCAGGCCGGCCGTCTGCGCGCGGCGCTGTCGCAGGCGAAGCTGGTGCCCACGGGCGAGCCGATCGTGTTCTCCTACGACCCGCCATTCGCCATTCCCTTCCTGCGCCGCAACGAGGTGGCGCTGGAACTGAAACCGTAGGTCCGCTACGGCGCCCGGCCACTGCGCACCGCGAACCGGGCGGTAAGCGCGACGGCGACGACGCCCAGCCCGGCGCATAATCCCCACCAGAGGCCGACCGCACCCTCATGGGCGCGGAACGCCAGGAACCAGCCCGCGGAAAAGCCGATGCCCCAGTAGCCGGCGGTGGCCAGCAGCATCGGCACGCCCACGTCCTGGAGTCCGCGCAACGCTCCCGCCGCGGTCACCTGGGTGCCGTCGAACATCTGGAATATGCCGGCCACCCGCAGCAGCCGCACCGCCAGGGCGATCGTCGCGGCGTCCGCGGTGCTCGTCGCGGCCGCAGCACTGCAGGGTGCCAGATAGAGGTGCGCTATCGCGCCGGGTGCGGCGAGGAGCAGCAGCGCACTGCAGCTCATGAAGGCGATGGCGAGCAGGATGGCGCAGAACCCGGCGCGGCGGGCGGCTTCGTCGTTGCCGGCACCGCGCGCGGTCGCGACCCGCACGTTGGCGGCCTGGCTGATGGCCAGGGGCACCATGAACGACACGCTGGCGACGCTGAGCGCGATCATGTGGGCGGCGAGAACGGTCGGGCCGAGCGCGCCGGCGAGGATACCGGTCGCCAGGAACAGCCCCGCCTCCACCAGCACGATGCCGGTCACCGGAAGGCCGATGGCGACCAGCCGCCGCAGGTGCACGGCCGAAGGCCGCGCCGCCGACACATGCCGGCCGAAGCGCGGGCCGTGCAGGAACGCCAGCATCGCCAGCGCCGCGCTGGACAGGCTGACGACCGTGGCGAGGGCGGAGCCCTCGAGCCCCATCGCCGGGATGCCGAAGCCACCATGGATGAACACCCGGTTGAGTGCCGCGTGCAGCACCACGCCGCACGGCATCACCCACAGCAGGACCCGCTGCAACCCGAGCGCCGGCAGGAATTGCCGCATCATGCCGATGCCGACGACCCCCGCGGGCACCGCCCACCGCAGCACGTGCAGGTACCGCGTCACATCGGCCACCAGCATTTCGGGCTGGCCGAGCGCGCGCAGCACCGGGCCGCACAGCGTCAGCGCCGCAAACAGCGGCATCGCCAGGGCGGCGGCGAGCAGCACCCCCGACCAGTACAGCACAGGAACCTCGCCGGGCCGCCCGGCGCCCAGACGGTCGGCCGTCAGCACGCTGACGCCCGACAGCATGCCCTGCAGCACCAGCAAGGCCGTGATGAACAGGTTGGTTGCGAAAGCGCCCGCCGCCAGTGCACGGTCGCCGAGGCCACCCAGCATCAGGGTGGTGATCAGCCCCATGCCGATCTCGGACAGCAGCGCCAGCGCGATCGGCGCGGTGATCCACAGCGTCTCGCGCAGGTGCTGGCCGGCCGAACCGGCATCGCCGGCCGGCCGGCCGATGTCGATCGCGGCGCTCATCGGCGCGTTGTGTCAGCCGGGCTGCATGGCAGCAAGGCCGCGCACTCTATATCGTGCGCGTGGCACCCGGACGGTTTCACGGTGGGATCGCGACACCATCTTGCGAGGCATGCTCCAAGTCCTTCCGCCGCGTCCGCCGATCCCCACGCGCATGCGCACCCAGCTCGAATCCTTCCTCGTGCTGCGCCGCAATCCGCTCGAACTCTGGGGGCAGCCGGCCTACGAGATGGACATCCTGCCGGGGAAGTTCCTCGGGCGGCAGCAGCTCATGCTGAACGCGCCGGAGGCGATCCGGCACGTGCTGGTGGGCAACGTCGATAATTACCGGCGCAATCCGGCGACGCGGCGCGTGCTTCAGCCGGTGCTCGGCGGCGGGTTGTTCCTGGCGGAAGGCGATGCATGGCGGCACCAGCGCCGCACCATCGCCCCCGCTCTGGCGCCTCGCACCATGCCGATCCTGGCGCGGCATGTGGTGGCCGCGAGCGCTGCAAAGGAAGCGGAGCTTGCCCGTCTGACGCACCGGCCGCTCGAGTTGCTGCCGCATCTGCAGCATCTCGCCCTGGCGATCGCCGGCCAGTCGATGTTCTCGCTGGAGATGTCGGGCTTCGCGAACGAGCTGCGCCGCCTGCTGATGAGCTACGGCGCGCGTTACGCCCAGCCAGGCATCTTGGACCTGTTGCTGCCCGAGGACGTGCCGTCCCCTGTCGACCGCGGGCGGGCAGTGTTCCGCCGCGAATGGCTGGATTTCCTGGACCGCCTGATCGCGGTGCGGTCGGCTTTCCCCGAGGCCGGGCCGGCCGCCGCCACCCAGCCGCGCGACCTGTTCGACCTGCTGTCGGCCGCGCGCGACCCGGAGACCGGCGCGGCATTCGACCACGCCCAGCTGCGCGACGAGGTCAGCACGATGATCCTGGCCGGCCACGAGACCACGGCCGTTACGCTGTTCTGGTCGGTGTACCTCGCCGCGCTCTATCCCGACCAGCAGCAACGGCTCGCCGACGAGAGCGCCGGCGTCGACCTGGATGGGGACGGCGCCGCCGCGTCGCTCGGCCAGCTCCACGCCGTCCGCGCCCATGTGGACGAGGCGCTGCGGCTTTATCCGCCGGCCTTCCTGATCGTCCGGCAGGCGCAGGCGGCCGACAGCATCATGGGCCACGACGTCGCGGCGGGCACCACCATCACCATCAGCCCATGGGTGCTGCACCGCCATCATGCGCGGTGGCACGCGCCCGACGCTTTCGATCCGGACCGTTTCGCGCCCGGCGCACCGGCGCCGGAGCGATACGCCTACATGCCGTTCGGCGCCGGTCCGCGGATCTGCGTCGGCGCGCAGTTCGCGCTGACCGAGGCAACCCTGGTGCTCGCGCGGCTGCTGCGGGCGTTCCGGATCACCCTGTCGGGTCCCGGCACCGTGCTGCCCCGCGGCATCGTCACCACGCAGCCCGACCGGCCGGTGCGTTTCGTGCTCGAGCCGCGCTAGGGGGCCTCGCGGGCGCACCCCCGCTCCCCGGGCAACCATGCGCACCGCACTCCGTTGGGATTGTCACGTCCCGCGTTCCATCGCGGCACCATCGCGCCGCAAGGCGGCGCCCACATCGAATGTTTGATGAAGGAGATTGCCAGATGCGCAAGTTTCTGCTGACGTCCGCCACGCTGCTGAGCGTGGCCGCCCTGCCTGCTTTTGTTCAGCCAGCGTTCGCCCAAACTTCCGCGCCCGACACGGCGCAGCCCGATATGGCCAGCCCGTCGGCTCCGGTGGCACCGCCCGACGCAGGGACGGCGACCGGTGCGCCGGCGGCCGGCATGACGGCGCCGAAGCCCAGGCACCACCATCACGCAGCGAGCCAGGCGGCGGGTTCCGATGACCAGACCTTCGCGCACGAGCCCGGGACCGGGCAGAGCGGGCCCGCGTCCATGAAGGCGAGCAACATCAGCGAGTCCGACAGCCACTCGCCGATCGCGCCGCATTTCCCGCAGCCGCGCGGCGGGATGAACGCCGGGCCGCAGGGCTATCTGCGCGATGCCGACCGCGCGCTGGCGATGCACCACACCGGCGAGGCGCAACAGGCGCTCGAGATGGCCGAAACGCGGCTGCTCGACCGCTCCACGCCGGTCAACATGGCGGGCCAGCCCTCGCAGAGCCCGATGGTGCAGCAGGTGAGCCAGGCGCGCCGCGCGCTCGGTGCGGGCGACATCGCCGGCGCCCGTTCGGCGATCCGGATGGCGCTGTCCAGCGCACCGCCGGCCGGCATGGCGGGCGAGGACGGCGCTTCGATGCCCTCAGGCGGCATGGCGCCTGCCGGAACCGGCATGGGCGCGACCAGCCAACCCGGCGGCGCTCCGATGGGGACCGGTGCGGCCACCGGCCCGACCATGTCGCCGAGCGGTGCGGGCCCGATCCCCGGCAACACCGCCGGTGCGGCGGTCGGTGGCGGTGCGGCCGGTGCCGGCACGGCCGACAGTGCGGGTGGCGCAAAGTAACGCTCCACGGAATCGCTGGCGCGCAGGGCTGATTTTCGCAGCCCTGCCATCCAACACGCCGAACCGGGCGGTTTTTCCTCGCATCTGCGAAGACCAGCGCCTATCTACCCCGCAGACGCGGCACGCACAGGGTCTGACACAACGTCAGGCCCTTTTCGTATGGGCCGCACCCAAACCCTCGATCCTGTAGAGTGCGCGCCCCAATGGACATCCGCAACATCGCCATCATCGCCCATGTCGACCATGGCAAGACCACGCTGGTCGATCAATTGCTGAAGCAGTCCGGCGCCTATCGCGAACACCAGGCGGTGGTGGAACGCGCGCTCGACCGCAACGACCTCGAAAAGGAACGCGGCAT
>CAZZWO010000115.1:0-9526 GCA_964657885.1 uncultured Acetobacteraceae bacterium | reverse complement strand
CTGACCGGCGGCGACCTGCCCGGCTGGTTCCCCGAACTGTTCGGCTCGTCCTTCGCCCCGACGCTCGCCGACCGCCGCGGCGAGTGCATCCACGGCGCCTGCACCCACTACAAACGCTGTTTCATCGAGCACACGGTGCGCCGCGCCCGCACCGCTGACCTGGTCGTGGCCAACCACGCCCTGGTGATGACCCAGGCGGCCTGGCAGGGGCTCGACGACGACACCGTGCCGACGCGCTATGTGTTCGACGAGGGACACCACGTGTTCGAGGCGGCGGACAGCGCATTCGCCGCCGAACTGTCCGGCATGGAAGGCGCCGAGTTGCGCCGCTGGCTGCTGGGCGCGGAGGGCGGCCGGTCCCGCGCACGCGGCCTGAAACGGCGGATCGACGAGCTGGTGGTGGGCCATGCCGAGCTGGAGGCGCCATTGGATGCGCTGCTGCACGCGGCCCGCGCGCTGCCCGCGCCTGGCTGGTCGCTGCGCCTGACCGAGAGCGGCAACCCGGAGACCAGCGGCCCCGAGCTGGGCGGCTTGCAGGCGGGCCAGGCCAACCCGTACGAGTTGTTCCTGCGGGCCGCCCGGGCGCAGATCCTGGCCCGCATTCCCGGCGACGACGAGCCGGGGCCGCGCATGACGCTCGAATGCGAGATGTTCCCCGCCAACCCCGATACCGAGGCCGCCGCCCCCGCGCTGGAGCGCGCGCTGTCGCGCATGGCCGAACCCGCGCGGGTCTTGCTGACCCGCCTCGAAGCGCGGCTGGACGCCGAGGCCGACGAACTCGACAGCGTCACCCGTGGCCGCATCGAGGCGGCCGGCCGCTCGCTCCGCCGGCGCGTGCTGGACCGCCTCAACATCTGGCGCGCTATGCTGCGCGCCCTCGCCGAGCCCCGCCCGGAACCGGGCGAGCGGCCCGCGCACATCTATTTCCTCCGGCTGGACCGCCGCGACGGCTTCGACCGGGACATCGCGTTCTGCCGTCATCACCTCGATCCGACGCAGCCATTCGCCATCACCCTGGTGGCACCGGCGCACGGTTTGCTGATCACCTCGGCGACCCTGCGCGACGCCGGCGGGCAGGACGCCGAGGCCGACTGGCTGGCCGCGGAAGCACGCGTTGGCGCCACCCACCTGCCCTCGCCGGCGATCCGTGCATCGGTGGGCAGCCCGTTCGACTACGCCACCCAGACGCGGGCCTTCGTCGTCAACGACCTCGGGCTGGACATCGCACAACTCGCCGGCGCGTATCGCGAGCTGTTCCTGGCGTCGGGCGGCGGCGGCCTGGGGCTGTTCACCGCCATATCGCGGCTGCGCTCGGTGCACGCACGCATCGCACCGGCGCTGGAAGCGGCGGGCATTCCGCTGTTCGCGCAGCATGTCGATGCGATGGACAACACGACTCTGGTGGACGTTTTCCGCACCGAGGAGGAAAGCTGCCTGCTCGGCACCGATGCGATGCGCGACGGCGTGGACGTACCCGGCCGCGCCTTGCGGCTGGTGGTGTTCGAACGCGTGCCCTGGCCACGCCCCGACATCCTGCATCGCGAACGCCGCATCCACCTCTCGGGCGGCGACACCACGGCGTATGACGACCGCATCGCCCGGCTGCGGCTGCGCCAGGCGTTCGGACGGCTGATACGCACCAGCACGGATCGGGGTGTTTTCGTGCTGCTCGACCGGCGCACCCCGTCCCGCCTGCTATCCGCGATGCCCCCCGGCGTGAACGTCCAGCGTGTCGGCCTGAGCGAAGCCGTGCAGCAGACGCGTTCGTTCCTGATGCAGCCGCAAATCGTCGCATAGCCCTTATCGCGGCTGGAACGAACGCCGAAGCCCCGTGCCTCTCTGCCTGGCGCTGGAATAAACCGGCGGCCCGATTGTCTGACCAGTGAGCCTGAACGAGGCCCTGTTCCATCGGACCGAGGATGGACAGCTGAAAGGTATGCTCATCATGACCGAAGATCAGACAACCCGGGCGTTCGTGCGAGCACCGGCCGTGGAGATGTCGAGCTGGTACAAAGGCATCCTGATTTCCAACCTGGCAACCGCGAAAGACACGGCCGGAGCATTCGACTTCGTCGTCACGAAGATGCGTCAGGGCACCGAACCGCCGCCGCACGTGCATGAACGCGAGGATGAAATGTTCTATGTCCTCGAAGGATCTCTCGACATCTATGCCGGTCGCGAGTGCCTGCGGGTGGGCCCCGGCGAGTGCGCCTTCCTGCCGAAGCTCAAGCCGCACGCATTCAGGATATCGACCGCGGAGGTTCACATGCTGGTGCTGATGACGCCTGGCGGATTCCTGAAAGCGACGGCCAGCATGTCGGTGCCCGCGCAAAGCCTGCACATCCCGCCGGAGGATGGCGTCACCTACGCCAATGTCGATCTCGGTGCCACCATCAGCCTGTTCGAACAGTTCGGTGTCCGCTTCCTCGCTCCCGGCGAGATAGCACGCGACCTTCCCGCTTTTCCCCTGAACCCGGCGCAGAGACCTCCGGCATCGCTGCGAAACGCACAGCCGCTCGCCGCCTGAACAGGAGGTTGCATGGCTTCACATCCGATCCGGCTTTGCCTGCCGGTCGCGGCTGCCCTCGCCCTCACCATCGGAGCCGGCCTGCGAGCCGGCGCCCGGTCAGCGCCGCCCCCGGCGCTGACGGATGAGCAGCCGTTCCTGAACGAAAACCAGGCCGCGATGGACAGGATGATGGCGGCGATGACCATCAAACCCACCGGCGATGCCGACCGGGATTTCGCCGCGATGATGATCCCGCATCATCTGGGCGCAATCGAGATGGCGAAGGCCGAACTTCTGCACGGCCGTAACGAACAGCTCCGGCGCATCGCACAGGAGATCATCGTCGACCAGCAACAGGAGGTTGCGGCGATGATGCTGGCGCTCGGGAAGAACCCGCCGCCCTCGGCGCCCGCGCCCGATCAGGCCGCCCCACAATCCACGGAGACGATGAACATGCAGAAGGCAACACAATGACCCGCAAGCTGCTTGCGGCGATCCTGCTCGGCGCCTCCGCACTGGGCGGCGCTCCGGCCTGGGCCGGCCAGGCGCCCGGCTCCGCATCGGCCGCCGATGTCCCGATAAGCCACCGGGATCGCGTATATGCGGCGGAACAATTCTCCAACACGGTGTCGGTGATCGATCCCGCATCGAACACGCTGCTTGGCGTCATCCGTCTGGGCGACCCTAGCCCGATGAATTTCAGCCCCCTCTACAAAGGCCAGGTCCTGGTGCACGGATTGGGTTTCTCGCCAGACCACCGCACGCTTGCCGTCGTTTCCATCGGCTCGAACTCCGTCACCTTCATCGACACCGCAACGAATGCCGTGAAGCACACCACCTATGTCGGGCGCGCGCCGCACGAGGCCTTCTTCACGCCCGACGGAAAAGAAGTGTGGGTGACGGTCCGCGGCGAGAACTACGTCGAGGTTCTGGACGCCGCGACCTATGAGGAAAAGACGCGCATCGTCACGCCGAACGGACCGGGCATGCAGATCTTCTCGCCCGATGGCACCTACGGTTATGTCTGCTCATCCTTCAATCCCGAAACCGATGTCGTCACCCTTGCCGACCACAAGATCGTGGCGCGCGTGAAACAGGCGAGCCCGTTCTGCCCGAACATCGCGGCGACACCGGATGGCAGGCAGGTCTGGTTCACCCTCAAGGATAGCGGCAGGACGCAGGTGTTCGACGCGCGGCCGCCCTTCGCGGTGTTGAAGACCATCGATACCGGGCCGATCACCAACCACGTCAACATCGTGCGCAACGCGCATGGCCAGTTCGCCTATGTCACCGTCGGCGGTCTCAACCAGCTGCAGGTGTTCCGCACCGATGATTTCACCAAGGTCGCGACCGTCGAGCTCGGCAAACTGCCACACGGTATCTGGCCATCAGGCGACGGCACGCGCGTTTATGTCGGGCTGGAGAACGACGACCGCATGCTGGCCATCGACACGCTGACGAACAAGGTCGTCGCGAGCATACCCGTCGGCCAGGCGCCGCAAGCCGTTGTCTATGTTCCCGACGCGGTCCCGCAGGGCGCCGGAACCCAGGGGCTGACGCCTTTGGGCGTTGCAGGCCAGGCTGCGCATTTCACGATGACGGTGCCGGGACAACAAGCCGGCGTGGCACCGACGAGTGTCACGCTGTTCGACCAGGGATTGCTGCAGGTCCTGGAAGCTTCGGCAACCGGCCTCGTCCCGAAGCATCCCTATGTGCTCGCCTTGGCCGGCCATGCGGATGGCAGCGGCGCGTTGCAGCCCCTCGCAAACTTCATGAGCAACCCGGCAGGCGCGGCGATCGTGAACGCCATCGGCCCGATCAGGCAGATCGTCCAGGGCGGCAACGATGCTCCACCGCGTTTCCTGGTGATCGCACCCGGTGCCGCCGGCAAGCCAGGAACGCCGATACAGCTTCAGGCTCGCTAGACCGCCAACATCGTCGGACAGCGAAAAGGACCGACGCAAAGCACATCGGCCCTTGTCGCTTACGTCGAGCACCGCCTGGTCAGGTATTGTCCCGCGACTGACGGCGGACTTCGTCCGCGAGCGGCTGCAAAACCTCTGTCGTGGTCGGACCGACAAGAGAATAGCCGATCCCCTGGTCGGACCAGGCGTAACCCTGGACCATCCCGTCCGAATGCGCCGACATGCGGGTGTTCTTGTCGATGGCCATCGGCCTCACCAGCATGGCAAGACGCAGGCCCCGGCCGTTGTCGTACATCAGCAGCCCGGCCGGCCCATGCGGTGTCGCGACCAGACGCCCACCCAAGAAGCGGTAGCCGGATTTCGTCAGGTCAGGCACGGCAATGCTGTGCTGCAGCCGGCTGGAAATCCAATCCGCGAGTTGCGCGTGTGCGGCAGCCTCGAATTCGACCGGGTGAACCTGGTCCCGTCCATAGACGCCGTAGGTGTAGGCTGCCTCCTGCGCCAATGAGGCAATCCCGTTTCGAGGGGCAGGTTCAAACGCCACCTCGTGCAGCGACCATCCGCCCGCGCCCCCGATGGTGAGCAGCAGTGCAGCGGCGATTGCGGAACGCCACGGCACGGACCAGGAGGATCGCCGCGCCTCGGCCAGGTGACGCAGGTTCAAATGCGGCGGGATCGGCTCTTCCGCGACATGGGCCGTGGCCGCCCGAAGCGCCACGGTCTGGCGGACGTAGCCGGCAACGCGGGCCGCCACATCGGCGTGGGTGTCGAGATAGGCGTGGACCTCCGCCTGCCGTGCCGGTTCCAGAACATGGTCCACGAAACCATGCAGATCCTCTTCCAGGATAGGGCGGCCCCGCGTCATTGGATCACCCGCAATTGCGGACGCTGCACGGATGGCGCGACCTCGTCGTCCATCATGCGCTGCAGTTTCGCGCGGGCACGGGCAAGGCGCGACATGACGGTGCCGACCGGCACGCCCAGAACGCGCGCAGCCTCGGCATAAGACAGGTCCTCGACGGAGATCAGCAGCAGAACGCTCCGCTGATCGTCCGGCAGCCGATAGACGGCAGCCATGATGTCGGTCTGCCGCAGCCCGTCTTCCTGCGTCGAGGCACGGGAGATCGCAATATCGTCGGCATCCTCGATCGTCACATGACGGCCGCGGCGCGTCGTCTGCCGGATGCGGTTCAGGGCGAGGTTGTGCAGGATGGTGAAAACCCAGGTGCGGGCATTCCCATCGGCGCGGCGCTGATGCCAGCCGCTGATGCTTCTCTCCAGCGTGTCCTGGACGAGATCGTCGGCCGCCGCGCTATCGTGCAACAGCGACCTCGCGTAGCGGCGCATGGCCGGAATCAATGGTTCGATCAACTGGGCCATATCGCCCGTCAAGACGACAGCTTCGGCGAGCGCCTACGCAAAACAAATTTCATGATTGCCCGCTTCCAAACAGCCTCTGCACATGTTGACCCCCCTCGCGCCGGTTTATTCCAGTCTTTTCCACAATCTTTGAAAAACCCCGTCCGGCTCGGCGGCACGCGGCCGTGCAGGCGCCGATCCTTGGGCAATGCCGTGGGGCGCATGGCAGTCCGGCGGAATAGCCGGCCCGACCGGGTGTCAACACCGCACAGCCGGGCAGAACCCGGCTGCCTACACCGCTCAAGGATCACGAACGTGCCGCTCAACAGCCAGCCCATCCGGAAGTCCACCCTGCGCGTTGTCCGCGCCGGCCCCGCCTTCCGCGGCAAGCAGGGTCACATCTACGCGCCGGCCCTCTCCGCTGCCTGGGTCGGCGCCGAACACATCCACATGCAGATGCTCACCATTCCGCCGGGAGAGAGCGGGCGCGCACACAAGCATGATGGCCACGAGACCGCCATCTACATCCTGCGTGGAGAATCCGGTGTGTTCTACGGCGAACATCTCGAACACCACCAGACGGCGGGTGACGGCGATTACGTCTACATCCCGGCCGGCATGCCGCACATGCCGTATAACACGAATCTCGCGAACGAATGTGTGGCGATCATCGCCCGCACCGACCCGGACGAGCAGGAAAGCGTCGTTCTTCTTCCGGAACTCGAGGCCGAGCACGCGCAAATCCGCGCCGCAGCGATCCCCGACCACGACAGGCTCGCACAAGGTGACGGAAGCTGGGCGGCCGCACTCAGAGCCGAACAGGGTGACGGCCGCTGGGCGGCCGCACTGGGCGGCGATGGCCTGGCGACCGGGTTGCTGGGGCTGGCCTGCGTGGTGTGCCTGCTCGTCATACAGGCCGCTTTCGTGCGCGGGCTCGGCTCGGGACTGCTCGGCTGAAGCTTTCCACCGCGCTACCCGGCGGCTGCCCGCCACAGCCGGCTGGCCCCGGTGTGGTTTTCGCGCGCGGCTTGGCAAAATCGTCCGGGGGCCCCGGCCGTCATCTCGCGGGTGCCCGAACGGTGCATTAGTGTGACAACCGGCGGGGCGGCCAATGCCGCCCGCCGGGGGGCGCGTGATGACGCGGTGGGGTTTGGTGTTCGGCGGCCTGATCGCAGGCTGCCTGGTTTCGGGTGGCCTGTCGGCGGGCGAGGCGCCGGCACCGAACCTTGGGGCCGGGCCCGCAACGCCACATGCGGCCGCGGTTCTGGATAACCCGCATGTGCCGGCGGCCTCCCCAGGGTTTTCGCTGCTGCGCGTGCAGGCGCCGGGGCGGTTCGCCATCGCCGCACACAGCGCCAGCGGCACCGCCATCGAACTCGTGGACATGATCACCGGGCCAACGCCGCCCGCGGGTGCGCCCGGCACGGTGGATGGCCGGCTGGACCTGTTGCTCGACACCGGCACCTACAAGGTACGCACACATCCGGCCGCAGGCGCCCGGGGCGATGTGGCCCTGAGCGTTTCCCCGTTCGGGGATGCCGCACCGCCGGCTGTCCTGCCGCTGCAGACGCTGTTCGACGCAACGCTCACCGACCTGCAGCAGCGCGCCTTCTGGTTCGTGGTGACCGGCACCGGCCCGCAACCGGTGCGCATCGAGGCCGCCGGGCGTGCGCTCGCCGATTTCCGCCTGTGGCGGGACGGCAGGGACCTGCTGGCCACGCAGGCGGTCGAGAACACCATCGAACCGGTGCACGGCCACAATCTGCGGGATTTCCTGTTCGACGAAAGCCTGCCGCCCGGCACCTACCTCGCCACCGCTTACGGCGGGCCGCCGATCCCCTGGGCCGACGGCGCGAAGGAGATGCCGTTCCACCTGCGCACCGGCGCACAGGAAACGCTGCGGCCCGGCTGGGTGGCGGGGCATATCGGCCCGTTCGGCAGCGAGCTGTTCAGCACCGCAGGCTCGGACGACCTGGTGCAACTGTCGATGGACGGGCCGGCAACCCTGATCGCGGACGGGCAGGAAGCCCGCATCGAAAAGCGCAGCCGGGTGCCCCGCGCCCAGGTCCGGCCGCCACAACAACCCGCCGGCCACCGCATCGAAATCCGCGGCGAAGCTGGCGCGGCGTTCCAGCTCCGCAGCGTGTCCGTGGGCCTGCCGACCGAGGTGACCCGCCCCGGCGATTACTGGATCACCGCGAACACCATAGGTCTCGGCGGCGACGAGGTGCCGGCAACGCTGGTGCTGGCGCGCGGCGGCCCGGCCGGCTTTTCCGTGGCCGCATCGAACGCGCCGGAGATCGGTCCCCAATCGGGCTGGCGCCGGCGCTTCAACCTCGCGGGCCAGGTGACGATGCTGTTCCACGCAGTCACCGGGGGGCGGATAGCCGCCACCGTCAACGGCGTGCCGGCCGAGGCGCCGGCCCTGGTGGCGCTCGACGATCAGACTTGGGTTCCGCCGGTCGGCCGCGGGTTGCTGCCGCCCGGAACACCGGCTGCGGCGACCGTGTGGGATCTGGCCGCCGGCTGGTACCGGCTCTCGCTCACGCCGGCGCGCCACGCCGCGGGTGTCGCCGACGTCTCGGTGGCCCCGCTCGGCATGCAGCCGCCGGTCGGGCAGGCCGGACCCGAGGCGCCATCGGTGTCGTTCGGGCTGCAACACGTGACCTGGCCGGAGCGGCTAACCCTGTTCGGCGACAGCGCGCCGCTCGCATCGTACGGCATGGATGCCCGCCCGTTGCCCCTCACCGCCAACGGCGCTCCTTTACGGGTCGGCCAGGACACCGGTGGGACGGCTGAAATCCCGCTGCAGCCTGGCCGGGGCACCCTGGCCGCGATCGAGATCGGGGTGGGGCCGGTGCCGGTTTCGTTCGATGCGGCGCATCATATGGCCAGGTTGCCCGCCACCGGCCACGCCCGCGTGGTGTCGCTCTACTGGCGCGGAGAGCCTGCCCCTCCCCCCGATCCGCAGCCTGAGCCGGAAGCTTCCAGGCCGATGCTGCACGACGGCGCCGAGCGGTTCTTCAACCTTCAGGAAGGCGTGCCGCGCAGCTTCAGCCTCGATGTCGGCAAGGGCGGCCTGTTCCGCGTCGAGACGACCGGGCGGCTGCGCACGCGTGGCGCCGTCGGCACGCATTTCGTCCCCGAGTTGCAGACCGCCCGCGCTAACGGCACCGGGCAGAACATGCTGCTGCAGGGCTGGCTGCGCGCCGGCCGCTACCGGCTGGATGTGGCGGCGGAGCAATCGCACGGGCATGCCGGTGTGGTCGCCGCCCCGGCGCCGCTGCTCGGCACGCCGCCGCTGCTGCCCGGGGGCGCCGTGCGCAAGACACTGCCGGCCGGCAGCGGCCTGCTGGTGCCGATCGACATCGAGAAACCAGGCAATTACCGGCTCGACCTGCTCGGCCAGGCGCGCGTGTTCAGCGCCCGGCTGGAAGATGCGCAGGGCTGGCCGCTGGCCGCCAGCGCACCGCTCGACACCCTTACCCAGGAACTGGCGCCCGGCCATTACCGGCTGCTGGTGATGCCCGAGGCGGTCGATGCGGACGCACTCGCGCGGCTAACCCGGATCGAGCCGCCGGCGGCGCTCACCGGGCACGGGCCCCACGAACTGCCGTTCGGCCAGCCGCAATCCTACGTCTGGCGCGAGCCGGCAGGACGCAGCGACCCGCGCCAGCCCGACGAATGGCGGTTTTCCCTGGCGGCGCCGGCCGACATCACGCTGTCGGTCAGC
>CAZZWO010000114.1:0-9542 GCA_964657885.1 uncultured Acetobacteraceae bacterium | reverse complement strand
CGCCGCGCAGCCTGCCGTAGCGGCGTTCAAGGTCGGCCAGTATCAGCGGCAAAAGCTGCCCGATCGCCGCTTCGGCGAGTGCCGTTCGCCCGGCGCCCGCTTCGTCCTGGTCGAGCCTGCCGTCCAGCTCGGCCACCGCCAGCCTGAACTCCTCGCCACGCACGAACCGGCTGGCGATGCCCAGCGCCTCATCGACCGCACGGCTATCCTGCAACTGCGCGGCCAGCGACGCGGAAGGGTCCGGGTCGGCCTCCAGCGGCGAAACCAGTCCCTCGAGCGCGGCCGGCACGCTGGCGAGATGGTCGGCCAGCCAGGGTGCCGCGCCCAGGACATCGCCCAGCCGCTGCAGCAGCGCCGGATTGTGCCGCAGCATCGAAAATATCTGCACGCCGGAGGGCAGCCGGTGGATGAACTCGTCCAGCCTGACCCACACCGCATCCGGCTCGGGCTGGCGTTCGACCACAGCGGCGATGGCCGGCAGCAGCTCGCGCAACAGGCCGCGCGCCCGCTCGGTGCGCAGGGCGCGGGGCCGTCCGGCCAGCCAGGACTCCCAGACCGCCTGGCCCCGAGGGGCGGGCAGCGCCGCAACCGGGTGTTCGTCCCCGCCCGCGATGTCTGGTGCGGGCTCCGTTTTGCCGAAATCCGGCACGCGCGGATACGTCCCCCCGAGATCGGGCGCCGCGGCCGGTTCTGCCAGCACGCCCTCGAAGATGGCGTGCACCCGTAGCAGGTGATCCAGAAGCTCCTGCGCAAACACCGTCACGTCCGGAGCGCCCCAGAACCGTGCGAAGGCCGCGAGCCCGGCCGGCGTCTCCGGCAGGCTGTGGGTCTGCCGGTCCGCGACCATCTGCAGCCGGTGCTCCACCCGCCGCAGCAGCTCGTAGGCCGCGGTCAGGTCGTGCACCGTTTCGCGCGGCAGGTGGCCGGCGCCGGCCGCAGCGTTCAGGGCGGCGATGGTGCCGGGCTGCCGGAGTGCCGGGTTGCGGCCGCCCCAGACGAGCTGCAGCGTCTGCGCGCAGAACTCGATTTCGCGGATGCCGCCCTCGCCGAGCTTCAGGTCGTGGCCCGGCAGGCGTGCTTCGGCCGATCCTCCGACGGGAAGCGCCGCGCCCTTGTGGCCGTCCATCCGGCGCTTCATTGCGCCAATATCGGCAATTGCCGCGAAATCCAGGTGGCGGCGCCAGACGAAGGGTCGGATCGCGTCCAGGAAGCGGCGGCCCAGCGCCAGGTCGCCCGCCACCGGCCGCGCCTTGATCATCGCGGCACGCTCCCAGGTCTGTGCCGCACCTTCATAATAGGCCAGCGCCGCGTGCAACGAGATCGCCGGCGGCGTCGATGCCGGGTCGGGCCGCAACCGCAAATCGGTGCGGAACACATAACCCCCCGCATCGCGTTGCTGCATCAACGCCACCAGGTCGCGGGTCAGCCGGGCGAAGATAGCGCCCAAACGCTCGGCGTTATACGAGTGGCTGTCGGGGTCGAAGACGAGGATGAGGTCCACATCGCTGGAAAAATTAAGCTCCCGCGCACCGAGCTTGCCCATGGCCAGCACGGTGAAGCCGGAGCCACGCGCAGGTGCGGCCGGATGCGGCAACACCAGCTCGCCGCGGTCATGCGCGGTGCGCAGCAGGTGGGCCACGACGATTCGCAGCGCGCCCTCCGCCAGGTCGGACAGGGCGCCGGTCACCTGGTCCAGCGTCCAGTCGCCGCCGATATCGGCAATTGCCGCCGCCAGGGCGACATGCCGTTTGGCGGTGCGCAGCAGGGCGGAGGTGGCCGCGCGCGACAGCGTGGGCGGCACCCCGGACAGCGCGCCCAGCGCCAGGTCGCACACCGCATCGGGTCCCTGCGACAGGATGGCGCGCAGCGTTTCCGGCTCGCGCAGCGCCAGCTCGGTCAGATAGGGGCTGTTGCCGCCCAGGCAGTCCAGCAGACTGTCGAGGCCACGCTCCCCCGCGGACTCATCGTGCGGGCCGGGAAACGCCTCGCGCAACCGCCCGGCCGCCTCAGCATCGCCCGCCGCCGGAAACCGCATCAGGACCTGCTCTCACCGATCGGTCCGTCGAGGACCGTGCTTGTCGTCGCGTCCGGCCCGGATAAGGCCAGCCACTCTTGCTGAGACTCCTCTCCCATGCCGCCCACCTCATCGTCGAGGCGGTGCTGGGTGTCATGATGGTGGCGGCGCTGGCAACCTGCGTGCTCGCCTGGCGGCTGGCGCAGGGCCCTATCGACGTCACCGGCCTGGTCCGTCGTGAGCAGGCGCGATTCCCGACACCGGCCACCGACGTGTCGATCGGTGCCGCGGCACTCGCCTGGGAAGGCTTCGGCGCCACCGACCAGCCACTGGATTTGCGGGTGCGGGACGTGCGGCTGATCGACGTCGCCGGCGGCAGCCAGACCACCATCGACCGCGTGCGGGTCAGCATGCAGCTCGTGCCGTTGCTGACCGGCCGGCTGCGCCCGCGCAGCGCAGTCATCGAAGGTGCCAAGGTCGAGCTCAGCCACGTGCCGCAGGCAGCACTCGGCCCGGCGGAGAAGTCCAAAGCCGGCGCGTCGGACACGGCGAAGCCCGCCCCGGCCAGGCAAAGCCGGCCGGTGACGCTGCCGGTCTGGCTGCTGCACCTGCAGCGGCTGCGGATCGCTAACGTTGCGGTGGTGCTGCACGACGCGGAGCGCGGCATCGACTGGCAGGCGAGCAAGGTCGCGCTGACTGTCGAGCGCCTGCCGACCGGCGGCCTGTCCGGCAACGCGCACATGGATCTGTCGCTTGGCAGCGTGACGACAACGCTGGACGCCCAATCGGTGTGGCGGCCGGACGGCACGCACCTCACGATCGGCGCCACCCCGGTTTCGCCGTCGCGGATTGCCGGCGTTCTGCCGCAGCTTGCCGGGCTTGCCGCCATCGACCTCCCCGTCGGCCTGCAGCTCGAGGCAACGCTCGATGCCGCCCTGATGCCGCAGCAGGCGCATCTGGTGCTGGCGGGTGGCGCCGGCCGCATTGCCGCAGGCCGGGGTGGCGTCAATGTCGATGCGGCTTCCGCCAGCATGACCCTTCACCGGTCCGACTGGCGGCTGGATACCTTCAGGGTTGCGCTCGCCCGGTCGCCGCAGGGCACCGGACCCGCGCCGGTGATCACCGGAACCGCCGGTGCGACGATGCCGCAAAACGGTGGTCCGGATATCATCCACGCGAATTTCGGCATCGACATCGACAGCCTGCAGCTCTCGGAGTTGGGCCTCTACTGGCCCCCGGGCACCGGCGGCGGCGCGCGCGGCTGGCTGACGCAGAACCTGACCGCGGGGCACGCTCAGGACGTGCATGTCAGCGGTACGCTCGACGCGCAGAAGGACCTTTCGGATGTGCAACTGACGGCGTTGTCGGGCGGGTTCGCGGCCGACGATGTCACGTTGTACTGGCTCCGGCCGATCCCCCCGGTGGTGCATGGCCGCGCCCGCCTGACGATCGAGGGCCCCGACTCGCTGCGTATCGCCATGGACTCCGCCGAGCAGGACCACCTGCATCTCGGCCCGGGTTCCGGCATCCGCATCACCGGCCTGCTCGCCCGCGACCAGTTCGGCGACATCGTGGCCAACATGTCCGGCCCGCTCGCGGATGCGCTGCATCTGCTGAACCACCCGCGCCTGCAACTGCTCTCCCGCAGCAACATCGACATCGTGGATCCGGCCGGCACGGTGCAGGCGCGGCTGACCTTGCACGTGCCGCTGGAAGACCGCGTCACCATCGATGACATCCCGATCGCGGCGAGTGCCGCGCTCAGCGGTGTCAGGCTCGGCCGTGTCGTGGCCGGCCGCGACCTGACCGATGGCGAGCTCTCGCTGAAGGTCAACGCCGACGGGCTGAAGATCGGCGGCACCGGCGCGGTCTCCGGCATCCCCGCCGACATGGCGCTGGACATGGATTTCCGCGCCGGACCGCCTGCCCAGGTCGTGCAGCACCTGACCGCCAGCGGACATGCCACGCCCGCGCAACTCGCCAAGGCGGGATTGCCTCCCGATGCGGTCGGCGTGGTCACCGGCGGGGCGGTCAAACTCCGCGTCGATTACCAGGGCCGGCGCAACGACACGGCGGATCTGCAGGTCGATGCCGATCTCGGGCAGGCGGCGCTGGCGGTGCCGCTCGGCTGGTCCAAGCCGGCTGGACCGCCGGCGGCCGCATCGGGCCGCATCCTGCTGGATCACGGGCGTGTCGCCGGGGTGGACGGCCTGCATGCCGAGGGGCCGAACCTTGCGATCGTCAGCCGGGCCAGCATCGCCGCAAACGGCGCGCGAACCCTGCAACTCGACCGGCTGGATATCGGCAGAACCCGCGCGCAGGGCGAGATCGGTTTCCCCGCCGGTCCCGCCGACCCGGTGCACGTGAAACTGTCCGGTGCCATGCTGGATCTCTCCTCGTACCTCGACGCGCCGGACAAGCCGCCGGGTGCCGAGAACAAGACGGCCGCTCCTTCGCCGGACGAAGACGACAAGGATGAAAAGCCCGGCACGCCCTGGGCCGCGAAACTGAACTTCACCAGCGTTCAGCTGGCGCGCGGCCGCGAACTTTCACCGATGAGCGTGGATGCCGCCAGCGACGGATCGCACATCCTGCACGCCGCAGTCAGCGCCGGTGCGCCTGGCCAGCTCGCGGTCTCGATCGTGCCCGAATCCGGTGGCCGGCGCATGTCGATCGTCGCCGCCGATGCCGGCATGATGCTGCGTGCGCTGGACGTCGCCGACAACCTGCAAGGCGGCACGCTGCGTCTCGACGGCACTTTCGCCGACGACAAACCCGGCGCGCCGCTCACCGGCACCGCCACGCTGACCGGCTTCAACCTGCGTGACGCGCCGGCCATCGGACGGCTGCTGCAGGTGATGACCCTCTACGGTGTCGCCGACACGCTGCACGGGCCGGGCCTGCACTTCTCACGCATGGTGGCGCCGTTCCGCTGGCAGAAACGCGTGCTGCATCTGACCAGCGCACGGGCGTTCTCGCCATCGCTCGGCATCACCGCGGATGGTGACCTCGATTTGCGTCACCACACCGCCGACATGCGCGGCACCGTGGTGCCCGCTTATTTCTTCAACCAGTTGCTGGGCGACCTGCCGCTGATCGGGCGGATTTTCTCGCCCGAAAAAGGCGGTGGGGTGTTTGCGGCGCGTTATTCGGTGCGGGGGCCGCTGGCGAATCCGAAAGTGGGCGTGAATCCGTTGTCGGCATTGACGCCGGGGTTTCTGCGTGAGGTTTTTGGGATTTTTGGGCGGGGGGCGGCGAAGACAGAGTAAGGCGAGGCGTTCTTTTCTGAAGAAAAGAACCAAAAGACTTTTATCATTGTGTAAGCGTCGGGGCAAAACGCACGCCAATGAACAAGAAGTTTTTGCTTCTTTTTTCAAAAAGAAGCGCTCACTTCCCTAAACAAATCGCCTCGAATTGACGTCCCACCTGCAACCACGAAAAACGTTCTTCAAGCAGTGTTCTGGCTGCGCCGGCTAGGCGTTTTCGCAGTTCCACGTCGGCGAGAACACGCACGATGGCGGCTGCGAACTCGGCGCCGCTCTCGGCCGCGACGAAATGCTTGCCGGGCTCCACCGACAGCCCTTCGACGCCCAATGTTGTCGACACAACGGGACGGCCCAGCGCCATCGCTTCAAACGCCTTGAGGCGGGTGCCGCTGCCGACCCGCAACGGGATCACCGAGACATCGCCGCGCAGCACGTGCGGCCGGATGTCATCGACGAAGCCGGTAAACTCCCATTCCAGGCCTAGTTGTTTCGCGCGGGCGACGAGCGCGGCGGGCGGGTTGCGGCCGACCACCAGCATGCGCGCGCCTGGCCGGGCTGCGGCGACATGCGGCCAAACCTCGTCCAGCAGGAACTCGATGCCATCGATGTTGGAACGGCTGTCCATCGCGCCGGAGAACACCACGGTGTCCGCCTGCTCGGCAGGCGCGTGAAACCCGTAGAATTCGAGATCGACCCCGGTGTCGATCAGCGCGACATTCCGCAGGCCGAAACGTTGCTCCAGCATCTTGCCGTCGCGCGCGGAAACCGCAACGACGGTGTCGAACCGCCGCAACGTCGCCTGTTCGAACGCCTGCATCTTGCGCGCCTGCTGCCGCCAGATCGGACGGCGCAGGCCACGGGCCATCTGTGCGTGCCGCTCGAGGATTTCGGTTTCCACATTATGCGTGAACATCACCGACCGGGTGCCGAACGGACCGGGCGTCAGCACGGCGGCCTGCGGAAAATCGACCACCACCACATCGGGCCCGTCCGCCAGTTCGGTTGCGAGCACACGAATGCCGGCGGCCGAGCGGTCGCTCGCGGCGGACACGGGGAGGGCGCCGGCGAGGGCAAGCACCTTCTCGAATTGCCCGGCCCGGTGCGCGGGCCAGCTTACGAAGCGATCGCAGACGGTATCGATGTCGGCGGCATGCGCGGCGGCGTCGCGAGGTGCGGGCGAGGCCAAGGTGATCTCGAACGCCCCACCCTTCAGGGCGCGCAGGATGCCGGTGGTGCGGATCTTGCCGCCCTCGTCGAGAGGGAACAGGAATCGCGGGCTGATGAACAGCAGCCGCTTGCGCGGCAGGCTCATGGCAGACGCCTGCTCACCAGCAGATGCCCTGATATTTGATCCCGGGCAGCGAACGAAGGTCGGCGATGTTGGCAAGATCGATCACCACATGATCCGTCAGCCCGGCCAGCAACGCCGCGCGGTCTTCGGCGCCGACATGCCCCACGATTATGATGCGGCCGTGCTGCAGGGCGGCTTCCGGACTATCGACCATCAACCGTTCCAAATGCGGAATCTCGCGGTCGATATAGGCGCGGTTGGCGCCGAGCAGGCCTGCGACGTTCACGAAGCGATCGAATATGCACAGCGGGAAACCCTTGCCGATCAGGTGTTCCGCCAAGGTGACGAACGGACTTTCGCGCAGATCGTCGGTGCCCTGCTTGAACGCCAGCCCGATCAGGCTGACCGGCTGCCGCCCGTGCCGCGCCACCGCGTCGTAGGCGCGTTCGACAATGGCGGTGTTGCTCGGCAGGATCTGCCCGAGCATCGGGGCCGCCACCGATTTCTGGCGGGCCAGCGAGAGGAAGCTGCGTACGTCCTTGGGCAGGCACGAGCCGCCGAACGCGAACCCGGGCCGAAGATACGCAGGCGAGATGTTCAGCGTGCGGTCTTCGCAGAACAGGCGGAACGCTGCCGGCGCATCGACGCCGTATTCCGACAGGATGGCCCCCGCCTCGTTCGCGAAGGCGAGTTTCAGCGCGTGATAAGCGTTCGACAGGAACTTTACCGATTCCGCGATGCAATAAGGCACCACGTGCACCGGCGCGTCGATCGGCGCGTACAGCTCACGCAGCACCGTCGCATCGTCGCCGTCCGGCACACCCAGTAGGGTGAAGGGCGGGGCGTGGAAGTCGCGCACCGCAGTGCCTTCGCGCAAAAACTCCGGGTTGCTATAATAATGCAGCCGGTCACCCAGCCGGCGCCCCGATGCCTGTTCCAGCAACGGGATCACCCGGTCCTCGGCGGTGCCGGGCGGCACGGTCGATCGCATCACCACGCTGTGCGTGCCGGGTTTGTTCGCGATGGCGGCGCCGATGTCGCGGATCACCGCCTCGATTGCCAGCATCGACGTGCTGCCGTCCGGCGCGCTCGGCGTGCCCACCGCGATCATCGACACGTCGGTTTCCGCGACCGCCTGTGCGGTGTCGGTGGTTGCGCGCAGCCGGCCGCCTTGCACCGCTTCGGCGATCAACTCGGCGATTTCGGCTTCCACGATCGGCGAGCGTCCGGCGCCGAGCATCGCAACCTTGTCGGGCGCCACATCGACCCCGAGAACCTCGTGGCCGAGGCTGGCCAGGCAGCCACCCGAGACGGCGCCCACATAGCCGATGCCGAAAACTGAAATGCGCATGGTCGGGAAAGCCCTTGGCCCAGCCTCGCCGGCCGGATCGCTACTGGAATGTTCGCCTGCACGCATAACGTGCCAGGCCCACCCCGTAAACCACCACCATCAAGGAACCCGTGATTCCACCGCCTACGTTGCGAAAATGCGCACCCGGTCAACGGCGGTCTCTCAAGCGCCGGCGACTGTCATGTTGTCGACGCGTATGGTCGGTGCGTCGGTGCCGCGGCGGAACTGCAGGTCGTTGGCAGGCATCAGCGCCTTGAACATGTCGAGCAGGTTGCCCGCGATGGTGATCTCGGCCACCGGTTCGGCCAGCGCGCCGTTGCGGATCATGAAGCCGGCCGCGCCGCGGCTGTAATCGCCGGTCATGCCGTTGATGCCCATGCCGATCAGCTCGGTGACGTAAACGCCTTCCTCGATGTCGGCCATCAGCTCGGTGGGCGAGGTGTCGCCCGCCGCCATGAACAGGTTGGTCGCCGACGGTCCGGGAGGCCCACCGGTGCCGCGGCTGGCGTGCCCGGTGGTGCGCAAACCGAGCTGGCGGGCGCTGCGCCCATCCAGGATCCAGCTCGTCAGCACGCCGTCTTCGATGAACGCGCGGGCGCGGGTCGGCACGCCCTCGCCGTCGAAGGTGCGCGACCGGCCGCCGCGCACCCGGCGCGGATCGTCATGGATGAACACGCCCTCGCGGAACAGCGTCTCGCCCATGCGGTCCTTCAGGAAACTGGTGCCACGGGCGACACTCGCGCCGTTGATCGCGCCGGACAGGTGGCCGACCAGGCTGTTGGACACCCGCGGATCGTAGACCACCGGCATCATGCCGGTCTTCGGCCGCGACGGGTTGAGCCGCGACACCGCGCGCTCGCCGGCGCTGTGGCCGATCACCACCGGGTCGTCGAGGTCCGACAGGTGGACCGCGCCGTGATAATCGTAGTCGCGCTGCATGCCCGTGCCGGCGCCGGCGATCACGCTGGCGGAATGGGAGTGGTAGCTGCGGGCGTGCCGGCCGGCGAACCCCGCCGACGTCGCCAGGAACATCTCGGTGCGGCCGAACCCGGCGCTGCCACCCTCGGAATTGGTGACCCCGCGCACCGCGAGTGCCGCTCCTTCGGCCGCTTCGGCGCGGGCGATCAGCGCCTCGACGGATGGCTCGGCGGCGTCGAGCAGGTCCAGCGCCGCCTCGTCCTCGGGCGAGGTGGCATCCTCGCTGAGATCGGCGAGCGGGTCGTCCGGCACCACGCGCGCCATAGCGATCGCGCGCTCGGCGAGTGCGGCAAACCGGCCCGGATCGACGCTGGACGCCGAGACGATGGCGCTTTTGGCGCCGGTGAACACGCGCAGGCCGAGATCCTTCGATTCCGACCGTTCGAGCGTTTCGGTGGTGCCGAGCCGCCGTTCGACGCTCAGCGACGTGCGGGCCACCAGCACCGCATCGGCCCGGTCGGCGCCCGCGGTCCGCGCGGCTTCCAGCAAGCCGTGCAGCAGGTCCAGGCTCATGCCGCAAGCCTGTCGATGATCGACGGCAGGCCCGGGATGTTGTCGGCCGGCCCCAGCGACGCCAGCGTCGGCGCCGCACGGAAGATCCGCCGCGCCGCCCGCTGCACGTCCTCGACGGTCACGGCGTTC
>CAZZWO010000113.1:0-9548 GCA_964657885.1 uncultured Acetobacteraceae bacterium | reverse complement strand
GTGTTCGTCACGATCGCGCCGGTCACTTTGGCCGCACCTTTGTCGAGGAACAGCCGCAATGCGCCGGTTGCGGAAAAATAGCCGTTCGCGTTGTAAACCGATGTCGCGATGGTGTGCGCCGCGCCGTTGCTCAAAACGCCGGCGAACGGCGACAGATCGGCGTGGAACGCCTCGAAGTTGAAGGTCTGCACGGCCGGGATCGGCTGCCAAAGATACGGGTCGATGCCGCCGGTGAAGATCCACGGATAGATCGGCGCAACACCGGCCGGCGTGCCGTCCACGGTGATCTCGCCCTCGCGGAACGCCGTGTTGCCGCAGGTCTCCAGCTCGCTGGCCACCGCGGACGGCGCGCATAGATACCAGAACTCGTCGCCGATCTGGCCTTGCAAATACAGATCCAAGGTCGCGTGCAGGATGTTGGTCGGCAAAGTGGCCGTCGTGGTCAACTGGTCGGTGCCGGTGTTCAACGTCGCCAGGCCGCCGCCCGTGGGCACCGGCAGTACCACATCCGCGGTGACCGGCGCCGGTGCGCTCGCGGTGGCGGGGTAGAACAGCAGGGTCGCGCTGGCGGTGATCGTGCTGGTGTAAACGGAGCTTTGGTAGTTCGGGATCTGCAGCGTTCCGGTCTGCGCAGTTTCAAACAGCGCCGTGTAGTCGGTCACGTCCTTCTGGAAGCTCCAGTAGGGCGCCAGCGTTGCACGCGGCTCTGCCGTGGTGCCGAACCACAGCGGCACGCCGCCGAGGAACAACTGGCCGCTGCGGTCGAACTGCCGGCCCTGGTTCAGCGAGATGCCGATGCTCAGCACCACTTTCGCCCAGGGACCGGGGCAGGCGGCCGGCGGCGTATAGGAATAATTCACACCATCGGCGCCAAACTGCGCCTTGGTCACCAGCGGGACCGTGCAGGGCGTCTCGTCGGGATGGGCCACCGGCGGTTCGATCACCGCTTCGTTGCCCGAGCCGACGACAAGCGGCGCGGCCCCGGAGTGGGTGGAGGCAAGGCCGGCGAGGGTGCACCCGAGCAGCAAAGCAGTACGGAACGACATGGTCTCTTGATCCCCGGAACGATTGCGGCAGGAAGGCTGGCCCGCGACCGGCCGATCCGTCAATCAACCAGGGATACAGATACGCATCCGCAATGGCGGGCGTCGGGCGATGAGTCACTGACCGATCGACACTGTGCCCACGCCGCTCACGTCCTTGCGCACCCTGCCGGTCACCTTCGCCAGCCGGATCGACCCCACGCCCGACATGTCGATGTCGGCGTCGCCCACCGTGGTATCGAGGCGAATGCTGCCAAAGCCGCTGTCTTCCGCGCGCAGGTGGCCGATCTGGCCGGCGGCAACGGTGACGTTGGCCGCGCCACTGATGGACACGCTGAAGTCCGGCATGTCGGCCCGGCGAATCGCCAGGTGGCCTGCGCCCGACAATTCGGTTTTCGCCGCGCCATGAACCTGGCCGATATCGACGTCGCTCTTGCCGCTCAGGTCCAGGTCGAGCGAGCTGACATCGGCCGCGATTACCCGCACGGCGCCCGACAGGTCGAGCCGGAGGCTGCCGCCGAGATCCCCGACCGAGTAGTCGCCGGCGCCGCTCTCATCGATGGCGAGCGGGAAGCCTGCCGGAACCCTGATGGACAGGGTCAGCGTCGGTTCGGTGCCGCCGAACAGCCGGGTTTGCCAGCAGCCCGCCGGAACGGTGTGGACCCGGACGCCGTCATGCGTCTCGGCCACCAGCCGGTCGAGCTCCTCCGGATGGTCGGCGGTCGCGGACACTACCGCCTGCCCATGCAATTGCGGGTCGGGCCGGACATCGACATGGCGCGCGCAAGGCGAGTCGATCGTCAGGCTGCTGCCCTCCAGTGTCGCCTCGCGGCTGGCTGCAAGCGCAGGCAAGCTCGCCGTAGCGCAGGCGAGAACGACCAGGGGAAGCAGGTGGCGTGGTGTCATCGCAGCGGCTCCGATCATGTCAATATACTCTCGTCACCGCAGCTTTGCAGCGACCGTGCCAGCTCTGGCCTGCCCGGTTTCACGGACGAAGGCGGCCCGCGGAGAGCGTTCGATTGATCAGCGGGGCCAGATCATGACCGGTTTTGCCAGATCGCGCGGTCGCTAGGCGATCGCGCGGTCCACGGCCTTGTGCCACCCGTCGACGAGCCGGTCGCGCGTCGAGATGTCCATGACCGGAGCCCAGCGCCGGTCCGCCCGCCACTGGTCCCGCAACTCGGCGGTGCCGGACCAGAAGCCGGTGGCCAGCCCGGCGGCATACGCGGCGCCGAGCGCGGTCGTTTCGGTGACTTCAGGCCGCACCACGGTTTCGCCAAGCATGTCCGCCTGGAACTGCATCAGCGGTTCGCTGCGGACCATGCCGCCATCGACGCGCAACTCGCGCAACGTGATGCCGGAATCCGCGGTCATGGCGCGGGCGACATCCAGCACCTGGTAGGCGCTGGCTTCCAACGCGGCGCGGCAGATATGGGCGCGGTTAGCGTAGCGCGTCAGCCCGCAGATCAGCCCGCGCGCATCCTCCCGCCAATAGGGCGCATACAGCCCCGAGAACGCGGGCACGATGTAGACGCCGCCATTGTCAGCCACGCCGGCGGCCAGCCCATCCAGCTCGGCCGCTTCGGCAACCAGGCCGAGGCTGTCGCGCAGCCATTGCACCAGCGCCCCGGTAATGGCGATCGAACCTTCCAGCGCGTAGGCGGCCGGCGCGTCACCGAACTTGTAGGCGACCGTGGTGATCAGCCCGGCGGTGGACTGGACCGGCGCCTCGCCGGTGTTGAGCAGCAGGAAGCTGCCGGTGCCGTAGGTGTTCTTCGCCTCGCCGGGGTCGAAGCACACCTGCCCGACCAGCGCCGCCTGCTGGTCGCCCAGAACCGCGGCGATCGGGACGCCCGACAGCTCGGAGCCGACCGAGACCGGCGCCAGCATCTGCGATGACGGTACGATGCGCGGCAGGCAGGCGCGCGGAATACGGAACGCGTCCAGCAAAGCCGGGCACCAGTCGAGCGTGGCGAGGTCCATCAATTGGGTGCGGCTGGCGTTGGTGACATCGGTCACGTGCAGGCCGCAGAAATTCCAGATCAGCCAGGTGTCGATGGTGCCGAACAGCGCATCGCCGGCCTCGGCCATCGCGCGCGCGCCTGGCACCTGGTCGAGCAGCCATTGCAGCTTCAGCGACGAGAAATAACTGGCGAGCGGCAGGCCGGTGATGGCCTGGAACCGCGCCTTGCCACCCTCGTTCGCCCCCTCCGCGATAGCGTCGGCAACCAGCCGGTCAACCCGCGTGTCCTGCCAGACCAGCGCCCGGTGCAGCGGCCGCCCGCTGCGGCGGTCCCACAGCACGGTCGTTTCGCGCTGGTTAGTGATGCCGACGGCGGCGAGGTCCGCGGGGCCGATGCCGGCGCGGATCAGCGCCTCGGCCGCGGTCTCGCGCACGTTGCGGAAGATCTCGTCGGCATCGTGCTCCACCCAGCCCGGCTGCGGCGTGTGCTGCGCGTGCTCCTTCTGCGCCAAGCCGGCGATCCGGCCGGCGCGGTCGAACACGATAAACCGTGAGCTGGTGGTACCCTGGTCGATGGCGCCGACGAAATCCTTCATGCCGCCACCTCGTAGGAGGCCAGGCCCGCCGCACCGGCCAGCGCGTGTTCCGTTCCGGGCGGCACGTGCAAACCGAGCTTCGAACGGCGCCACAGCACGTCGGCCGGCGTGCGGGCAAATTCGTGGGCTGCGAGGTAGGCCACCTCCGCCTCGGTCAGCCCGCCGCCGAAATCCCGGCCGAGATCGGCCATGCCGGTGGCGGCGCCGAGCCAGGCGGGCGCTCGCGTGCCATAGGCACGGGCGATCCGCAGCACCTGAGAGGCGGGCAGGAACGGATACGCGGCGGACAGATCGGCCAGGAACGCGTCGAAATCGCCGCCGGGCATGTCGCCGCCTGGCAAGGGTGAGCCCGCCGTCCAGGACCGTCCGCCGACGCCGAGTTTGTCGAGCGCCGCCTCGGCCAGCCGGCGATAGGTGGTGATCTTGCCGCCGTAGATGGACAGGGAAGGGGCGCGGGCGTCCGCACCCTCGGAGGCGGGCGGCGTATCGAGTTCCAGCACGTAGTCGCGGGTGACCGCGCTGGCGTCGTCGGCCCCGTCATCATGCAGGGGGCGCACGCCGGCGTAACTCCAGACCACGTCGCCGGGTGTCACCGACCGGGCCAGCCAGCGCGACGCGCTCTCGCACAAATAGGCGGTCTCGTCGGGCGAGATGGCAACGCGCCCGGGATCCGCATCCCACGGCAGGTCGGTGGTGCCGATGAGCGAAAAACGGCCCTCGTAGGGGATCACGAAAACCACCCGCCGGTCCGGGTTCTGCAGCAGGAACGCGTGCTCCCCATCGTAGAGGCGCGGCACCACGATGTGGCTGCCCTTCACCAGCCGGGTGCGGGCGCCGCTGTTGCTGCCCATCGCGCCCGCGAGCACCTGGCCGACCCAGGGCCCGGCGGCGTTCACCAGCATCCGGGCGCGCACCGTGGTATCGCCGCCGCCGACGGTATCGCGCAGGACCGCCTGCCAAGCCGCGCCTTCGCGGCGTGCCGAGACCAGTCTCGTGCGGGTGCGGATGGACGCGCCCCGCTCGGCGGCATCCATCGCGTTCAGCACCACCAGCCGGCTGTCTTCGACCCAGCAATCGGAATACGCGAAGCCGCGCGCGACCTGCGGCTTCAGCCCTGCGCCAAGTCCGGTGCCGTCGAACCGCAACGCGCGCGAGGCGGGCAGGCGCTTGCGTCCGCCCAGATGGTCGTAGAGGAACAGGCCCGCGCGCAGCAGCCACGCAGGCCGCATGTTCTCGCCCATCGGCAACACGAAGCGCATCGGCCAGACGATGTGCGGCGCGATGGCCAGCAGCCTCTCGCGCTCCGCAAGCGCCTCGCGCACCAGGCGGAACTCGTAATATTCGAGGTAGCGCAGCCCGCCATGGATCAGCTTGGTGCTGGCGCTGCTGGTGTGCGAGGCGAGATCGTCCTGCTCGACCAGGCAGACTTTCAGTCCGCGTCCGGCTGCATCGCGTGCGATGCCGGCGCCGTTGATGCCGCCGCCCACGATCAGAATGTCGAACACGAAGCCTCCCGCAAGCGGTCCACGGAAGGTCACCGTGCCTCCACCCGCTTTGCCATTAAACCGCTGCGGGGCAGGGGTGAAGCATCCCTTCTTGCGTCGGACGGAGGCAAACCGTACGAAACGCGCTGAAGCCCGCAGGACAACATCTATGCAAGCCTCTCGCTGGACGCCGGAAAGCTGGCGCGCCCTGCCGATCCGCCAGGCGCCGACCTACCCGGACGCCGATGCGCTGGCCGCCACGGAAACCCGGCTGCGCGGCTACCCGCCGCTGGTGTTCGCGGGTGAGGCACGCCGGCTGAAGGAATCGCTGGCGATGGCAGCCGAGGGCCGCGCCTTCGTGCTGCAGGGTGGCGACTGCGCCGAGAGCTTTTCCGACTTCAACGCCAATTCGGTGCGCGATACCTTCCGGGTGCTGCTGCAGATGGCTGTCGTGCTGACCTTCGGAGCCACGGTTCCGGTGGTGAAGATCGGCCGCATGGCGGGGCAGTTCGCCAAGCCACGCTCGTCCGATACCGAAACGATCGACGGGCGGCTGCTGCCCAGCTACCGCGGCGACATCATCAACGGGCCGGAGCCGACCCCAGCCGCCCGCATCCCCGATCCGGGCCGCATGGAAACCGCGTATTTCCAGTCCGCCGGCCGGATGAACCTGCTGCGCGCGTTCGCCAGCGGCGGCTACGCCGACCTGCACCAGGTGCACCGCTGGAACCTCGATTTCGTGGCGCGCTCGCCGCTCGCGGCCCGTTACCAGGATCTGGCGACCCGCATCGACGAGACGCTGGGCTTCATGGCGGCGTGCGGCATCGGCAGCCAGAACACCGCGCAGATCCGCGAGACCGAGTTCTACACCAGCCACGAATGCCTGCTGCTGCCCTATGAACAGGCGCTGACCCGGGTCGATAGCACCACCGGCGACTGGTACGGCTGTTCGGCGAATTTCCTGTGGATCGGCGACCGCACCCGCCAGGTGGACGGCGCGCATGTCGAGTTCCTGCGCGGCGTGCGCAACCCGGTGGGCATCAAGGTCGGCCCGACCACCCAGCCCGACGACCTGATGCGGCTGATCGACATCCTGCACCCCGACGATGAGCCCGGCCGCCTGACGCTGATCAGCCGCATGGGCGCGGAACGGGTGCGTACGCATCTCGCACCGCTGCTGCGGGCGGTGCAGCGTCATGGCCGTCGCGTGGTCTGGCTGTGCGACCCGATGCACGGCAACACCATCAGCACCGCGCAAAACGTGAAGACCCGCAATTTCGACAGCATCCTTGCCGAAGTGCGTGGCTTTTTCGATGTGTTTGCCGATGAGGGTGCCCGTCCCGGCGGCGTGCATGTGGAGATGACCGGCCAGCCTGTCACCGAATGCGTCGGCGGCGCACACCGCCTGACCGAAGCCGATCTCGGCCAGCGTTACGAAACCTTCTGCGACCCGCGGCTGAACGCCGAGCAGTCGCTGGAATTGTCGTTCCTCGTCGCCGCCGAGCTGAAGACGCGCCGCCTCGCCGCCGCCACCCCCGCCATCGCTGCCCAATGAGCGGCACACCCTGCCTGCGTTGACGCTGGGCGACCGGGGCAGAGACGTATCGTGATCCTGGCGCTGGTGGTGCTGCTTGGATGCCAGTTGATCGGCGAAGTCATCGCTCAGACGCTTGCGTTGCCGGTGCCCGGCCCGGTGGTCGGCATGGTGTTGCTGGCCGGGGTGCTGATCTGGCGCGGGCGCATCTCTGACGAGCTTGAGGCCGCAGCCGGCTTCCTGCTGCGGCATCTCAGCCTGTTTTTCGTTCCGGCCGCAGTCGGCGTGATGGCGAATGGCGGCCGCATCGCGCGTGAGTGGCTCCCCTTGGGCGCGGCACTTGTCGGCTCGACGGTGCTGACGATCGCTGTCACTGCCCTGGTGTTCCGCGCCGTGGACCGGCTGCTGGCGCGCGCATGATCCACGCCGGGCACTCCGCGATTGCAGGGCTCTGGGTGTATCTGCACACGCAGCCGCTGCTATGGCTGACCCTGACGCTCGCTGCCTATGCGGCCGGTGCGCTGCTGCATGAACGTGCCGGCCGTGCGCCGTTGGTGAACGCCGTGGCGATTGCGGTGGCCCTGCTGGTGACGGTGCTGCTGACCACGGGCACCAGTTACGCCACCTATTTCGAGGGTGCGCAGTTCGTGCATTTCCTGCTCGGACCGGCAACGGTGGCTCTGGCGGTGCCGCTGTTCCGCAACCGCCACGTGGTTGGCCGTGCATTGTTGCCGATCGCCGCGGCCCTGTTTGCGGGTGCGCTGACCGCGGCGTCATCGGCCATGGCGATCGGCTGGGCGCTCGGCGGCTCGCGGCAGACCATCCTGTCGCTGGCCCCGAAATCGGTGACGACGCCGATCGCCATGGGCATTTCCGAGCGCATCGGCGGTTCGCCGACCCTGACCGCAGTGCTCGTCATCGGCACCGGCATCACCGGCGCGGTGCTTGCCACGCCGCTGCTCGACGCGCTGCGCATCCGCGACTTCCGGGCGCGCGGTTTCGCGGTTGGCCTGGCCGCCCATGGTCTGGGCACCGCACGCGCCTTCCAGGTGGACCAGCTTGCGGGCACCTTCGCAGGCATCGCGGTGGGGCTGAACGGCATAGCGACCGCGGTGCTCGTTCCGCTGCTGGCCAGGTTTTTGCCGTAGCAAGCTTCCGATGCATGTCCGGTCCGGCGGCCGGGTTGCGTTCTTCAGGACAACGGCAGGTTCGTATCCTGCGGGAACGGGAGGCTTTGGATGGACGGGTATTCGTTTGCCGCCATAGCGCCGCACGCCGGCCAGCTGCATGCCGACATTGGGCAGGCGTCGCCGGCACGCGATCGGGGCGAGACCCTGCGTCTGCGCCGCCTGGAACGCCTCAGCGCCTATGTCGACGCGATGATCCTCGACCCCGCTCTGTCCGCGCGCAATGCGGCACGCGGCATCGGCGTTTCGGTGCGCAGCCTGCATACGGTTTTGGCGGCCAGCGGGGACACGTTCACGACGCTGGTGCAGCGCCGCCGTCTGGAGGCGTGCTACCGGCTGCTGCGTCGTTCCGACGAGAGTCGGAGCGTTGCCGACATCGCCTTTGCTTGCGGGTTCAACAGCCTGTCGAGCTTCTACCGCGCGTTCCGCCGCCATCTGGGTGGCCGTCCCCGCATGCTTTCCGCGCGTTGAGTGCGAACGCGCGTTTTCGCAGGCGGTCCCAGGTCTTCTGAGGATCGCGCGAGCTCGAGGCCGATCGCTTTCGGGGACGCCGCACCGGTTTGCCCGTGCGACGCCTCCGCGAGTTTTTCAGTCCAGGGCTCAGCCGTTCACCGCGGTGAACGAGAAGGCGCCGTTGTTGTTGCCACCGGCAAAGCTGAGGAACGTGCCCATCAACTGCTCCTCCAACGTGGTTGAAAGTTCCGTCAGCTGGCCGGTGAACACCTGGAACGTGGCTCCGGTGTTGGCACTGGTTCGCAGGAAGCTGACCAAGCCGGTTGCCGGACAATAATATCCGACGACCGGGTCGCCTGCGGTGTTGTTCGGTCCCAGCGTACCGGTAATCCGCGGGCAGGTTCCCGTCGTGCCCTGGTTGTTGACGTTGACGGCGATGAACTGGCTGTTATTGGCGCGCATCACCCACGTGCCGATCAGCGTCGGTGGGAAGTCCTGCGCCAAAGCCGGGGCCGCGCCGCATAGCATGGCGAGCGAAACGCCGGAGAGCAGCGTGCGAAATCTGGTCATTATCTGAATCTTTCTCGGAAGTTGCAGGTAGGTTCAGTGGGACAGCGAGAAGCCATACAGGCCGAGCTTGCCGACTTGCGCATACTCGCCGAAGCTGCCCGCCATCAGCAGGCCGAGACCGCTCGGAGCGGGCGATTGCGACAGGCTCGCCGTGTAAACCTGATATGGAATGCTCGCGCCTGCCGAAGCGCGCATGAAGGCGAGCGTCCCGCCGGATGGGCAGTAGAAACCCTGCACATTGTCGACGCGGCCCGAGCCGAGATCCTTCAGGGATCCTGAGATGGTAGGGCATTTTCCACCTGTCTGCTGCGTCGCCACGGTCAGCACGACCTGCGACGTGTTCGCATAACCATTCCAGCTTCCGACGATGCTGGTCGGCCAGGTGGCGCTGGCCGAAGCCGCTGTCACAGCGAGGCAGCCGGCGAGAGCGGTTGCGGCCGTCATTGCACGTTTATCGAACATCGTATGCTCCTTCGAATGTTTTCGAAAACACCCGTTTTGGGTGTGGAGCCATGCTTAATGCCCGGATGCGTTCACTGTCGTGCCACGCCGTGCAAAACGTGTCCCATTCCGTGCAATCCGAAGCGGCAAATGGCCGCAGGCAGGCGGCGTCTATGACTTTCGTGCGACCCAGATCGGACCGATGGTTTTCCCTGTCGTGCCGGCCATCCGTATCGCCTCGATCGCGACCGCTGCAGCTCCAATCACCAACATCCCG
>CAZZWO010000112.1:0-9581 GCA_964657885.1 uncultured Acetobacteraceae bacterium | reverse complement strand
CCGTATCCGTATCAACCGGAGGGCGCCTCATGAGATCCCGGTTTCTGCTGTTCGCAATCGCTGCGGCCTGTGCTTTCGCCGTCGGACCCGCGCGGGCGCAAGTGACGAAAGTCGGCAGCCGCCAGGCGCTTGCCGGAAATGTCGCGATCGACTGGCACAAATTCGGCCCTGACGGTTCGTTCGTCTCCACCCCGAAATCCCGGCACTTCGGCGACTTGAAGGTCACGCTCGCGTCGTCCAGCGGCGGGCTGCTGCTGAGGCGCGAGGGCACCACCTGGCATGGCGATTTCCTGCCCGGCCAATTCCTGCTGAGCCAGCCTTATCAGAGCGACAATTTCCTGGTGTCGTTCTCCCCGCCCGTGTCGGCCGTCGGCACGCAGATCGACCCCGGCGACCAGCAGAACGGCCAGCCGCCTTATACCGGCATGTTCGTGGCGAGACTTTGCCTATACGGCCCGTCGGGCAATTTCCTCGGCATGGTGCAGACCACGAGCACCGCCAACGCCAACGAGGACGGTTCCGCCCGCTTCATCGGCGCCCGCTCCGCCGGCGAACGGATAGGCACCGTCTCCCTCCTGGTCAGCGGCGTCACCCCCGGCTTCACCGTGGAAGGCGACCTCGCCGCCAACGAGATGGACGTGGTCCTTCCCGCCTCAGCCCCCTTCGCACACCAAACCGCCACCACGCACCCAACAACCGCCCCAGCATCCTGCCGCTAGCAACTGCTTGCTGAGCCTGGTCCAAAAGTCAGCCGAGAATGCGCCAGGCCGAGTCGTCCGGCGTGCTTCTCGAGAACCGAAGCGGAGCGGACCGTTGGGTCCGTGAGCATCGGAAGCGCAGAGAAGTGCGTTGGACGGCCGGCCTAGTAGCATTCGTCAGTCGGTTTTCTGGCGGAGGAGGGACAGGATTTCCCCCCCCGTCAGCGAATGCCCGGTCGAGCCTGGGTGGATCATGTCGTAGAAGAACGTGTGGTCAGGGTCGGCGCAGGTGCCGTCGCACGGCGTCGTCAGGTCGGTGAACCCGAAATGCGTCGGCGATACGAAAATGCCGCGCATCCAGCCCGCCGCGTTATATTGCAGGATCTGCGCGCCGGGCAGCGACAACGCCTGCAGGGCGGCCAGAAGCTGCTTGTTCCACTGCAGCACCACAGCCGCCTGCTGCGCCACCACCTGCGCACCCTGCACCTGGATGTGCGGTGTCAGGTCGGTGCGCGGGATGTTGCCGATGACGAACGTCCGGCCACCGGCTTTGTAGAGCGTGCGGATCATCGCGATGGTGTCGGCGACGCCGGTGTCGATGACGCTGGTGGCCGAGCCGGGATCCTGCTCGGTGGCGAACACGTCGGTGCCGCCGCCCCAGATGACATAGAGTGCCTTGGCATCCGCTTTGGGGTTCGCCGTCAGATAGGTGTTCACCTGCGTCGGCAGGCTGGGCGTCTTGCCCACGTCCTGGTCGATATGGGCGCCGCCGTAAGCGTAGTCGGTGCCGCCCTGGCTGGACGGCAGCAGCTTCAGCCCGTACGCGCCGGCGACGTGCTCGTCCCAAAGATAGCCGTCGGTCGCCCGGCCGACATTGCCGACGTCCGACAGGCTGTCGCCGAACACGATGACCTGGTCGAACATGGCGGAAGCTGCTTTTGCCGTTCCGGCATTGGCGGGCGTGAAAGCCAGTGCTGCTCCGAGCGAGGCGGTGGCGATACCCATGCGGGTTGAAATCGGAAAGCGCATGAAAATCCTCATTGAAGCGCCGAAAAGCAGCCGGCGCAGGCGATTTATCGTCACAGGAATGTCAGATCAGGGCGAGTGCCACAAGTTCTCGCCGCAGCGCTTCCGGTAGCGCCATCTCGTGGAAGCCCGAGTCGGCATCCTCGGGCGCATCGTCCGGTTTCAGGTAGCGCCAGCCCTGGAACGGCTTGATAAGGCGCGGCCGCACCGGAACCAGTTGCGGGTGCAGGATCAGGTCGGTGCCCTTCGACCCGGCCCCGCGGTCGCCCTCCACGATGTCGGCGATACGCTGCCTGGCGGTGACGAACCGGTTGATCACCCAGTAGATCGAGCCGCCGGCGAGGATCTCGTCGGCCCGGCGCGGGAAGTTGCGGGTGGTGTGGCGCAACGGCGGCTGGGCGGCGGCGCGCTGGGTCTGCCACCGCTGCAGGTCATCGAGGCTGGTGGCCCCCACGGAAAGCTTGATCAGATGGAGCGGCATGCCCGGACAGGTTAACACCAGGGGCGCCGCCGCCGCCAAACCGGCGGCAAAGCATGGCGGGTTTTCGAATTTGACCGTATGCCGGACGCAAACGCGCGGAGTGCCGACATGACCGCCTGGACCACCAACGACATGCCCGACCTCGCCGGCCGAACCGCGGTCGTGACGGGGGCCACCAGCGGCATCGGCTACGAGGCGGCACTGGCGCTGGCCGGGCATGGCGCCGACACCGTGCTCGCTGTGCGCGACACCGCCCGTGGCCAGGCCTGCGCGACGCGCATCCGCAACCAGTATCCGGACGCCCGGGTCACCGTCAGCGAGCTCGATGTGGCAAGCCTGGCATCGGTGCGCGCCTTCGCCGCCCGGATGGCCGACACCACCAAGATCGACATCCTGCTGAACAACGCGGGGCTGGGCCTGCAGCGGCAGCGTGCGGTCACCGTCGATGGCTTCGAGCGGCAGTTCGGCACCAACCATCTCGGCCATTTCGCGCTGACCGGCCTGCTGATCCCGGTTCTGCTGCGGGCCGAGGCGCCGCGCATGGTCGCCATCGCCAGCATCGCCCACCGGCGCGGGCGGATCGATTTCGACGATCTGCAGACCGAACGGCCCTATGACGGCCGCAAGGCGTATGGCCAGTCCAAGCTCGCCAACCTGATGTTCGCGCTCGAACTCGACCGCCGGGCGCGGCTCGAAAGCTCGCGCCTGCTCAGCGTCGCCGCGCACCCCGGCGTTTCGTCCACCGGTTTCGTCGCGGCCACCGGCATGCCCGGCCTGATGGTGCGCGCGGCCGGCCTCGCAATCGGCGTGCTCGGCCAGAGTGCTGCGCGCGGCGCGTTGCCCGGACTCTACGCGGCCACGATGCCGAACGTTTCCGGTGGCCAGTATTGGGGTCCCGACGGGTTGCTGGAAGTGCGCGGAGACCCGGCTCTGGCGCAGATTTCACCGCACGCGCAGGACCGCCAGGTATGGTCGCGGCTTTGGAGCGTTTCCGAAACGTTGACAGGTGTGCCCTATCCGCCGCTCGGTTGAACCTTGTCTTGCGGCCGATCGCCGGCTCGGGATTTTTTAACACCAGCGCGATTCAATGATGGTCTAATCGCACGAGACGTCTCATAATAGTGTCGTAACGATCATCTCCTTCCAGGGCGCGCGCATGGCCACTATCGAGGAAAGGCTCGTCCCGAAGGACGGGCTGAACAACTACAATGTCGTTCTGGCGCGCATGGAAATGCCGACGCACGGGGGCGCCCAGTTCTCCTTCGCGGTGACCAATTCCATGGTGCCGGTGGCCGAATTGCTGGTGAACGTGCCGGCCGCGGGCCAGAGCCTGGACCGCATGACCGTCGAAGCGCATGACGCACTGATCGACATCCTTCGCCAGCTCACGTTCCGCGTCGAGAAGGCGCGTTCGAACCACGAGAAGAATGCGGGCAAGACGGGCGCCCCGCCACTGTTCCGGATGGATGAATCCAACGACCTGGAGTTCGTGGTCGACCGGCGCGGCCGCACCGAACGGCGTGCAGACCAGACTGCCGAGACCGAGCAGCTGGCCTGAGGGTAGATACCTGTGGGATAGGTGGACGCGCCGGCATCCCCGCCGCATCCACCCGCCGGCAGATCAATGCGTAGGCGGAGCGCCCTGCTGACTGTCCAGCCACGGACCGATCTCCGCAATCGTGCGCTGCCGGATTTCCGCCGCCGCCTCGATGCCGCCCGCCACGCGGGCAGCCAGGATGTGCGCGCCGACCGAAGCGTTGCTCGATGGCTCCGCCAGCAGCATCCTCGCGGTTTCGGGGTTAGTGGAGCCGGAGGCAGCCGAGATCAGCGGGCCGGCGCCGAAACCTGCCGCAGGCATGCGCGCGGCTATCCTGGACTCCATCGGCTTCACCAGCCGGTAAACCAGCTCGGCGTTTTCCGAACCGCGGCTGGCGGTCGCCAGGAATGCACCGATGCGCCCGTTCGGCACCTCGCCCGCATCGGCAAATGCAACGTTGTCGGCGACCAGCTTCGGGTCCGACGCCCGCGCCATCGCCTCGAAGTAACGCAGCTTCTCCTCGGTGCTGGTCGCCTTGATGCCCATGGCTTTCAGGCTGTCATAGGTTGCCTGGTCCGCCGACCTGCCGACGATCGCCAGCACCGCTTCGCGTAACGCCGGCGATAGCGACGCGGGATCGGTCTGGAAAGCGGCAAAGCGCCGGCGCGCTTCGGCAACCACGCCGGGGTCCTGGAGCCTCCCGAGCACGCCGATCAGGTCCGGCCGCAACAGCGAGTTCACGAACGGTTCGCCCGGTTTTTCGTCCCATCCGAGACGGCTGAATTCGGGACGGATAAGGCCGGCGGCAAACGCGGCGAACCGAGCGCGTAACGGCGAACCCTGCAAGGCAGTGTCGATGCGCACCAGATGCGAGAGCGTGTCGCTCCACACCGCGGTGCTGGTCTCGTCGCGCAACGCCGGCAGCAGGTTCAGGTAATCGGCCAGTTGCGAGCGGCCGGACACGAACAGCGCATACTGGTCGCCCAGCAGGTTGGTGCGGTCGGTCTGGTCGAGAGTCGGGAAGGCCTTTGTCAGCGCCTGCAACGATGCAGCATCGTACAGCGTGCGGTAATAGCCCGCCTCACCGAGGTTCGCCTTGACGGGCGCGTCGCATCCGGAGAGCGGCAGGATCACCGGCGCCTGTTCCAGCAACAACGTGTGCGCGGGTTTGCCGGGCGTGCCGAAGGTCACCGGAACGCTCCAGCTCTGGGCACGCGGGTGCGGATCGTGGATCGTGAAGCGCTCCTGCGTCATCGTAAGTTCGCAGTGCCCGTCGAGGTTGTTGCGAACGACGTGGACCAGCGGAATGCCCGGCTGTTCGGTGAAGCTGGCTGCAACGTGGCCGACATCCTTGTGCGATGCGGCGCCGAGTGCCGCCCACAGATCGGCACTGGTCGTGTTGCCGTATTTATGCGCGGCCATGTAGCGGCGCATGCCGTCGCGAAACACATCCGGCTTCACCCAGTCCTCGATCATCCGGATGATCTGCTCGCCCTTCTGGTAGCTGATCTGGTCGAAAGCCGTGTTGGCTTCGGTCTCGTCGCGGATCACCTGCTGTATCGGATGCGTGGTCGGCAACGCGTCCTGCGCCATCGCCGCCTCACGCTCGTCGTGCTGGCGCGGCCAGATTTCCCATGCGGGGTTGAAGTGATCGGTCGCCTTCAACTCCATCCAGGTCGCGAAACCCTCGTTCAGCCAGATGTTGTCCCACCAGCCCATCGTCACGAGGTCGCCCGACCACTGGTGCGCCATCTCGTGCGCCACATCGAGGTAGATCGTCTCGCGCGTGCCGGGGGAAGAGGTTTTCGGATCGAACAGCATCGCGTTGTCGATGAAGGTGATGGCGCCCCAGTTCTCCATCGCGCCCGCCTCGTAATTGCCGGGAATCGCAATCAGGTCGAGCTTCGGCAGCGGGTAGGGCACGCCGAAATACTCGTTGTAGAACGGCAAGATCCTGGTTTCCGCGTCGAGTGCGTAACGGGCCTGTTCCTGCTCGCCGGACGGTGTCCACGCAGCCATGTCGGCGTTCGCAGCGCGGCTCCTGATGGCCTGCATGTCGCCGGCAATCAGCGCCAGCAGGTAGGTCGACATGCGCGGTGTCGTGGCGAAGGCGATGTGGCGTGCATCGTTGCCAACAGGCGTGGATGTGCCCTCCGGCATGTTGGAGACGACGGCCATATCCTTCGGCAGCGTCACCGAGAGTTGGAAAGTGGCCTTGAACGCCGGTTCGTCCCAGCCCGGGAACATGCGGCGTGCATCGGCCACCTCGAACTGCGTCACCAGCATGCGCTTCCTGGCACCGGCTTCGGTCTTGTAGTCGTCGTAGTAGATGCCGTTCGGCGTCGCCGGGATCGGTCCGGTATAGGCGATCGTGAGCGTGTGCTTGCCGGCGGCGATGCTGTGCGGGAAATGCAGCGTGGCAGTCTGCGCCTGCTCGTCCAGAACGACCGAGGCGCTGGCGCCATCCTCCAGAACGGCCTTCTGCAAAGCGAGCCCGGCCTGGTTCAGCACGATGCTGTCCACCGGCTTGCGCACATGCAGGTCGATGCTCTCCTGGCCCGAGAAATTCAGCTTCTCCAGGTCGGGCTTGATGTCGATCCGATAGGCGTCCGGCACCACGGTTTTCGGCAACTTGCCGGGCACCGCATCGAAGTTGAACGGCGCCTCGGCCCGTGCGGATGCGGCGGACAGGGCAAGGATCGATGTGGCAAGCAGCAGCGTGTGACGCACCGGCGATGATCTCCAACTCGAAAGGGCGCAGCTTGGCCCGCGCCTTACCCCAGGGAAAGATACGGATGGTTCATCCGCATCTTTCCAATTCTTCGCCGCAGCTTGCCGGCCGTGGTCAGGAACCCGAACGGCTCCGGTCACGAACGGCGCGGAACTCGTTCCCGGCATACCAGTTCGGCCAATCCGTGCTGTCGGCAACCGTCTTGCCCAGGGCGAACAGCACCTGAAGGTCCTGCACCGGACCCGACAGATCCCATTTCGGGTCGTACTCGTCGGATGGCTGGTGGTAGTGGTTCAGCGTGTAGGCGTCGCGGATGGCGCGGCCGGCGCCCGTGCCGCCTTGCACGAGGTCGAACCCGCCCTCGGGGTCCAGCATCGGCACCCCGACTTTTGCCAGGCTGATATGGTCCGACCGATAGAAATGGCCTTTCTCGGGCTCCGGATCGGGCGAGATCACCCGCTGCTGGGTCTTCAGCGCGGCCGCCAGCAGATCCTCCAGCTGCGACGCCCCGTTGCCGACCACCACCAGGTCGTGCGACGGGCCTTCCGGCAGGTTCGCATCGATGTTGACACCACCGACGATGTGCGACAGCGGCCAAACCGGGTGCTTGGCGAAATACTGCGAGCCGAGCAGGCCCTGTTCCTCGAGCGTCCAGCAGACGATGCCGATCGACCGCGCCGGCGCCGGCTCGTGCGCGAACGCCTCGCCGATCTCCAGGATGCTGGACACGCCCATGCCGTTGTCGATCGCGCCGTTATAGATCTTGTCGGCGCCTGGCACGTCAGGCTTTACGCCGAGATGGTCCCAATGCGCGGTGTAGAGGAAAACGTCCTGAGGATACTTCGAGCCCTCGACGACGCCGATCACGTTGCGCGTCTTCAGATGCGAAACCGTCGAGTGCAGTGCGGCCGACATCGTGAGCCCAGGCATCGGCACCGGCTTGAAACCGGGCGTGTTGGCAGCCTTTTTCTCGGCCCCGTAATCCAGCCCGGCGCGGGCGAACAGGTCGCGCGCGGTGTCGAGCGTGATCCAGCCCTGGACAGGCACCATCGACGCGTTGCCGTCCGCCTCGTCGAGCCAGGACTTCGCGCCGGAGTTCGAGTTGCGCACCACCTGCCACCCATAAGCGGCCGGTATCGTTTCGTGCACGATCATCACCGCAGCCGCGCCATGCCGGGCCGCCTCCTCGAACTTGTAGGTCCAGCGGCCATAATACGTCATCGCATGGCCCTTGAAGAACGCAGGGTCCGGGTGCGCGTCCTCGTTGCCGGGATCGTTGATGAGCAGCACAACGGTCTTCCCGTGCACGTCGATGCCCGCGTAATCGTCCCAATGATATTCCGGCGCCACCACGCCGTAGCCGACGAACACCAAGGGACTGTCGCTGACCGATACTGCAGCGTCCTTGAACTGCGGCGTCCAATAGACCGCGTCCGCCGGGAACTTCGGAGAGACCGTGCCCTTCGGCGTCGCGAACGACAAATGCGACTGCGCGGCATCGAGCGTGATGCTGACGCTGGGCACGTCCTGGAAATAGCTGCCGTTATTGCCGGGCTTCAACCCCATGCGCCGCATCTCGTCGGCGATCCACGCGGCGGCGGCCTCACCCGCGACGGTACCCGGACCACGTCCCTGGAACACATCGTCGGCGATCGCGCGGTCACGGGCGGCGATATCGGCCGCGACGATGCCCGGACTGGTCTGCGGATGCGCCGGATATGGCTGCGCCAGCGCGGGCGACGCGAACAACGTGGCGCCCAGCAGAAGCTTTCGCAAAGACATGGTTCTCATTCATCTTTCCTTGCCGATTTTCGTCCAACTCTCGTTTTGCCCGCCGGCTGCCGGCGTTCGGTGCCCACGCCGCGCAGCCAGCCGGCAAAATCCCCTTCGTTCAATTGGCCCTGCACCAGCCGGAGCATCTGCTCCACCACCCGAATTGCGGATACCTCCAGCTCGATGCCGTTCGCCTTGAGGAAAAGAACGCAGCCCGCCCAGGCGGTTCGCTTGTTGCCGTCATTGAATGGATGATTGCTCGCCAGCCCATAGGCGTAGGCGGCCGCCAGGTCGAACAGGTCCGGGGCCGCGCCCTCGGCATAGCTCAGCTTGTTCACCGGGCGGGACAGCGCGCTTTGCAGCAGGTTCTCGTCACGAACACCCTGGATGCCGCCGTACTCGCGCAACGCCCAGTCATGCAGGAACATGACCGCGTCGGTCTCCAGGAACTCCGGCTCGGTCAATGCCGGGATTTCAAACCTTGGAGAGTTCCTGCAATGCGTCCGCCTGGTCGCGCAGCACCTCGCGCGCAAGCTGCATCTGCCGCTCCAGCTTGAGGTTGCGCTTCACCAGCTTCACCCCGTCGGCCAGCTCGATCAGAGTAAGGTCCTGTCCGACCTCGAACCCCATGCGCGCCCGCGTCTCGGCCGGGAAAATCACCCCGACCGAATTGCCCTGTCTCCGCACCGTTAAAGTCGACATGATGAAATCCGTATTACAAGAAGTATTACATCATGCGCCGTTCACCCACAACTAGCAAGCGCCCCGCCCACTGCCGGGCGCACGACGACGCGCCAGCCACCGGTCACTTCAAAGGCACCACGATCATGTTCATCGACAGTGCCGGCACGGTTATGCTGGCCTTCCCGGCGGTGAACGCGACCGGCGCCAGCTTGTGGATCGCCGTCAGGTCGCTGCCGGCATAGCTGAACCATTGGGCCTTCGCGGTCGGTGCCGGGTCGGCGATGCTGACCGGCACCGCGAGGTCGCCCGCGGTTTTGTTGATCAGCACCAGCGTGAGGGCCGCCCCCCGCTCCGCCGCATAGGCCGACACCAGCCCCTGGTCGCCGCTGACCGCCTGCACCGAGACATCGCCGAAGCCATGACCTGCCCCGTCGTAATTGCGGTACAACAGGAAGCTGAACGCGATCGGGTCGGTGGGCTGCGGCGGGCTCCACATCGCGGCCAAATCCACCTGCTGCCAGCCAAAGATTCCCAGCACGTCGGCTTCGGCCAGGGCATCGGTGATCAGCTTGTTGCCGCTATCGATCGAATACTCCGAAAACGCCAGCCTGGTGCCCGGGTAATACTGCCCGATCCACTGCCTGAACCGCG
>CAZZWO010000111.1:0-9685 GCA_964657885.1 uncultured Acetobacteraceae bacterium | reverse complement strand
CTTCCTGGGCGGCGCGGCGGCGGGCATCGCCGGCGTCGGCTTCTCGATGGTGGGCCTGGGCTTCTGGCGCGAATGGGCGGCGCTGTCGTCGCTCCGGGTGGTGGACCGGTTGCGGGCCGACCTCGCCGGCACCGACCCGGTGCGCCGTGCGGCCGCCGCGCGCGAATGGCTGCGCGAGCTGCCCGAAGGCCCGGCGCTGCTGCCGGCGATCGACGCGATCAACGATCCGGACGCCATCCTCGCGCTGTTGCGCGCCGGACCCGCGGCCTCGCTGCGTGTCCAGGCCGACGCGCTCGGCCGCACCGCCGCCTTCCAGTCGCTGGCGGGCGTGGCGGCGATGCCGTCATCCGGGCTGGCGGCGGTGTTCGTGGCATGGCGCGGGCTTCGGCTGATCCGCCAAGTGGCGGCGCTGCACGGGCTGCGGCCCGGTCTGTTTGCAACGCTGGGCCTGCTCCGGCGCACCGCGATGTCGGCAGGCGCGGTCGTCGGCGCCGAGGTGGCGGCCAACACCGCCGCGCATGCGCTGCTGTCGAGCCCGCTGCTGCAGCACGTCGCGGGCGAGATGGCCGGCGCAGGCGTCGCCGCCCGCCGCATGGTGGTGCTGGCCCGCGCCGCAACCGCCGCCTGCAGCCCCGTTCCACCGGAATAGCGTCAGCGCAGCCCGCGCGATATCAGGCGGAGCAGGCGGCGGCTGGCGGCCAGGCGTTCTGCCGGGCCGGCGGTGGGCTCGCGCAGCAGCAGGCGTTTGTTCTTGCGCTCCAGGCCCTCGACGTCCGGCGGTTCGGCCCGCATGTCGGCGGCGATTGCGGCTGGACCGGCTTCCAGCCGTGCGACGCCCAGGCCGCGGCAGAGGGCGCGCAGCTCCGCCTGGGCGATCAACTGGTCCAATTCGGCGGGCATGTCGCCGTAGCGATCCTCCAGTTCCTCGGTCAGTGCGCCCGTGTCGCCCGGACGGGCCAGCCGGGCATGCAGGGCGATGCGGGCGGCAGGGTCGGGCATGTAGCCGGCGGGTATGGTCGACGGCAGGTCGAGCACCATCTCGGGCCGCCACTCGTCTTCCGGCGCCTCACCCCCGCCATCCGCCTGAGCCCGCGCACTCTCCATTGCGCGCACCAGCAGGTGGCGGGCCAGTTCGACGCCGAGCAGCTTGATGTGCCCGGCCTGGGATGAGCCCAGCAGGTCGCCGGCGCCGCGGATGTCCAGGTCGCGTGCCGCCACCGCGAAGCCGGCGCCGAGCCCGTCATGCGACGCCAGCGCCGCCAGCCGGTCGGCCGCCGCATCGGTCGGCAGGGCGCCTGGGTCGGTGAACAGCCATGCCATGCCGCGAGCCCGGCCGCGTCCGACGCGCCCGCGCAACTGGTGTAGCTGGGCGAGGCCGAACAGATCCGCGCGCCAGACCATGATCGTGTTGGCGCGCGGGATGTCGAGCCCGGCTTCGATGATGTCGGTCGAGAGCAGCACGTCGCCATGCCCCTCAGAAAACCCGACGAGCACGCTGTCCAGCGCATCCGGCTTCATCTTGCCATGCAGCACCACGACGGACAGGCCGGGCACCAGCCGCCCGAGCAGAGCCGCCACCCCGTCGAGGTCTTCGATGCGCGGGCACACGCAGAAGCTCTGGCCGCCGCGCGCATGTTCGCGCGTCAGCGCCGCATGCAGCACCGCCTCGTCCAGCGGCAGCACCGTGGTCCGCACCGGCTGCCGGCGCGCCGGCGGTGTGCTCAGCACCGACAACGATTGCAGGCCGGCAAGCGCCCCCTGCAGCGTGCGCGGGATCGGCGTGGCCGTCAGCGTCAATGCGTGCACGCCACGGTCCGCCCCGCCCTGTCGCATCCCGGCCAACGCGGTTTTCGCCTTGGTGCCGAACCGCTGCTCCTCGTCGGTCACCACGAGTGCCAGATCGGCGAACTCCAGATCCGGGGCGGCCAGCGCCTGGGTGCCGATCACCACGCGCAGGCTGCCATCCGCGAGCCTCGCCCGGATGGCGCGCGCTTCGGCAGGCTTGGTCAGGCGCGACAATGCGGCGACCTCGATGCCGGCGGCCTCGAACCGGCGCCGGAAAGTGGCCAGATGCTGCCGGACGAGCACGGTGGTCGGCGCCAGCACCGCCGCCTGCCGCCCCGACAGCGCCACGGCTGCCACCGCCCGCAGCGCCGCCTCGGTCTTGCCGAAGCCGACATCGCCGCACAGCAGCCGGTCCATCGGGCGTGGCCCGGCGAGGTCGGTGGCGATGGCCGAGAACGCCGCCTCCTGGTCCGGGGTGGGGGTGAACGGAAACCCTGCGACGAAGCGGTCCATCGCCCGGCGGGGCGGCCTGATCGGGATGGAGCCGATCGCCTCCCGCTCGCCGGCCTGCTGCACCAGGATCCTCGCGGTTTCGTCCAACGATTTCAGCACCTCGCCCTGGCGGCGGCGCCAGCTCGAGCCATCGGCACGGTCCAGCCGCACGCCATCGGTGCCCGCGCCGTAGCGCCAGACGCGATCCATCTCGGCACAGGGCACCAGCTTGCGCGCGTCTCCCGCAAAGCCGAGCAGCAGGCAGTCGGCCGCCTGACCGGCCGCGACCGTTTCGATGCCGTCGAGCCGCGCCATCCCGTAATCGAGGTGGATCACCGCGTCGCCGGGGCCGAGCGCCACGTCGAACAGGCCGGCATGCCCGGTGCGGCTGCGGGGCGGCGGCAGCACGTCGCCGGCGCCGATCACCACCGCCTCGTCGGCGGCAAACCCGCGCGCGACGCCCGCCGGCAAAAGGCCGATCGAGCCCGGTGGAAGGGCGAGCAGCGCGGCCCAGCCATCGGCAGGAACCGTCGTCACCTCCAGCGCCTGCGCGAGGCGCCGCCCGGACAGGCCGACCCGCTTTCCGGCGGCTGTCTGAGCCTCGATGAACGCTTCGGCCGACGCGGCAGCATCCCTTGCGTCGCGGAATGCGGGCAGCGCGCCGGCTTCCGGCCAGGGCAGCTCCGAAACCCGGTGCCGCTCGCGCGCCGCCTGCCAGCCTGCCGCATCGAGGTACAGACCGTCCGGCGGGAGCGGTGCGCCGGTCGCCCGGGACAGCGCGACGCGGGTGGTCCGCGCCTCGTCCAGTTGCCCCAGGTAGTCGGCCATGCGGTCTGCCGCATCCTCGTCCAGCACCAGGGCGGCGCCGGGCAGCAGGTCGAACACGCTCGCGAGGGGGCCCGCAAGCTCGGGCAGGCGATGCTCGGCGCCCGGCGGGTGATCAGGGGTATCGGTCGCGTCGCGCGCCGCCACCAGTTCCGACGCCGGCCCGGCTGACAGCCTTCGCACCTCGCCCCGGCTGCGCTGGGTCATCGGGTCGAACACGTTCAGGCCGGCCACGACCGACGCCTCACCCTCGCCTTCGAGCCGGATGCGGGTAGCGGGGCCGCCATCGGCCGGCACCACGTCGATCACCGAGCCCTGTGCCGCCACTTCGCCGGGCTGCGTCGCCTCGTCCTCCAGCGCGTAGCCAAGCCGCTGGAGGTGGCCCAGCAGAGCATCGCGGCCGATAGGCTGGCCCGGTTCGACCTCCAGCGTCCAGATCGTGGTTGGCGGAGGGAGCTTCTGGGCCAGTGCTTCCACCGGCGCCACGACCAGCGAGGTGTCGCCGGCCGCGATGCGGCGCAGGGCTTCCATCCGCAGGCCCATCACCGCGCGCGACGGGCTGGTGCGATCGAACGGCAGGCAGTCCCAGCCGGGCAGCAGCACCGCTTGCCGCGCCGGCACCATGGCGTTGGCCGCGGCGACGAGGCGGAGCGCCTGAGCTTCGCTATGGGCCGCAAGGATGATCGGTTTCGGGGCGGCGCTGCTGAGCAGCCGCGCCAGGCCCAGCGCCTCGCTGTGGATCGGGCCGTCGGTCACGCCCGGCTCCGAGCCGGCAGGGTTCGCACCGCCGGAGGACTGCGACGCCTTCTTGATGTGCACTTGCCTGCTGCCGCTCCGGTTACGCGGGGAACGCTCCCGCCGAGGCGAGGTGAACGGCACTGAAGGTCATTCGTTCAAAAGCCGGAGCAAGGGGACGCACGATGGACGATGGTCACGATTTGCAACGCTTCGTCGATGCGCAGGCGCCGGTCTATGCCGCCGTGCTGGCGGAGTTGCGGGCCGGCGCCAAACGGTCGCACTGGATGTGGTTCGTGTTCCCGCAGATCGCCGGGCTGGGTCACAGTTCCACGGCCAGACACTACGCCATCGCTTCGCTGGAGGAGGCGCAGGCCTACCTGGCGCATCCCGTGCTGGGCGAACGGCTGTTGACCTGCACTGCCCTGGTCAACCAGGTGCAGGGACGCAGTGCGCACGCCATCTTCGGCTCGCCGGACGACATGAAGTTCCGGTCGTCGATGACGCTGTTCGCCCGCGCTGCGCCGAGCGTGCCGGCGTTCAGCGAAGCCCTAGGCCGCTATTTCGCCGGCGAGCCCGACCCGCTCACGCTCGACCTGCTGGGGTAGTGCGGCGGGCGGCGGTGCTTCGGCCTTGATCGCCTCCACCTTGCGCTCGACCAGCTCGACGATGTGGTCGATCATCGAACCGCCCTCGACGGTGTGGTCGGTGCGGCCGGCCGCATAGACCATGTGCCGCCCGTTGCCGCCGCCGGTGACGCCGAGATCGGTCATCAGCGCCTCGCCCGGCCCGTTCACCACGCAACCGATGATGCTCAGGGTGACGGGCGTCTCGATATGCGCCAGCCGTTCCTCCAGCGCCGCCACCGTGCGGATGACGTCGAAGCCCTGCCGGGCGCAGGACGGGCAGGAGATGATCTTCACGCCGCGGTGACGGATGCCGAGCGACTTCAGGATGTCCCAGCCGACATGGACTTCCTCGGCCGGCTCGGCCGACAGCGATACGCGCAAGGTGTCGCCGATGCCCGCCCAGAGCAGGCTGCCGAGGCCGATCGCACTTTTCACCGTGCCGGTCCGTTTGCCGCCGGCTTCGGTGATGCCGATATGCAGCGGGTGGTCGCAGACTTCCGCCAGCTGCTGGTAGGCGGCGACGGCCAGGAACACGTCGGACGCCTTCACGCTGATCTTGAACTCGTGGAAGTCGTGATCCTGCAAGATCTTGGCGTGTTCCAGCGCCGACTCGACCAGCGCGTCAGGGTTCGGCTCGCCGTACTTCTCCAGCAGATGGCGCTCGAGAGAACCGGCGTTCACCCCGATGCGCATCGAGCAGTTGTAGTCGCGCGCCGCCTTGATCACGTCGCGCACCCGCTCGGCGCTGCCGATGTTGCCCGGGTTGATCCGCAGGCATGCGGCACCGGCCTTGGCCGCCTCGATCGCGCGTTTGTAGTGGAAATGGATGTCGGCGACGATCGGCACGTTCACCTCGCGCACAATCTCCGCCAGGGCCGCCGTACTCTCCACGTCCGGGCACGAGACCCGCACGATGTCCACGCCGGCGATCTCCGCCAGGCGGATCTGGGCGATGGTTGCCGCCGCGTCCGAGGTCAATGTGTTGGTCATCGTCTGCACCGTCACCGGCGCATCCCCGCCGACCGGCACGCGCCCAACGTGGATCTGCCGCGACCGGCGGCGGTCGATCTGCTGGTAGGAGCGGTAGTTCATGGGTGCGGTTTTCCACGGGTGAACATGACCGGCATATAGGGTCGCGCCCAGTCATGGTCAAAGATCGTGGTGTTTTCGCGAGGAAGGGCGCTGTCGACGGTTGCGGCGATGTCGCAACGGATCGTTCATCTTCCGGTGCTAGACCGGGGTGAACACGCCGGGAACACGCTCGATCATGCAGCTACCGAAAGACCTCCACATCGTGGTCTGCACCCCCTGCTTCGGCGGGCTGGTCACGCAGGGCTACATGCTGGCGACCACCAACCTGCTGATGCTCGGCACCCAGATGGGCTTCAACGTCAGCGTGGACCTTCTGGGTTACGATTCGCTGATCACCCGAAGCCGCAACACGCTGGTGACCCAGTTCCTCGACCGGCCGGACGCCACGCACCTGATGTTTGTCGATGCGGACATCACGTTCCAGCCGGCACAGCTTCTGCGCATGGTCGCCTTCGATCACGACGTGGTTGCCGGCATGTATCCGCTGAAAGTGCGCGACTGGTCCATGGAGGCCATCGGGCGCATCCGGGGCGGCGAGTCGCTCGACACGTCGCCGCTGCGCTACGTGGGCCTGCCCTGTGAAGGCGAGCAGGCGGAGTCGCGGGACGGGTTCGTCACCGGCGAATATGCCGGCACCGGCTTCATGCTGATCCGGCGCGCCGCGCTGCTGCGGATGATCGCCGCCTACCCCGAACTGGCGTTTGCCGCAGCCCATGACCGGGCAGTGCAGACCGAAAGCGCGCACCGCTACGCGCTGTTCGACTGCATGATCGAGCCGGAGACCCGCCATTACCTCAGCGAAGACTACACTTTCTGCCGTCGCTGGCGGGACATCGGCGGGCAGATCTGGCTCGATACCCAGGGATCGCTCGTCCACACGGGCTCGCACGATTTTATCGGCAACCCCGCCATGCGCTTCACCAACCGCCTGGCGCTGGTGCCGCCTTCCGCTATGGCCGAAGCCTCCTGAGCCCAGTTCGGGTGCATCGTTTGTTAAGGTTTTCACCGGATAACCGCGTCCGTTCCAACCAGGGGGTTTCCTGCAAATGAGCCTTTCCGCTCTTGCATTGTCGGGGTTTGCACGCGCATCGCTGGTTCAGCCGAAACCGGCACAGCCACCGTCCGCCGCCCCGGACGGTCAGTACTCGACACGGGCGAGTTCGTCGCGTGACGATCAGGGGCAGGCGCCGGCCACGCAGACGCCTTCCGCGCGCCAGCCGCCGTCAGCGGGTGTGCGGCCCTCGCTCAACATCCTGGTCTGAGCGGGCCTCCTACAGCTGAGCGGGCCGCCTGCTCGGGCGGCCACCTTGACCGCGGCCAGCCCGGAAGCGCACACCCCGGCCGCGTGGAAGCAGCGGACATCGTCATATTGGGTGCGGGTGCTGCCGGCCTGATGTGCGCGCTGGTGGCGGGCCGTCGCGGCCGGCGTGTCATCGTGCTCGACCATGCCAGGCAGGCCGGCGAGAAGATTTTGATCTCCGGCGGCGGGCGCTGCAATTTCACCAACCTGGATTGCATCCCGGATAAGTTTTTTTCCGCCAACCCGCATTTCTGCCGCTCGGCTTTGGCGCGCTACACACCGCAGCATTTCCTGGCCATGGTCGGGCAGCACGGGATCGCCTGGCACGAAAAGACGCTGGGCCAGCTTTTCTGCGACGGCTCGGCGCGGCAGATCGTCGGCATGCTGCTGTCGGAATGCGCCGCGGCGAATGTCGATCTGCGTTTGCAGCAAAGCGTCTCCGGCGTCTCGCGCGCCGACCGGTTCCGCATCGAGACCGCGGCCGGCGACATAACGGCGGAGTCGGTGGTGCTCGCGACCGGTGGCCTGTCGATCCCGAAACTGGGCGCCACCGGCTTTTCCTACGACCTGGCCCAACGCTTCGGCCTGGCGGTGGCGCAGACGCGCCCCGCCCTGGTGCCGCTGACACTGGCGGCTGCCGACCTGGCGAAGACCCAGTCGTTGGCGGGCGTGTCGGCCGACATCGTCGCCAGTTGCGGCCGCGCGGCGTTCCGCGAGGGCATGGTGTTCACCCATCGTGGCCTGTCCGGACCGGCGATCCTGCAGATTTCGTCCGCGTGGCGCGACGGCGAGGATGTCGCGATCGACCTGGCTCCGGCCTGCGCACCCGGTTTCCTGAAAGCTCGCAAGCAATCGCGCCCGAAAGCCGGGTTGCGGGGCGCGCTGGCCGAGATCCTGCCGCAACGTCTCGCCGACGCTTTCCTGCCGCCGGAGCTGGCGGCCGCGCCGATGGCGGAGCTGCCCGATCGCGCGCTGTCGGCGCTCGAAGGGCGCTTGCGGCGATGGGTCGTGCAGCCGGCAGGAACCGAAGGGTATGCCAAGGCGGAGGTGACGCTTGGCGGCGTCAGCACCGCCGACCTCTCGCAACGCACAATGGAGGCGCGCCACGTGCCAGGCCTGTTCGTCATCGGCGAGGCGGTCGATGTCACCGGCTGGCTAGGCGGCTACAACTTCCAATGGGCTTGGGCCAGCGGCGTCTGCGCAGGAGAGGCTGCCTGAGGCGCCGCGCAAAAAATTCACGCCCGGGAAGACTCGCTTCCCGGGCGTGAACATCGGTTCCCAACCGCAAAGGTCGAGCGGCGGTCTTAGTAGAACAGGATCGCGCCCGCGGTGAACGCATTCGCGGTGGTCGACGCGCCGCCATGCGACTTCGACTCCTCGTGCGCGTATTCGCCCACCAGCGTCACCCAGTCGGTCAGGTTGTAATAGGCGGCGCCCACTTCGGACTCGTTACGCCGCACCAGGTTCGGGTCGATATCGCCGGCTGCGCGATAGAGCGAGCTTTCGCCGTAGCTGCCGACCAGCTTGAACTTCGGCGTGATCTTCCAGCTGCCCTGCACGTAGCCGCCCTCGGAGTCGCGCAGCTGCCCGTCTGCCGAGATGCCGTCGAAGAACTTCGCCGTCGTGCCGACGCCGCTGCCGCGATAGCCATAGACGGTCGCGCCGAACGGACCGAAGCCCAGCGTCACGCCGGCTTCACCCGCGGCCGCCACCTTGTTGTTGGTCGGCACGCCCGGATTGAGCGGCGTGATGTTTTGCTGCGACTGCGTCATGAAGCCGGCCCACGCATGGGCGGTGAAGGATGCCGTCTTGTAGTCCCAGGTCACCTTGCCTTCGAATTCCGGTACGCTATGCGCGTTCGACGACCCCGACAGTCCGGAGAAATCGAACTCGTTCATCGGCTGGATTGCGCCGATCGTTGCCTGGAAGCCTGCGAACACCGGGCTGATATAGGTGATCTGCGGCAGGAAGTCGGTGTAGATGTAGCCGAGCCCGATGCGGCCGAGCGAGGTGTTGCCCGGGTCGGCGTTGCTGCCCGTCCCACCCACGCTCAGCAGCGTGGCGTCGTTCAGGATCGCGTCGGACCCGAAGATCGCGATGTCGCGGCCGATCTTGATGGTGCCGAGCTGCTTCGTGCCGAAAGTCATGAACATCTTACGGAAGTCGCCGTTTGCGGTGCCGAGCGCCGTCGCGTTGCCGGCCGTGTTGGCGCCCAGGATGCCCTCGGATGTCGAGTTGATGCCGGGATAGACGCCGAACGTTGCCGACACGTCGATGCCGAGCTGCGTCGTGTTGGCGGTGAAGATGAAGGCACCCGGCAACAGGCCGTTGCGCACCGCGGACGAGTCGAAGCCGCTGTTGTCGGTCAGGCCGCCGGAAGGTCCGACGCGCTTATTGTCGGCGCTGGAGAAAGTATAGAAGCCGTTGACGATGCCAGAGAAGTTCAGGTCGACCGCGCCGACCCGCATGGTGACGCCGGCGCCAGGCTTGTAGGGCTGCACGTGCACGATGTCGGGGCTGGTCTCCATGTCCTGCTGCATCGCCTGCATCTTGTGCATCGCGGCATCGGCTTCCGCCGCACTGGCGGCTGCGGCCAGCGCATCCCGGCGGGACTGTGCTTCCGCCTCGTCGCTCGGCACCGGCTCGATGGTCTGCGTGGTGCGCCTGGTCCGGCTCGTGGTCCGCGAGCCACCGTGCATGTGCTTGCGCAGTAACGACGTGTACTCGGTTTGCGAAAGGCTGCCACGGGCATGCAGGATCTCGAGCAGGTCGGTGTAGTCATCGGCTCGGGCCGCCCCCGCGCCCAGCGTCAGTGCCGCGCCAAAAG
>CAZZWO010000110.1:0-9699 GCA_964657885.1 uncultured Acetobacteraceae bacterium | reverse complement strand
GACGGTTTCATGGCCGAGCAAGCCCACGAGACGCTGGCGGGATTTTTCGCCCGGGTGCGGCTCGGGCGGCCTCTGGTGACCTTGAAGCTGGCCAGCACGCTGGACGGCCGGATCGCCACGCGGACGGGCGAAAGCCGCTGGATCACCGGGGATGCCGCCCGCCGTGCCGTGCATGCGCTGCGCGGTCAGCATGACGGGGTGATGGTCGGCGCCGGCACGCTCGCCGCCGACGACCCCGACCTCACCTGCCGCATCGCCGGCTTCGCGCACCGTCCGGCCGTGCGCATCGTCGCCGACAGCCGGCTGCGCACCCCGGTCACCGCACGCATCGTCGCCGGCGCGCACCAGGCGCCGGCCTGGCTGCTGTACCACACCGACAGCCTGCCCGACGGCGTGGCCCCGGCCGCGGCCGGCACCGGCGAGATCGTGCCGTCGCGCGCGCAGCTTCTGGCCGAGGCCGGCGCGCGCTGCGTGCTGGTGCCGGCCGGACCCGGCGGCATCGACCTGGCGGCCGCGCTGCAGGCGCTCGGCACCCGCGGGTTGACCCGTGTGCTGGTCGAGGGCGGTGCGCAGCTTGCGTCCGCCCTGCTGCGCGCCGATCTGGTGGACAGGCTGGTCTGGTTCCACGCCCCGGGCTTGATCGGGGCGGACGGGCTTCCTTCAGTGCAGGATCTGGATGTGGACGCGCTCGCCGACATGAAAAAATTCGTGCCCATGGGCGCGCCCGCCCTGCTCGGCGCTGATGTCATGACCGCGTTCCGTGGAACGGACCAATAATGTTCACCGGCATCATCACCGCACTCGGCGTGGTCCGCGAAGTGACCCGCAGCGGCGGCCACCAGGACATGCGCGCCACCATCAAGGCGCCGCCGGAGTTCCTCGACGCGTCGGGCGGCACCGCGATCGGCGCCTCGATCGCGTGTTCCGGCTGCTGCCTGACGGTGACGGCGCTCGGCCCCGACTGGTTCGCGGTCGATGTGTCGGGTGAGAGCGTCGCGCGCACCACGCTGGGCGGCTGGCAGACCGGCACCCGCATCAACCTCGAACGCGCGCTGCGCCTCGGCGACGAGCTGGGCGGCCATATGGTGTCCGGCCACGTGGACGGCGTCGGCCACGTCGTGTCGGTGGCCCCCGAAGCCGGCTCGCTGCGCATCGCCGTCGAGGTGGCCCCGCCGCTGCACCGCTTCATCGCGCCGAAGGGATCGGTGACGATCGACGGCGTTTCCCTGACCGTGAACGAGGTCAGCACGGCGCCGTCCGGATCGCCGGCGTTCGGTGTCAACATCATCCCGCACACGGCCGCGCACACGACACTCGGGTTGCGCGTGCCGGGCGATGCGGTCCACATCGAGATCGACATGCTGGCCCGCTACGTGGCGCGCCTGACGGAGACCGCATGAGCGACACTCTGGTCCGCCAGACCCTGCACGACGCCATCAGCAGCACGTCCGAGCTGATCGCCGAGGCGCGCGCCGGGCGGATGTTCATCCTGGTCGATGACGAGGACCGCGAGAACGAGGGCGACCTGATCATCCCCGCCCAGTTCGCGACGCCGCAGGCGCTCGCCTTCATGATGCGTCACGCGCGCGGGCTGATCTGCCTGGCGCTCAGCCCGGCCCAGATTGGCCGGCTGGAGCTGCCGATGATGGCGGTGGCCAACCAGCAGCGCCACCAGACCGCGTTCACCGTCAGCATCGAGGCGCGCGACGGCATCACCAACGGCGTGTCCGCCCGCGACCGCGCGCACACCATCGCCGTTGCCATCAACCCCGAGAGCACACCGCGCGACCTGGTTTCGCCCGGCCATGTGTTCCCGCTGGCGGCCCGCGCGGGCGGCACGCTGGTCCGCGCCGGCCATACCGAGGCGGCGGTCGATATCGCGCGCATGGCGGGGCTGATCCCGGCCGGCGTGATCTGCGAGATCCTCAACGACGACGGCACCATGGCGCGCCTGCCGGACCTGGTCGCGTTCGCCCAGCGCCATGCGCTGAAGCTCGGCACCATCGCCGACATGATCGCGCATCGCCGCGGGTCCGAGAAACTGGTCCGCCGGGTCCACGAGACGCAGGTGCAGGAGCTGGATACCGGCCCCTGGCAGGTGCTGGTCTATTCGAGCACGCTGAACCAGGCCGAACACGTGGTGATGGTGAAGGGCGACATCGCCTCGCCCGGCCCGGTCCTGGTCCGCATGCAGGCGCTCGACCCGATCCAGATGCTGCCGGGCGGCCGCACCAGCCGGCTGATGCACCAGGCGATGCGGCAGATCGAGGCCGAGGGCCGCGGCGTCATGGTGGTGCTGCACGACTGGCGCACCGCGGGACTGCTGGATTTCGTGACCGGCCGGCATGGCCACGCCGCGGTGCGCGAGCGGATGCTGCGCGATTACGGCATCGGCGCGCAGATCCTGGCCGACCTCGGCGTGCATGACATGGTGCTGCTGTCCAACACCGAGCGCACCATCGTCGGCCTGGAGGGCTACGGCCTGAACGTGGTGGGCCGCCGCAGCATCGAGACGCCGGCGTGAGCACCGCCGACGCGCCGATGCCCAGCGCGCCGGCCGTGCCCGGCGGCAAGCCGCACATGCTGGTGGTGCGCGCGCCCTATTACCGCACGGTGATCGACGGCATGACGCAGGGCGCGCTGCGCATCCTGTCGGAAGCCGGCGCCACCCACGACATGCTCGACGTGGCAGGCAGCTTCGAACTGCCGCAGGCGATCCGCATCGTGCTGGGCGGCGAAAGCCATTTCGACGGCTTCGTGGCCCTCGGCTGCATCGTGCGCGGCGGCACCGACCATTACGACTACATCTGCCGCGAGACGATGGCGGGGCTGATGGCGGTGGCCCTGCAACACGGCATCGCCCTTGGCTCCGGCGTGCTGACGGTGCATTCGATCGAGCAGGCGGTGGCGCGGAGCGGTGCCGACGGCCACAACAAGGGTGCCGAAGCCGCCGTTGCCGCCCTGATGCAGGTGGCGGCGGCCCGCCGGCTGGGAGCTTAGATGATGGCCAAGGGACCGGCGATGACCCGTCCACGCACCGCGGCGCGGGTGGGTGCGGTGCAGGCCCTGTTCCAGGCCGAACAGGGCGGCGAGAACCCCGAGGCGGTGATCGAACAATTCGTGCGCCATCGGCTCGGCGAGTTGCCGGGCACGCTGCCGGGCGACGGCGGCTACGAGGCGGGCCGGGTGCCCGACGCGCATGTGAAGCTGTTCGGCCGGATCGTGCGCGAGGCGGTCGAAAAGCAGAGCGCGCTCGACCTGCTGCTGGCCCAGTCGCTGCCCGTCGAGTGGCCGATCGGCCGTCTCGACCCGGTGTTGCGCGCGCTGCTGCGGGCGGCCGGCGCCGAGTTCTCGATGCGCGACGGGCCGCCGGTTGCGGTGGTCATCAACGAATACATGGACGTGGCGCACGGCTTCTTTGCCGGCGAGGAGCCGCGCATGGCCAACGGCCTGATGGAGACCATGGCCCGCACCCTGCGCCCCCGCGAGTTCGAGGTGCGTCAATAACGGCTGGCCCGGACGACCCGGCCGGCGATCTGCCGTCCGAGTTCCGGCTGATCTCGCATTTCCGGCCGCTTGCAGCCCCCGGCGCCCTCGGCCTGCTGGACGACGCAGCTTTATTCGCCCCGCCACCCGGCCGCGAGCTGGTGGTCTCAGCCGACACCATCGTCGAAGGCGTGCATTTCCTGCCCGGCGACCCGGTGGAGACGCTCGGCCGCAAGCTGCTGCGGGTGAACCTGTCCGACATGGCCGCGATGGGCGCGACACCGCTGCATTACCTGATGACCGTCTCGGTCCCGCGCGGCACCGGTGCCGCGTGGTTCGCCGCCTATGCCGCCGGCCTTGCCCTCGACCAGGCCGAGTACGGCGTCACCCTGCTCGGCGGCGACACCACCAGCACGCCCGGCCCGATCACCCTGTCGGCCACCATCATCGGCCACGTCGCCCCCGGCCGTGCATTGCAGCGCTCCGGCGCCCGGCCCGGCGACGGGCTGTGGGTCACCGGCACCATCGGCGACGGCGCACTGGGGCTGCTCGCCCTGCGCGGCCAGGTCCCTGACCTGGACGGCTTCCTGGCCGCCCGCTACCGCCTGCCGCAGCCGCGCCTGAGCCTGGAACTCGCCGGGATAGCGTCGGCCGGAATGGATGTGTCCGACGGTCTGGTGCAGGATTGCGGCCACCTGGCCCGCGCTTCCGGCTTGCGCGCAGAAATCGATGCCGCCCGCATCCCGCTGTCCCGCGCCGCCGCAACCGCAAACCTGCTGGAAACCTGCCTGACCGGCGGCGACGACTACGAACTCCTGCTGGCAGTCCCACTGGAAAACGAAACCAGCCTGATCGCCGAATGCGCCCGCAAAGCCGTGCCCGTAACCCAAATCGGCCGTTTCGCCCCCGGCCCTCCCGAAGTCCAGGTCAGCGCCGGCACCATTCGTCTCGACCCGAAAACCCCAGGCTGGAACCACTTCCAACCGTAGGATGGCCTTCAGGCCACCGTCTTCCAACGCTACTTCGAAGCGTGGCCCTCAGGCCACCGTCTTCCAACGCACCTATCTCCGCCCCCGATCCGCCTCGAACAACTCCATCAATTCCGCCGCCGCCTGCTGGCTGCTCTGGATCAGCTTCTGCTCGTCGCCGGCAATCGCCTGGGTTTCGACCAGAAGCCGCTCGTCCTGCTCACGGAACAACTCGATCGCGCGGCTGGCCGACTCCTTCGGGACACCCAGTTCCTCGAGCACCAACTCGGTAAGCCGCAGGCTGGAAAAAAAAGTTTCGCGAATGATGCCGGAAATTCCCACCGCCATCAGCAGGTGCGCGTGCCGCCGGTTACGTGCGCGCGCATATATCTTCAGGTTGCGGAAATGGCGTTTCGCCATTTCCACCACGGCCAGCGTCTGGTCCATGTCGTCCAGCGCCACCACCAGCACTTTCGCGGTGTCGGCGCCGGCGGCCCGCAGCACTTCCTCGCGGCCCGGATTGCCGAAATACACCTTGTTGCCGAAGCGGCGCACCACATCGACCTGTGCGGAATCCTGGTCCAGCGCGGTGAAAGCGATGTTCTGCATCCGCAACACGCGGCCGACGACCTGGCCGACACGGCCGAACCCGCAGATGATCACCGGCGTCGGCGGCGCATCGATTGGGTCGTAGGCCGGCTCGCGGCAGGTTTCCAGGCGCGGGATGATCCAGCGTTCCGACACCGCGAACAGCATCGGCGTCAGCACCATCGACACCGCAATCGCCAGTGTCGCGATGTCCGCGCGGTCCTGCGCCAGCGCGCCGCTCGACACCGCCACCCCGAACAGCACGAAGCTGAACTCGCTGCCTTCGGGAAGTGCCAGGCTGAACCGCAATGAACTGCGGACCGTGCCTCGCTTCAAAAGCCCGAGCAGGAATGCCACCGCGACCTTGGTCACGATCAGCACCGCAACCGCTCCCGCAACGATCGCCGGTTGCTGCAACGCGAGGCCCAGATTGGCGGACATGCCAACCGAGATGAAGAAGAAGCCGAGCAGCAACCCCTCGAACGGCTCGATATCGGCCTGCAGCTCATGGCGGTACTCGGAATCCGATAGCAGAACGCCCGCCATGAACGCGCCGAGCGACGTGGACAGGCCCGCCCAGCTTGCCAGCGCCGCGGTGCCGACCACCAGCAGAAGGGCCGTCGCGGTGAACACCTCCTGCGTCTTGGCACCCCCCACCAGGCGGAACACCGGCCGCACCAGGAAATTGCCGCCGATCAGGATGACAGCGATGGCGGCTACACCTTTTGCAACGCCGGTCCAGGGGATGTGGGTGGGAACGTCGGAGCCGGCGAGCAGCGGGACCAGGGCAACCAGCGGTATGAACGCCATGTCCTGGAACAGCAGCACCGCGAAAGCGTCGCGCCCCGCACTCGATGAGAGCAGTTCCCGCTCACCCAGCATCGGCAGCACGATGGCGGTCGACGACAGCGACAACCCTGCACCGAGCACCAGCGCGCCGGCCCAGCCGATGCCCGCCAGATGCGCCAGCCCGGCCAGCAGCAGCGTGCTGGGGATCATCTGGCCGAGGCCGAACACCGCCTTGCGCAACACCCAGAGCCGGTGGGGACGCAATTCCAGCCCGATCAGGAACAGCAGCATGATGACGCCGAGTTCGGCAACTGCCTTGATCCGCTCGACATCCGTCACCAGCCGCAGCGCCGACGGGCCGATGACGATGCCCGCCACGAGGTAGCCGAGGATGCTGCCGAAACCGAGCCGGCGGGAAAGTGGTACGGCAATCGCCGTTGCCGCCAGCAGGACCACCAAAGTCTCGAGCATCGAGCCTCCTTCCGAAAGCGCGCTGACCGGCGCGGCTCAGGGAACTTGGACGAGTGGCGTTAATTCATCCAGGCCTGCGCAGGTCGAACCGGCTTTCCGGCCCGATCTGCCCGTACGCCGTGGGGCCGCCCGCGCGCATGATGATGCCGGCGCCGAAAGTGTCGAACAGGCCGTCGCGCATCAGGTGCCGCGCGATGTGCACGCCGACGACCTCGCCGATCACCAGCCAGGCATCCGCCGGCTGGGCGTCCGCTCCGCGCAGCCGCACGATGTCGGAAACCTTGCACTCGAACTGCACGTGGCTTTCGGCAACGCGGGGCGGGGCCACCAATCGCGATGGCGCTTTGGTCAGGCCCGCGAGCTCGAACTCGTCGGTGCCGTAGGGGGCCGCAACCGACGTTGTGTTCATCTGTTCGGCCAGGTCGCGGGTGGCGAGGTTCCAGACGAACTCACCCGTTTCCTGCGCATTTCGCAGGGTGTTCTTCGCGGTGACGCTGGAAAAGCCGATCAGCGGCGGGTGGTAGTTGAACGCGTTGAAAAAGCTGTAGGGCGCGAGGTTCACCGACCCGTCAGCCCCCATCGTCGATATCCAGCCGATCGGGCGCGGCGCCACGATCGCGTTGAATGGATCATGTTTCAGGCCGTGGCCCTGGGCGGGTTCGTAAAACAACGGATCGGTATTCACGCCGCCGGTTCTACCGGGGATTTCCCACGCCGCCAGAGGGGTGGCCGTCACAAACCTATGGCGTCACCCGGAACACCGTGCCGCCGCAGGTAGAATCCGCACTGGGCGGGCATTGGGCGGACCCGCCCAATGCTGCGGTGCCGAAGAAAACGCCCGCGTCGAGCGTCAGGCTGGCATTGCTCTGCCCGCCGGTGGCGCCGCCGGTGAAGGTGTACAGCGGCGCTTCGGTCCACGCGCTCTTGCCGGAAGGCGGCGGGGTCAGCTTGAACACCGTCCCGCAACCAACGAACCGTCCGCAATCCACTTTGGTATCGCCGTACTGGAACGTCGTGCCGTACAGCGCGCCGCTGGCGCCGAAGGCTACGCCCGCCATCGGCACGCCACCATCGGCACCGCCCTTGAACGCATAGAGCGTCTTGAAACTCCACTTGGTGCCGCCCCCGGAGGGCGGCGACAACTGGAACACCGTGCCGCAGCCATAAATGGAACAGCTCGAGCCGCCCGACATCGCCGTGCCGTAGAGCACGCCACCCCGCAGCACCAGCGCACCCTCGGGCGCCAGGCCGTCACCCTGGCCGGTGAAGCTGTAGAGCACCGTTTCGGTCCACACAGTCTTGCCGGCCGGCGGCGGCGTCAGCTTGAACACCACGCCGCAATTCTGTGCGTTGAAGCTGCAAGTGCCGCCGCCCCCGGTGGACGCGGTGCCGTAAAACACGCCGCCCGGAGCCGCCGTCAACGCCGCCAGCGGAATGCCGCCATCAGCACCGCCGCTGAACACATGAAGTGCCGTTCGGGTCCAGGCAGTGCCACCCGCGGCCGGCGGCGTCAGCTTGAAGATGGTGCCGCAGCCCTGCGTACCCTCGCCATTGGTGTAGCTGCTGGTGCATCCGGTGTTGCCGCCCGCGGCTGTAGTTCCATAAAGCGCGCCCGACGCATCGGCGATCAGCCCGCCTTGCGGGTAATAACCCTCCGCATCGGTCGTGAAACGATATAGCAGATTGTAGGTCCATGCAGTCTGCCCCGCAGCCGGCGGACTGAGCTCATAAACCGTGTCGCAACTAAGCGTGTTGTGCTTGCAGCCGCCGAACGAAGCGGTACCGTTGGTGACGCCGAACAAATTGCCCGATGACAACAGCAGGTTGCCGCGGCCGGGAAAAATCCCGTCCACACCACCCGTGAAAGCGTGCAGCACACTCTCGGTCCACGCGCCCGAACCGGATTTCGGTGGCGTGAGCTTATAGACCACCCCGCCGCCATACCCGTTGCTGCTGGTGTTGCCGCCCCGGATGGTGCTGCCATACAGCACGCCCGACGGGCCTAGCGTCACCCCCGCGATCGGCTCGGTGCCCTTGGCCGCCGTCCCGTTTGCGGTTGCCGGTAACGCAAACACCGTCGTCAGCCCAGCCGCCCTGGCCGGTGCGATGCTGCCGGCGCACACGACAGCCGAGACAATAGCGAGACCCGATCGCGAGACTTTCGGCATGTCCACTCCATGCGTCGATCGACAACGGACCGGAACATTGTCTCACGACGCGACATGCATCAACCGGATTGATCGTATTTTCAGACACAATTCCGCGTGGCCGGAGCCGATCACTCGTTGCGCAACATCCCGGCGGGCCGAACCCGTAACGCAGCCTCGGTGCCCGCATAGCCGAACGCCAGCATCAGCACCACGCAGCCGAGAACGGTTGCCGCCAGCGTGCCCGGCAGGAACGACCACGGCGCGTCCAGCACGAACCGGGTCACCGCCCAGCTTGCCAGCGTGCCGAGCGCCGCGGCGATAAGCCCCGCCGCCGCACCGATCGCGCCGAACTCGACCAGCCAGGCCGCACGGATCTGGCCACGCGTCGCACCCAATGTTTTCAGCACCACGGCGTCGGCAATGCGCCGGCGCTGTCCCGCCGCCACCGCGCCGGCCAGCACCAGCGCCCCCGACACCAGCGTGATCGACCCCGCCGCCAGCAAGGCGGCCGCCAGCTTGCCCACCAGATCGGCCACCGATTGCAGCACGTCGGCCACCCTGATGCCGGTCACGTTCGGCAACGCGTCGGTCACCGCCCGCAGCAGCGCCGCATCGGTCGCCGGCGGCGTCCGCAAAGTTGCGATGTGCATCTGCGGCGCGTGTTCCAGCAGGCCCGGCGCCGCGACCATGACGAAGTTGATGGTCAGCGCCCGCCAGTCCACCGCGCGGAAGTTGGCAATGCGGAAATCGATGTCGCGCCCCAGCACGTTGGCCCGCAGCGTGTCGCCGATATGCAGCCCCCACCCATGCGCCAGCCCGTCATCGAGCGACAGCAGCGGCGGCCCGGCATAATCCGCCGGCCACCACGACCCCTCGGTCAGCCGCGAGTCCGCGGGCAGCGTCGCCGAATAGGTCAGCCCACGGTCGCCCCGCAGCCCCCACTGGCTCGCCGCCGTCACGTGCACCTGCTCGACAGGTACACCCTTCAAAGCCACGATCCGCGCCCGCAAGCTCGGCACCATGTGCAGGTCGCCGGCCCCGGGCTCGGCCGCGACAAGTTTCCGGAATTGGTCGAGCTGGTCGTTCTGGATATCGATGAAAAAGAAGCTCGGCGCACGCGCGGGCAGGGCGCCGGTGAACTGGTGGTTGATGTTGCCCTCGATCAGCGCCACCGCAGCCAGCGTGGTCAGCCCAAGACCGAGCGACACCAGCAGCAACGGAGTAGCCGCCGCCGGCCGGTGCAAATT
>CAZZWO010000109.1:0-9700 GCA_964657885.1 uncultured Acetobacteraceae bacterium | reverse complement strand
GTCAGGCGGGCTTCAGGAAGCGCGCGAACGCTTCCAGCGTCCTGGGCGACACGTGGTGCTCGATACCTTCGGCGTCGTTCTCGGCATCTTCGGGCGGCACTCCAACCGCCAGCAGCAGGTCCACCACCAGCCGGTGGCGGGTGCGCACGCGGGTGGCCAGCGCCTCGCCGGCCGGTGTCAGGAACACGCCGCGATAGGGCTTGGCGGTTGCCAGCCCCTCGCGTTTCAGCCGCGCGATCGCTTTCACCACGGTCACGTGGCTGACCCCGAGCCGCCGCGCGATGTCGGCTGCCCGCGCCTCGCCGCCTGCCGCTAACAGATCGGCAATCAGTTCGGCGTAATCCTCCAGCAAAGCCGCGGATCGCTGAGACCGCGCCCGCCCAAACCGCCCAGCCTGAGTAGAAGCCGGCAACAATAAGTCGGAAGCCTCGTCCAAACCAACACCCATGAATGACGGGGGGTCTGGGGGGAACGGCTCGTTCGCCCCAGCCTTACTTACGAACAGCAAGCCGTTTGCATCCCCGTAGCCCATACTACATAAGGTATCATGAGCGTAAGCCTGACCGATCGCACCACCTTGGCCATACGCGAGGTGCTGGACGGTCGCCTGCGGGGCTGGCGCGCCATCCTGCCGTTCGCCGGACCGGCCGTGGTGTCCAGCGTCGCCTACATCGACCCCGGCAACTTCGCGACCAACATCCAGGCCGGCGCGCGCTACGGTTACAGCCTGCTCTGGGTGGTGCTGGCAGCGAACCTCGTCGCCATGCTGTTCCAGTCGATGAGTGCCAGGCTGGGCATCGTCACCAACCGCAACCTGGCCGAACTCTGCCGCATGCATTTCCCCCGCCCGGTGGTGCTGGCGATGTGGGGCGTCAGCGAGGTGGCGGCGATGGCCACCGACCTCGCCGAGTTCCTGGGCGGCGCCATCGGCCTGTCGCTGCTGCTGCATTTGCCGCTGCTGGCCGGCATGTGCGTGGTCGGCGTGCTGACCTACGCGATCCTGCTGCTGGACCGGCAGGGCTTTCGGCCGATGGAGCTGGTGATCGGCGGCATGGTCGGCCTGATCGGCGCCTGTTACGTGGTCGAATTGCTGGTGGCCCCGCCGGACTGGTGGGCCGCGACAGTCGGCACGGTGGTGCCGCATCTGGCGGATCGCGGGGCTGTGCTGCTGGCGGTGGGTATCGTCGGCGCCACCGTCATGCCGCATGCCATCTATCTTCACTCCGGCCTGACGCAGAACCGCGCGCCGGCCCGCAGCATGGCCGAGCGGCGGCGGCTGGTGCGCTACTCGCATCGCGAGGTGGTGGCCGCCCTCACGCTGGCCGGCATCGTCAACGCTGCGATGGTGATGATGGCCGCGCGCGCCTTCCACGTGGGCCACAGCGAGGTGGCGGAGATCGGCGAGGCCTACCACACGCTGGTGCCGCTGTTCGGGGTCGCGGCGGCCGGCGTTTTCCTGGTGTCGCTGCTGGCCAGCGGCGTCTCCAGCTCGGTGGTCGGCACCATGGCCGGACAGGTCATCATGCAGGGATTCGTCGAATGGCGCATTCCGGTATGGGTGCGCCGTGCGGTGACGATGGTTCCGGCATTTGTGGTCGTGGGCGTAGGCTACGACGCCACCACCAGCCTGGTGCTCAGCCAGGTGGTGCTCAGCCTGGTTCTGCCGGTGCCGATGGTGGCGTTGCTGCTGCTGAGCGGGCGCCGTGACGTGATGGGTGCCATGGTGGCCGGCCCAAAGATGCTGGCGCTCGCCTGGGCAGCCACCCTGTCCACCATCGCGCTGAACGCCGTGCTGCTGGCCGGCGAGGTCGGGGCGTAGCGGCTACCGGTAGATTTCGGCGAGCGGGATCTCGATGCCGACTTCGGGCAACGCCAACATTCCCTGGATCGTCGTAACCGTTTCCTCAATCCACCCGGTCGAGCGACGAAGGATCGTCACATCGGGTTCGTCCTGACCCACTATGACATACGCCATGATGCTCGGAATGTTCTTGTATTCCAGAGGTTTGACGCGTCGGTCGGTCAGCGCGGTCGAGGGGGAAAGAACTTCGAAAATGATCGTTGGAGCAATCCAATCAACTTTGCTGTCCGCTGGACCGCAGGCGATGGTCAGGTCCGGGTAACGCACGCTGCGGTCGCTGATGACTTTCACTTCAGACGCATACACCTCGCAGGGCACCCGAACGCGATTCGCTGCCGCGGTGATCAATCTCGCAATGATCAGCCCATGACGTGGGGTGCCACCGGTCATGCCCACCGGTTGCACGCCGTCGAACTCGTAGCGCAGCGGCTGGGCGCGTTCCCAGTCGAGGAATTCCGCCAGGCTGAGTGGTTTGATGCTGGCGCTCACAGGGACACCCTACGCTCCCCAGCCACCCGGCTTCAACGCTGACCAGCAGGCGCGTGCGATTGCGCGGCTGGACCCCCGCGCCTAATTCTGGCCCATGCCGCCCCCCAACGACACGCTCCGCATCGCGCTTGCCCAGTTGAACCCGCATGAGGGCCAGATCGACGCCAATTTGCGCCGGATCCGCGCAGCACGCGCCGAGGCGGCGGCCCAAGGCGCCGACCTGCTGGTGACACCGGAGTTCTCGATCGCCGGCTACCCGCCGGAGGATCTGGTGCGCAAGGCGGCATTCGTTGCCGATTGCGAGGCGGCCCTAGCCGAGTTGGCGCGCGACACCGCCGATGGCGGCCCCGGACTGATCGTCGGCGGCCCGTGGCGCGACCGCGAGTTCATCTACAACGCGGCCTACCTGCTGGATGGCGGGCAGATCGTGGCGCGGCGGGCAAAACACGAGCTGCCGAACTACGGCGTGTTCGACGACAAGCGGGTGTTCGACGCCGGCCCCGCGCCGGGCCCGGTGGTGTTCCGCGGCTTCCGGCTGGGGCTCATGGTCTGCGAGGACTGGTGGTTCCCGGCGGTGTCGGAAACCCTGGCCGAGACCGGCGCCGAGATGCTGCTGTCGATTAACGGCTCGCCTTTCGAGGATGGCAAATCCGGCAAGCGTGTGCAGCTCGCGGTGGCGCGCGTGGTCGAAACCGGGCTCGCCTTCGTGTTCGTCAACCAGGTCTGTGGCCAGGACGAGCTGGTGTTCGATGGTGCCAGCTTCGTGCTGAACCCGGACCGCAGCCTCGCCGTGGTGCTGCCGTCGTTCGAGGAAAACATCACCACGACCGAATGGCGCCGGCAGGATGACCGGCTCGTCTGCACGCCGGGAACGCTGCCGCCGGAGCCGTCCTCGATCGAACAGACCTATCGCTGCCTTTGCCTCGGGCTGGCGGATTACGTGCGCAAGAACGGCTTTCCCGGCGTGCTGCTCGGCCTGTCCGGCGGCATCGACAGCGCGCTCTCCGCGGCGATCGCTGTCGATGCGCTGGGGGCCGAGCGCGTGCGCGCGGTGATGCTGCCCAGCCCCTACACCAGCCAGCATAGCCTCGACGATGCGGCGGAATGCGCGCGGCTGCTCGGCATCCAGATCGACACGGTGCCGATCAGCCCTGCGATGCATGCGGTAGATGACGCGCTGGCGCCGCTGTTCGCGGGGCTGCCGGATGACACCACCGAGGAAAACATCCAGTCGCGCGCACGCGGGTTGCTGTTGATGGCAATGAGCAACAAATTCGGCCACATGGTCCTGACGACGGGAAACAAGAGCGAGATGTCGGTCGGCTATTCGACGCTGTATGGCGACATGTGCGGCGGTTACTCGGTGCTGAAGGACATCTACAAGACGTCGGTGTTCGCGTTGTCACGTTGGCGCAACACGCATTTTCCCGCCAGCCTGCTGGGTCCCCGGGGCGAGGTGATGCCCGAAAGGGTGATCACCAAGGCGCCGAGCGCCGAGCTGAAACACGACCAGACCGACCAGGACAGCCTGCCACCCTACGATACGCTCGACGCGATCCTGACCGGGCTGGTGGAAGGCGAGCGTTCGGTGGCCGACCTGGTGGAGCAGGGCTTCGCCCGCGAGACCGTCGTGCGGGTCTGGAAGATGCTGGACCGTGCGGAGTATAAGCGGCGGCAGGCGCCACCCGGCGTCAAGGTCTCGGCGCGCGCTTTCGGGCGCGACCGGCGCTATCCGATCACCAACGGCTATACCGGGCTGGTCGCATGAGCGGGACCGGAGCGGAAGGCCTGTTCGCGCCCGAGGGTGGCTGGCGCGTGCGCATCATCGACATGTCGGGCGGCGCGGAAGACAACATCGTTGAGGAAGTAAAGGGTTTTCCGACCGTGATGCAGGCCAACGCGTTTGCCCGCGCCTATGTCCGGGACAGCGTCGAGTTGTGCCGGGCCGCCGGCATGGAGCGTGACCAGGTTCTGGAAGCTTGGTTTGCGTTCGGCGAGGATGCCGAAGTGCTCGACGCGCCAGGTGGATGGCGCTCCGCCAACGAACTTTCCGACTTCGCCTACCAGCCTGCAACGCGCGACGAACGCGATTGGCGCTCGCTCGACCCACGGCGGGAGCCCGAATGATGCGCGTCCGTTTTGCCCCCAGCCCGACCGGCTTCCTGCATGTCGGCAACGCACGCATCGCGCTTGCCAACGCGTTGTTCGCGCGGCGGCATGGCGCCAAATTCCTGTTGCGTATCGACGACACCGATGCCGAACGCTCGCGTCCCGAATACGAACAGGCGATCGAACACGATCTCCGCTGGCTCGGTGTCGAATGGGACGAGAGCTTCCGGCAGTGCAGCCGCATCCCGCTCTACGATGCGGCCGCCGACCGGTTACGCGCGTCGGGCCGCCTGTACCCGTGCTTCGAGAGCGAGGAGGAGCTGCGGTACAAGCGCGACATGCGCGCCAAACGCGGCCTGCCGCCGGTGTACGACCGCGCGATGCTGAAGCTGACGCCGGAGCAGCGTGCCCAGGCCGAGGCGAACGGCAAAACGCCCTACTGGCGCTTCAAGTTGTCGGACACCACGGTCGAATGGAACGACCTGGTGCTGGGACGGCGCGGCGTGAAACTGCCCAGCGTGTCGGACCCGGTGCTGATCCGCGCCGATGGCACCTACCTTTATACGTTCACCAGTGTGGTGGACGATATCGAAAGCCAGGTCAGCCACATCATCCGCGGCGAAGACCACGTCACCAACACCGGCATCCAGCTCGACATCTTCTCCGCACTGAACAGCAACCCCTCGAAACTGACGTTCGGGCATCTGCCGCTGCTGGTCGATACCGATGGCGGCAAGCTGTCGAAGCGGCTGGAAGGGCTTTCCCTCCGCGTGCTCCGGCAGGACGGCATCGAGCCTGTGGCCCTCGTCGCCTATCTGGCGCGGCTGGGCACCAGCGACTCGCCCGAGCCGCTCTCGCTCGACGAACTTGCCGCCGGCTACGACCTCTCGCGGGTGTCGCGTTCGCCGGCCCGGTTCGACATCCGGCAGTTGCTCGCGTTGAACCGCCGCGTGCTGCACGCCGCCGCGTTCGAGCAGGTGCAGGACCGGTTGCCCGCCAACGCCACGCCGGCTTTCTGGGAAGCGGTGCGCGGCAACCTCGACCTGCTGAGCGAAGCGCGCCATTGGTGGGACGTGGTGGCCGGCGACCTGATCCCCCCGGTGCTGGAGGGCGAGTCCGAGTTCCTGCGCGACGCCCTGACGCACCTGCCGCCGGAACCCTGGACTACCAGCACCTGGAGCACCTGGACTGGCGCCCTGAAGGAGGCGTCCGGGCGCCGCGGACGGGCGCTGTTCGCACCGTTGCGGATGGCGCTGACCGGCGAGGACCACGGACCGGAGCTGGCCGCCCTGTTGCCCTTGATAGGTCACGACCGCACGGCGTCCCGGTTGCGTCTAGGCGTGTTGTAAGCAGGCCCGCCTCCATCGATCAGTCTCTGCTTTGTTGTCCGGCACACAATTTTCTGGTGCATCCCGCCACATTCCCGCCGAAAAAGAGCCGCGCCTCCTAGGCTGACGCGCTGGCACAGCGGATGCTAACACCAGGAAGCAGATACAGACTGAGACCCATCGGACCGGCGCCTTCGGCTCACTTGTCAGCCGGCGCCGCCGGCGCCAGGGCAAGAACAGGATTGTTGGGGCATGGACTGGGACCTCGTCGTCATCTTCACCTTCGTTGTCGTGCTGACTGCGGTGCGGGCGCATTACCGCCAGGGCATGCCCGCGACGGGCGGTCTCGCACCTGGCGACCAATCCGCACTGGACCGGGCGATGGACGTGGCGCGCCGGCTGGAACAGCGGGTCGAAACATTGGAGCGCCTGCTGGACGAGGACGCGCCCGGCTGGCGTGCCCGGGTGCGCGCGTGAGCACCGCCGTGAAGCCGCATCGCAGCGTCATTCGCCGCCTTGTCCCCACACTCATCATCCCGGCCTTGGTTTCGGCCGGTCTGGGATGGGCCACCTCCGCTTCCGCCGAAACGCGCACCCTGCAGGGCGAGCAACTCGTCCTGACCACCAGCCTTTCGTCGCGCGTCGTCATCGATACCGATGCTTCGTTGTCCGGCCAGCTCCGGGTTTCCGCGGACCAGCCGCTATCCTGCCTGTCGGTCCGTGAGGGGCAGACCGCCATCGTCGGGACTTCAGGCTGCGACAGCGACCTCGAATCGCTGCGCATCACCGTCTCGCCGAACATGCCGGTCACCGTCACCGCTCGTGGCGACGGGTCGGTGCAGGTCGCCGATCTGGGGGCGCCGCTGACCGTCACCCTGACCAGCAGCGCGGATTTGAAGGCGGGGCATGTCGGCAGCCTGGCGATCTCGATGTCCGGCGATGGCGACGCAGTCGTCGGCGCGGTGGACGGACCGGCCAGCGCCGAGATGAACGGCAGCGGCAACCTCCGGCTCGGCGCGCTGACGGGACCGTTGAGCCTGCGCCATACCGGTTCGGGGGACCTCACCGTCGGGGTGGTCACCGCACCGTCGGTGGCCATCGAAAGCGTCGGCTCGGGCGACATGGTGATCGGCGGCGGCAACATCACGTCGCTCAACGCCCGGCTTCGCGGGTCGGGCGACCTGTCCGTCGCGGCGACCGTGGGCGACGGCAACGTGAGCGCCAGCGGCGGCGGTGATGTGAAGCTCGGTCAAGTAACCGGCAAGCTCAACCGGTCCAGCAGCGGCAGCAGCACGATCACCGCTGGTGGGGTCTCGACCGGCGAGCTTTCGGACCGCTCCAGCCGCAGCGCGGTCGTGGTGAGGTCGTCGCACGTCTTCGGCCATGTGGTTGCAGCAGTGTTGGCCGTCGTCATGCTGTTCTTCGTTTGGCGCATCGTACGGCGGGCGCGCAGCTCGCGTTCGGCCGCCAGGAATCCGGGGGTATCGACGCACCCCGGCGTTGTTGCAGTCGGCGAGTTGCTCACCCGCCTGGATCAGCGCCTCGGCCGCGTGGAAAGCTACGTGACAACCCGCGAGTTCGACCTCAATCGCAAGTTCCGCGATTTAAAATAGCCGTCATCCAATGGGGGAGGGGCGCGGGCAAGGGACGCCTCTCCTCCGCTGGTTTCAGACCAGTCCCGCGCCTTGCAGCCCGCCGAACACGCCGAGTGCGGTGGTCAGGGCGGACACGATGATGACCACCCACATGTACCACCCCTTGAGCCGGCGTTCCGGCGGCAGGCTGAAGATCGCCAGCGCGATCAGGAACCCGAGCACCAGGGGCAGCAACAACGCGTTCATTACCTGAACGGCAACGTTGAGCGACACCAGGTTGGGCCATAGCGCCACCAGGAACGCGCCGGCCACCACGCACACTGCGTAAACGCCGTAGAACCAGCGCGCCTGCAACGGCTTCAGCTCCAGCGAACGCCGGTAGCCCGCCACTTCGCCGACGCCCCAGGCGAGTGCCAGCGACGCAACGATCGCCGCCACCAGCCCGGCACCCAGCACGCCGAGCGAGAACACCAGCTTGCCGGTGAACTGGCCCATGAACGGGGTCAGCGCCTGGCTCATCTCACCGACACTGGTGAGCGACGCATGGCTGTTGCGGGTTCCGATGGTGGCGGCACAGGCGATCAGCACCGCCGCCATCACCAGCTGTGTCAGCAGGGCGCCGGCTGCTGTGTCCCAGCGGGCGGCCGTGTAGTGCTCGGGCTGGAGCTTTTTATCGGCCACCGCGGATTGCTGGTAGAACACCATCCACGGCATGATCACCGCACCGATGTTCGCGGCCGACAGGTACAAATAGTCCGGATCCCGCCACGGGATGCTGACGGCGCCGTGCCCGATATCGGACAGCGCCGGATGCGCGGCCCACGCCACGTAGAAAAACGCGAACTCGAACAGGCCGACAGCAATGGCCGCCCGTTCCACACGGCGATACGACCCGGTCAGCACCACCGCGAGCAGCGCGGCGGCGGCCAGCGTCAGGCTGACCCCGCGCGGCACGCCGTAAAGCTCGCCCACGCCGGCAACGCCCGAGAACTCGGTCAGCAGGGCGCCGGCGGTGGCGACGGCGAGACCGACCGCCGAGAACCACGCCCAGAAGCGGCCGAACGTGTCGCGGATCAGCTCGCCATGGCCGCGGCCGGTGAAGATGCCGAGCCGGACCGTCAGCTCCTGGACCATGTACAGGATCGGCACCAGGATGAGCTGTTGCAGCAGCAAACGGTAGCCGAACTGCACCCCGCTCTGGCCGGCGGTGATGACGCTGCCGACGTCGGTGTCCGCCAGCATGACGACCAGCCCGGGGCCGAACACCGCCAGGGCGCGGGCAAGGCGGGTAGTGGCGACCGGCCGCGCCGGGCGGGACTTGTCGGCTTGTTCGAGCACGTAATCCAATCTCCAGCATCCTGCAGATGCGAACCATTCGCAACTTGGCTAGGCGCTTGCCGAGGCGAAGTCAATGCGAAAGCTGCCGGCCGGAAGCGGCGGAGGCCAGCCGGCCGCGCGATTGCGCACGCATCCGATTTTGCCCACAAGACGGGTCACAATGCCCAACCCGACGATGCGCGACCTGGTTTTCCACAATAGCCGCACCCGCATGCGCGAGAGCTTCGTTCCGGCAGACCCCTCGCATGTACGGCTGTACGTATGCGGCCCCACCGTCTATGACCTGCCGCATTTGGGCAACCTGCGCTCGACCGTGGTGTTCGACGTGGTCGCCCGGCTGCTGCGCCATGTGTTCCCGCGCGTGACCTATGTTCGCAACATCACCGACGTGGACGATAAGATATTCGCCCGCGCGCGTGAGAGCGGCGAGCCGATCGGCGCGGTGACGGCGCGCACCACCGCCGACTTCCACGACGACATGACGGCGATCGGCAACCGGGCGCCGGATGTGGAGCCCCGGGCCACCGCGCACGTGCCCGAGATGATCGAGGTGATCGACAGGCTGATCGCCGGCGGCCATGCCTATGCGGCCGAGGGCCATGTGCTGTTTTCGGTGGCCAGCTTTCCGCAATACGGCGCGCTGTCGGGCCGCAGCCCGGACGATCTGCTGGCCGGCGCGCGGGTGGAAGTCGCCCCCTACAAGCGCGAGCCCGGCGATTTCGTGCTGTGGAAACCGTCGCCGCCCGAGCTTCCGGGCTGGGACAGCCCCTGGGGACGCGGCCGCCCGGGCTGGCACATCGAGTGCAGCGCGATGGCCTGGCGCTACCTCGGCGAAGAGTTCGACATTCACGGCGGCGGCTCCGACCTGATCTTTCCGCATCATGAAAACGAGTGCGCGCAGAGCCTGTGCGCGTTCCCCGGCAGCCGCTTCGCCCGCTTGTGGCTGCACAACGGCATGTTGCAGGTGAACGGCGCCAAGA
>CAZZWO010000108.1:0-9766 GCA_964657885.1 uncultured Acetobacteraceae bacterium | reverse complement strand
CCGAGCCTCGCCAGCATCTCGGCAGCGTCGCCGGTTCGATAGTGACTTCGTCCGCCTCAACTCCTCTATCGACGTGCACCCTGTCGCGGCCATACGGTTGTTGCCTAAGGAACCTTACTGGAACCGGGCTGTTGGCGTCCCACGAAGTATCGCGGCATATGCCGGCCAGCCCACGGGCGCCTCGGCAGACAATTGCCACTCACGGCACCGCGGCATCGGTGTTTCACACCGGAGCGTCCCGGCTTGGGTGAACGGGCCGCCGGCGGCGAAGCCCCGGGTCATGGCAGCGCATCACCGACCGGACTCCAACGTTCGATGGGTCCTGTCGGAACCCTGTTCATAACGGTGTCCGTGCTGTCGCCGAGCATCGCTGTATTCGTCGTCGGCTCGGACGTCATCCGGCAGGTCGGCACGGGCGTCGTTCCATGCTTCGCCGCGGCGGCCCTGTTCGGCGTGGCGATGTCCTGCGTCTATGGCGAACTTGGCTCTGCGTTTCCGGGTTCGGGCGGCGAATACACCATACTCGGCCGGGTTCTCGGGCCGAACTGGGCGAAGGGCGTGCTTGCCCTGAACCTGATGGGTTTCAGTATCTCCTTGGCGTTATCCGGCTTCGGGGTCGCCACCTATCTAAGCGCGGTCGTGCCGGGATTACCCGCGCGGCCGCTGGCGGCTCTCCTGGTGCTGGTCGTCGCCGGCATCGCCGTCCTGCACATACAGGTCGGCGCCGTGATCACTGGCGGTTTCCTGCTCATCGAACTGCTGGCGCTCGCCGTCCTGACCGTCCTGGGCGTCCAGCACTTGCACCAGCCCCTGTCCGCTTTGATGCACCCTCTCGTCGCACAGGCTTCCGGCGGCTTGGCAACCCCCTCCCTGGCGGCGCTCGGTGCCGCAACTGCTGCAGGTATCTACGCCTTCAACGGCTACGGTGCCGCGATCTTCTTCGGCGAGGACATGCGTGACCCCCGCCGGACCATGGCTCCCATCGTGCTCCTGGCACTCGCGGCCGGCGTGATCATGGTCATGCCGCCGATCGCAGCGGTGGTCCTCGGCGCGTCGGACCTTCGGGGCCTGTCTGCGGCCCCTGCGCCGATTTCGGCGTTCATCGAGCAGGCCGGCGGCCGGAACCTCGCACGTTTGATGAGCCTCGGCGTGGCGCTGGCCGTGTTCAACACGATGATCGCCATCGCGCTGATGGCCGGGCGCCAGCTGTACGCCACCGGGCGCGACGGACTTTGGCCCGGGCCGGTCAGCAAAGCACTTGCAGCCATCCATGCACGCTGGGGATCACCCTGGGCCGCCACCCTGGCCATGGGCGGTTTCGGGCTGTTGAGCTGCCTGCTGGACCCGCATGTCCTCGTCCTCATCCTCGGGAACAGCAACGTCGTCACCTATTCGGGGTTGTGCCTGGCCGCGCTGCACGGCCGCCGCACGGGCGTAAGCGGCGATACCGCCTGGCGCATGCCCGCCTTCCCCGTTCCACCCATCGTGGGGCTTCTGTTCCTGTTGGCGGTTGCGATCTTCGACCTTTTCGATCCTGCCGGACGGGTCGGCCTATTTGTCACAGCCCTGACGGTCGGGGTCTCGCTCGTCGTGTTCGCACGGCCCAGGCGCGTGTGAGCGCGGATTGCCAACGTTCCGGCTGGGTCACGGACTCAGGCCGACCATCCCGATCGCGCGTTGTGCCAGCAGATCGACAAACGCGCGCGTCTTGGCCGCCAGCAGGCGGGTGGGCGTGAGTATCGACAGCGGCAGCGGCTCCAGCGCCCAGCCGGGCAACACCCGTTGCAGATATCCCCGATCGACGTCTTCGCTCGCCATCAGATCGTCAACCACGGCGATCCCTATGCCGAGGCGCGCAAGGTGGCGGATCATGGTCATGTTGTTCGCGCACAGCACGCTGTCCGAAGGCACCTCGATCACCTCATCACCTTTCATCAGGCGCCATTCACCCCTGTCGCCCTTATGCAAAAGGTGGATGCGCGCGTGTTGCGCCAAATCCGCCGGGTGCTGGGGCTCTCCGCGACGCTTCACGTATGACGGCGCTGCATACAGGCTGGCGCTCAGCATCGCCAAACGCCGGACGGTCAGTCCGGAATCCGGCAGCCTGCCGATCCGGAGTGCGAGGTTGAACCCCTCAGACAACAAATCGACCCGGCGCGGCGACAAATCCAGATCGATCCGGACCTCGGGATAGCGCTCGATGTAGTCCGCGATCACGGGCGCCACGAGCCGGGGGCCGATTTCGGCTTCCACCGACATGCGAAGCGTCCCCTGCGGCTTTTCAGCCAGGCCGCGCACCTGCTGATGGGCCTCGCGCGCGGCGGCCACGATCCCTTCGCCGAGGGACAAATACAGAGCACCGGCCTCGGTCAGTTCCACTTGCCGTGTGCTGCGAACCAGGAGTTTCAGCTCCATGGCCGCTTCCAGTTCGGCGATCCGGCGGGACAGGGTGGATGTCGGCACGCCGAGCAGGGCGGCGGCTTTTGTGAAGCTCCTTGTCTCGGCGACGGCGACGAACAGGGCCAGATCCCGTAGATGGTCCATTGCGACACCTTGTCCCGAAAGTGGGAAACTGTTTTCCACTTCGACGGATTATCCCGTTCCGACGATGCTTGTATTGCTCGCTCCGGCGCCTGGTCAATCGAGAAGCCTTGCGCATCCGAAATAGTGCAGACAGGAGCGGGCGTTGCAGCAGTTCGAGCGTTTCACGACATCCGACAGCATCGTCATGCTCGTCGACCACCAGACAATGACGATCGATTGGGTCAAGAGCTTGCCGAAGACGACTACGATCGCAAGCTGCCGCGTGCTCGCGCGCATGGCTGTGGATTACGCAATGCCCTTGGTTCTCACGACAACGATGGAAGACTATGTCGGGCCAACCATTCCGGAGATCAGCGAACTTTCACCCGATGCATTCGAGCGCCGATACAAGCGCGGCGGCGAGTTGAGTTGCTGGGACGCCGGCGACCTTCGCGAGGGCGTGAAGGCGCTGGCTCGACCGAACATCATACTGGCTGGCCTGACAACGGACATCTGCCTTTTCTGGGCCGCCATGGATGCACGAAAGCTGGGCTACAAGGTCATGGTCGTCGCCGATGCCTGCGGAACGATGTCGGCGCTGGGCGATACACTCACGTACGATCGGCTGCGCGAATTCGGGGTCACGGTCACCGTCGTCAATCAGGTCGTAACCGAGCTCGTCAGTAACTTCGGCACGCCGGAGGGCCAGACGGCACAGAAGATCATGGCCGATGAAATCATCTCCAAACTTGGCAATTGACCGTGTCATGGGCATTGGTTGCGCTTTGAAAAGCGGGGATTCATGCGTGCAGTCATCGACGATGCCACTGAGTTATTCACGTTGATCAACACCTTCTCGGTCACGCCGCAACACCAGGACCTGGTTGTCAGGTCCTTGCGCGACTTCACCGAGCAGCATGCGCGGTTCTTCAACGGGTTCATCGGTTCCTCGGTCCATGCGAGTCTCGACGGACATCGTGTTGTCAATTACGTGCAGTGGGACAGTCATGCCGACCTCGATGCGATGATGGCCAGCGCGCCGGCGAAGGCACACTTGGCGGAGGTCGGGGCGCTCGCAGACCATGTCGATCCGGTCATCTACCGGGTGGCATTTGTCGGTTCGCGTGAGCGTGCAGCGCGTTAGGTTTGGTGGCTTCATCGCGGGACTCGGCTTGCAGCTTCTCGCGGCCGTCGTGATGCAACAGCAGGCGCGGGCGCAAGCAGGCTCTCCGTTCCGATACGATGACGATGTCTCGGAATACGCAGCGCCGGGTGCTCGCGTGAACCTTTACGACGAGCTGAAATACGTCCCGCTTGGAAACAATGCAGGTGAATACCTCTCCTTCGGGGCAGATCTGCGGGAGCGGGTGGAGGTGAACAGCAACGCGCTGCTCGGTTATGGCAACAGGGGCCCGAATGCCTATGACCTCCATCGGCTACTGCTTTTCGCCGATGTGCACTACGACGGTTTTCAGGTTTTCGTTCAGCTGGGCAACGCAACGGAGGCGGGACGTGCGCCAGGACCGCTGCCGACCGACATAGACCGCGGCGACCTCGCGCAAGGATTTATCGACTATGCTTTTGCGGCCGGTCCCGGAAGCCTGACGGTGCGCGGCGGTCGTTTCGAGATGGCGTATGACGAGGGTGCACTGATAGGGTTGCGGGACGGTCCGAACGTGCGGCAGGTCTGGGATGGTTTCCAGTCGTTTTACGCGCTGCCCGCAGCCCGGATCGACGCGTTCCTCGTGCGGCCGGTGGGCGTCGGTCCGGGCTATTTCGACGACCGCACGCTTGCGGGGCAGACGCTTTGGGGAATGCATGTCTCGGCATCGCCGGCGCCGATCGCGCCGGTGAGAATCACCGCGTTCTATTACGGCGACACGATGCCGGACGTCGCCTTCTATCCGCAGCGGGGCCACGAGCGGACGCACACCGCCGGACTGCGCCTGCTCGCCGCCGAAGGCGGCTTCGACGGCTCGATCGGCGGCATCGGGCAGATCGGCAACCTGGCCTCGCGGAACGTCACGGCGTGGGCCGTGCATGGCGACGCAGGTTGGACGTTCGACACGCCCTGGACGCCGCGGCTGGGCCTCCGCTCGGACATCCTGAGCGGCGGTAGCGGAGGCGGCACAGTCCACACCTTCAACGCACTATACCCGAACTATGCCTATTCGACCGAGGCAACGATCGAAGCGCCGGCAAACCTGGTGCAGGTCGGCGCAACGCTTGGCCTGCACCCGCTCGACTCCGTGACGATCAACACCACGCTTGAGGGTCTTTGGCGATACAGCGTACATGACGCCTTCTACGCCGCACCGACTTTCGCGCTTGTAAGACCTGACGGAACATCGCGGCGCTTCTCGGGCTTCGAGCAGCAAGTCGAGGCGACATGGCGGATCGATAAGTTCCTGGACCTGACTGCCGCCTATGTCCACTTCGAACCAGGCGCGTTCCTCCGCTCGGCCCGCGCTCAATCCCAGGATTTCGGCATGACGGAGTTGTCGGTGCATCTTTGATCTCAGTAAGGTCTCATGGTGACGGTTCATGGAGTGGACGACATGGCAAGCCTGACATTTTGCGCCATTTCCGGCAGCCTTCGTCGCGGGTCCTACAATACCGCCGCGCTGCGTGCCGCTGCGGAGCTTGCCCCGGAAGGCGTCACAATCACGGAGGAGAGCCTTGCGGACATTCCTGTCTATAACGACGATCTCAAGGCCGCTGGTTTTCCGGCCGCCGTCACCCGCCTGCAGCAGGCGATCGCGTCCGCAGACGCCGTGCTGATTGCGACCCCCGAATACAACTACTCGGTATCCGGCGTACTGAAGAACGCGATCGACTGGGTGTCCCGGACTGACCCGCAGCCGTTTGCCAACAAGCCGGTAGCTATCATGGGTGCGAGCCCCGGCGCCTTTGGAACGGCGCGCGCGCAATACGATCTCCGCAAGATGTTCGTCTACCTGGACGCGCATCTGCTCAACAAGCCGGAGGTGATGATCGGCGCCGCGCACACGCGCTTCGACGCGGATGGGAAACTTACCGACGAGGCCACTCGGAAGTTCGTGACAAGCCTCCTGACCGCGCTGCGGGACTGGACGCATCGCCTTCAGGCGAGCGCGTAATGGGCCAGCTCGTCAACGGGAGGTGGTCCAACGCCGAAGACGCGGTTCCGACGTCAGGAGGCGCTTTTGCGCGGCCGCAAGCGGCTTTCAACAGCAGGATCGAGCCGGGCGGGCGTTTCCCGCCGCAGGCCGGTCGCTACCACCTTTATGTCTCGCTCGCCTGCCCATGGGCGCACCGCACGCTGATCTTTCGCCGGCTGAAGGGACTCGAACCGGTGATCGGCTTGTCGGTCACCCATTGGCTGATGGGCGAAGATAGCTGGACTTTCGCACCGGCAGAGGGCGTCATCCCGGACCCGTTCGGCGCGCTGGCGTTGCACGAAATCTACACGCGTGCAGACGCGCACTACACGGGCCGTGTCAGCGTCCCGATCCTCTGGGACACGGTCGACAACACGATCGTCAGCAATGAATCCGCCGACATCATCCGCATGTTCAACAGCGCTTTCGACGCGGCCGGCGCCACAGGTATGGACTACTATCCACAGCCGAAGCGCGCCGAAATCGACGCGCTGAACGAGCGTATCTACGCGACGGTGAACAACGGCGTTTACAAGGCCGGGTTCGCCAAGACACAGGAGGCGCACGACAAAGCGATTACCGCCCTGTTCGATACGCTCGATTGGCTTGAGGCGCGGCTTTCCCGGCAGCCTTATCTCACCGGCGACCACATCACGGAAGCCGATTGGCGGCTGTTCACGACGCTGGTCAGGTTCGACGCCGTGTACCACGGCCATTTCAAATGCAATATCCGGCGCCTCGTGGACTACCCCGCACTCTCACGCCTCACCCGGTCGCTGTATCAGGTCCCGGGTGTCGCGCAGACGGTCAACTTCGAGCATATCGAACGCCACTACTACCTCAGCCACCCATGGCTCGATCCCACGGGGATCGTGCCCCTCGGGCCCGCGCAGGACTTCTCCGCAACCTGAAATCCAGCATATCGCAACGGGCGCTTCTCGAAGTCATCGCTGAAGGGGTCGTTCATTACTCCTCGACGACAGCGAGCATTCCAAAGCCAGCGCTGCTTCAAGGCTTCAGGCCAAACACCTTCACTGTCTTGTAAGCCGCCGCATATACCCGCCCGTTCGCTTCCATCGGCGTAAGGAACGGGTTGCCCTTGTTCATATAGAGCGTGCCTGCATTTGCCGAGAAGATCGGCGCGCCGAGCGAGTCCGCGTTGTAAGCCTCCAGCTCTATCGGTAGCGTGCGCCGCATTTCCCACAGCACACCAGTGCCCACAGCCGAACCGTTCGAAGAAATGATCGGCATGGAGCCGCCGCCATTGGACTGCGTCGTGCCAGTAACCGTCTGCGTCAACGACGGCGTCCCCGTGACAGCAACCTTGAACGCCCGCAACACATCGCCGTTCGTCTGTGCATAGACCGTCGGTCCATTGACGCCGCTGTAATAGGCCGGGCCACCCCAAAGCCCCGCATTGAATTGCTGCGTAATCGTCACCGATTGCAGCGCCCCGCTATCGTTTGACGTCAGCCCGCCAAGCTTCGTCTGGTTAAGCAGGTACAGGGTCGCTGCCTTCCCCATCGCTACAGCCATCGGCGGTGCGGTCTGCCCCGCCGAGATCGGAAGCAGCATGATGCCACCGGATCCGAAATCCTGGTCGCCGCCATTCAGCGTTGCGAAATCGGAGGGTGTGAATCGGCTGCGCACCCGCGACAGGCTCGGTGTCAGCGACAATGCACTCTCGCCCCAGTCCCGCTGCTTGGAAGCAACATCCCCGTTACCTGTCACGACAAACAGATTGCCGCTTTGGTCCAACGCAGGCGCAAACCCACTCATCCAGATGCTGGCCAGCTCGGTGCCACCGGATGTTTCGATGGTGTGGAAGGCCGCCATCGGAGCGAGAGACGGATCGAAGCGCAATAACCACCCGGAGATGCTGCCGGAGTTGGCGTCACAATGCGAACCGAACCCCACATAGATCGAGCCATTGCCGGCAGCCAGGCTCACGCGGTTCCACTGGTTCTGCGGATCGAACGTCAGCTTTGAGCCATCCAGAAGCTTGGCACTTGGCGAGATGTCCACCGCAGGCCGCACATCGAGGCCGGTGGTAAGATCGAGTGCGTGCAGATATTGATGGAAAACGCCAGGAGAGGGTTCGGTCGCCGCCACAAGGTACAATGTCGCAGCGTCAGGCGCCGTTCGCAGTATCGCCGGCGTGCCGGAGATCCCGTATTCCGGCTGCACATCCCCACAGCCCACATCGTTACTGGATTGCGATGTGCCAAGGCTCACCTGCCACAGCAGCGCATAGGATTTCGCGTCGAACGCATAGACGCTGTCGTGCCCCGTAGCTACCACCAGCACGTCATGCGTGCTGCCGTCCGGGAAAATCAGGCCGGAAGCCAGAAGCGGCTGCCCCCACACCGTCCCGTCCACGTTCAAGGTTTTCAGCAGGCCGAACTTCCCCGAAGCCACACTGGCAGGCGTGAGGTCGGTCTCGCTACGGTTCCAACCGGTACGACCCGTATCGTAGTGGAAAGTCAGCACATCGATGGGTGCGCCGGAATACTTCTTGGCGATACCTGCTGCGGCATCCTGCATCGGACCAGTATCCACCAGCTTGCTCGCCTCGGGCGGGAGCGGTCCGCGAGCCGACGACTGTAGATGCGCACCACCAGCGAAGGCCGGAGAGATGCCGAAAGCCGCGACAACAAACGTCCAGACCAGGTTTGAGCTTTTCACTGTCGGTTTCATTTTGCACTCTTCACGGGATTCGGTTGGTGGCAGTCTGAGAAGAGACTGAATGCGAAAGGTACTTACCTATATCTCTCGGAAGTACATGCCGCAATACCAAAAGGTTTCCCGATTGAACACCCCGCCTCAGCCGATGGCTCACCGCTCGCCCAGCTTTTGTGTCGACGAACGCCCGGTGGCGGCACGCCGTATCCAAAAGGCATTGTCGATAATGACCTTCCGGGATTTTGCATTCATCCTCGGTTACGAGGCGTTCCTGTACGCGGGTGGCCCGCTCGTCGCGGTCGGACTCCTGCTGTTGTCGATTCCGCCACGCGACGCATCGCTTCCCGCGATGGTCCGGCAACTCTCCAGATCATTGAAGCATGACACGGAACGACGCTCTCGCCATCAGCTTCGCGTTCGGCCTGCCTTTGGCCGGGCCGAAGCTCCTGAGCTGGTTGATGCAGTGCGCATTCAAGATGCTGGAATGGGCTACGCGACGTCGGCGGTTCGTGAGGGCGGATGCAGACCGGGTAACTTATCGAGGACGAAGCATCGAGCTGGCGAAGCTCGCGTCGGTCAGGGTGATGACTACGGCCGATGGGCCCTTTCTCCCCGACGTGTTCTGGGTGCTTGCCGGCGCGGATGGTGCCCGATTGATCATCCCACAGGAGGCGTCGGGGTCCCAAGGCCTGCTCGACCGTCTCCAGTCGCTGCCGATGTTCGACAACGAGGCTGTGCTGCAAGCGATGGTCTGCACGGATGCCGGGGAGTTCGTCTGCTGGCAGTCGAACCCCGCGCCCTGATGTTCAGCGCTCCCCCAACGCCGATCCCGACGATGAGGTTCTGCATTCGCAGCTGACCGGCTCCGCACCCTCGGACCAGCATCGGCCGCGACGGCCGGTTGCGGCGGACTGAAACCGGGCAGACTCGCCGTCGTTACGCCGAGACCGAATTTGGAGGTTCCATGTCGTTTCGCTTTGCTGCTCTTTCGGCCGTTGCGGTCATGTCCATGGCAGGGCCCGTGCTGGCCCAGGCCGATCCATACGCCATGGCGCACGCCGCGGCGGCCAACCAGCTTGGCATTATGGAATATTGCCAGGGGCGGGGCGATGTCGGCCCGGATGCTGTCGAAGCCCAACGCAGCGCCGTCGCCCGGCTTCCGGCTTCGACGGTGTCGAACGACGCCGACGAGGCGCTTGGCAAACAGGGCACGCTGTCCTCGCCCAGTGGCGCCAAGATGACGTTGGACAGCGTAGCCAGCCAACACGGCAGCACCGTCTCCGCGTTGTGCAAGCAGATGGGCAGCTCTGCGGTGCAGTCTGCAGCATTGTTAAAGCAGAACGGCATGGCTCCCGGTGGAATGGCAATGCCGAACATGCCCGCAATGCCGAACGGCATGGCCATGCCGGCGATGCCGAACG
>CAZZWO010000107.1:0-9818 GCA_964657885.1 uncultured Acetobacteraceae bacterium | reverse complement strand
ACCCGCAACCAAGCCGTTATGAGCGGCCCGCTCTAACCAGTTGAGCTACAGGCGCTTCTGGCCGGCCTCGCGGCCCGGAGGCGCCGAGAAACACCAAGAACGCCCGGGATGCAACTCACCGGGTCCGCCTGCCCGGGGGCTGCCCGATGGCCGGGTTCCTTGCCGCGCCTGCCTCGCCCCTTTAGACAGTCGCACCGCCGCCGACCGCCGAAGATCTGGAGCCCGCCTATGGCCAGCTATCAATATGTCTATGTGATGAAGGATCTGACAAAGTCCTATCCGGGCGGCCGCGAGGTGTTCAAGGGCATCACGCTGTCGTTCCTGCCGGGCGTGAAGATCGGCGTGCTGGGCGTGAACGGGGCCGGCAAATCGACCCTGCTGAAGATCATCGCGGGCATCGAGACGGAGTACGGCGGCGAAGCTTTCGCGGCCGAGGGCGCGCGGGTGGGCTATCTGAGCCAGGAGCCGTACCTCGATCCCAGCAAAACGGTGTCCGAGAACGTGGCCGAGGCTTTCGGGCCGCTGAAGGATGCGCTCGCCCGCTTCAACGAGATTTCCGACCGTTTCGCGCTGCCTATGGAAGACGACGAGATGGAGCGTCTGCTGGCCGAGCAGGCCACGCTGCAGGAGAAGATCGACGCGGAAGACGGCTGGGACCTCGATCGCCGGATCGAGATCGCGCTGGACGCGTTGCGCTGCCCGCCGCCGGACGCCGATGTCGGCAAGCTGTCGGGCGGCGAGCGCCGGCGCGTGGCGCTGTGCCGGCTGCTTCTGGAAAAGCCCGACCTGTTGCTGCTGGACGAACCTACCAACCATCTGGACGCCGAAAGCGTGTCGTGGCTGGAACGCACGCTGCGGGATTACGAAGGCACAGTCATGGTTGTCACCCATGACCGCTACTTCCTGGACAACGTGACCAACTGGATCCTGGAAATCGAGCGCGGCCGCGGTTATCCGTTCGAGGGCAATTATTCATCCTGGCTGGAACAGAAGCGCAAGCGTCTGGCGCAGGAGGAAAAGGAGGAGAGTGCGCGGCAGCGGGCGCTCGCCGGTGAGCTGGAATGGATACGCGCCAGCCCGAAAGCGCGGCAGACAAAAAGCCGCGCGCGTATCCAGCGCTACGAGGAGATGCAGGCGAAAAGCGCCGAGCTGGCCGGCGGCACCGCCGACATCGTCATCACGCCGGGGCCTCGTCTGGGCGGGACGGTGATTGTCGCCGAGGAACTGCGCAAGGCGTACGGCAACCGGCTGTTGATCGACGACCTGAACTTCAAGCTGCCGCCGGGCGGGATCGTCGGTGTCATCGGGCCGAACGGCGCCGGCAAGACGACGTTGTTCCGGATGATCACCGGCCAGGAAACACCCGATTCCGGCGAGCTGAAAGTCGGCGAGACGGTGAAGCTCGGCTACGTGGACCAAAGCCGCGACAGCCTCGATGGCAGCAAGACGGTGTGGGAGGAAATCTCCGGCGGCACCGACGTGATCTACATCGGCAAACGGGCAGTGCCGTCACGCGCCTATGTGGGGGCGTTCAACTTCAAGGGTTCGGACCAGCAGAAACGCGTCGGCATATTGTCGGGCGGTGAACGTAACCGCGTGCATCTGGCAAAGATGCTGAAGCAGGAAAGCAACGTCATCCTGCTCGACGAGCCGACCAACGACCTCGACGTGGACACGCTGCGTGCGCTGGAGGAGGCGCTTGCGGAGTTCGCCGGCTGCTGCGTCATCATCAGCCATGACCGATGGTTCCTGGACCGCCTTGCGACGCACATCCTGGCGTTCGAGGGGGACAGTCACGTCGAGTGGTTCGAGGGCAACTTCCAGGCGTACGAGGAAGACAAGCGCCGCCGCCTGGGCGCCGATGCAACCGAGCCGCATCGGATCAAGTACCGGCCGCTTGCACGATAGGCGAAGTGGCGGTGGCACGGCGTTGCACGAGTTGAACCGCTGATTGATCCGCACCGCCCGCCTTGAACTTACGCCAGTCAGCGCCATCGATCTTCCCGATCTGATGGCGTTGAAGGCCGACCCCCTGGTGTATGGTCAGATGCTCGGCGGCGTGCGTTCCCGCTGGCAGGTGATCGACGAGCTTTCGGAAGACCGGATCACCTGGGCTGCCGACGGGATCGGCATGTTCGCCATACGCGAGCGCCGCAGCTTCCAGGGTATCACCGGAATACACGAGCGGCCCGACGGACGCGGGCGGGCGCTGCGTTTCGCGGTCTGGCCCGAGGCGCGGGGCCGCGGCCTTGCGCGCGAGGCAGCGTCCGCCGCCCTGAGGTTTGCGCACGACCATGCGCGCCTGCCACGCGTGGTGGCGGTGGCGCGGTCCGACAATTTCGGGTCGCGCATGGTGCTGGGCTCGATCGGCATGCGGGAATGCGACGCGTTCCTGCGCGACGGCCACGTGATGCTGGTTTACGAAAGTGTAGCCTGAACCACGGCGAGCCTGGATCTCAGCTTATCCGGGAAACCGGCACATTCTGCGAGCGCGCTGGATGTCTTGCGGTGCTCATCATTTTCATCGGGCTGCGTGCCGCAGCGGTCAGGGCGTTCCGCCATGCCAGCTGCGCGTCCCGCAACTTCACGGCCGCATCCCACACATCCGGCTCGGCCCAGACGGCGCCAGGGTAGCGCTCGTACACCTTTTGCGTGTCGAGCGGCACGACAGGCCGCGAGTTCACCGTCTGCAACTCGGGACGAGCGGCGATATCCGGCGCCAGACCCCAACCCGTTGCAATGACGGGCAAGCCGGCCTGCGCGGCTTCCATGAGGTTCAGGCCGTAGCCTTCGCTCCGATGCAGCGACAGGTACACGTCGATCTGCGCGTAGAACGGCCGGATCGGCCGGGCGGCCTGCGAGGTGTCCCAGATGATGATGCGGTCGTCATCGCCGGCGTAGCTCACGAGATGTTCGAACAGCCGCGCATGCTGTGGCGCATCGTTGCACCGGATGACCAGGCGCACGTTTTCACCGAGGCGGAATGCCAGACGGAAAGCATCGATGGCGCCGCAGGGGTTCTTCCGCGCGTAATTGGAATCGAACGAGAACGACGTGCCGGCGACAAAGCAATCGGGCGCGAAACCGACCGAACGGCGCAAGACGGCCCGCTCGGACGCCGGCATCGCCTGCATGGGATCGTGCTGCACGGCGTGCGGAACGATTTCGACCGGGCCGGCATAGTCCGGCAAACCGGCGGCAATCGCATCCGCAACGAATGGCGACGGCGTCCATATCTCATCGGCATGGTCGGCGCAGTCGGACCAGTACGGCGGCACCACCGACAATTCCCACACCCAGAACCCGATGATGGCCGCCTGCGCGACGAGGCCTGCCGGCAACAGTGACAAGGCACGCGCGAAGAGCGGGGGGTTGACGTGGAAAACGATGTCGGTGGGCTGCCATGCCAGCAGTCGCGCAACGTCGTGCGTGGCATCGGTTTCGATGTTGGAGGGTATGTTGAGCAGCGGCGTCAGGTCGAACGCCATCACGTCGACATCCTGCGCGCGCAGATCACGCACCATCAGGTCGGCGCCGCGCTGCAGGCCGCACCGTGCGCCGAACAGGCCGGCGACCGCGACGCGCTGCCCCACATATCGCCGCCCGTCCCGGCGCCGCATCTTGGCAAGCAGACGCAGGCTTTCCGGATCGGTGTTCTCGCCGAGTGCGCCGCGGTCGAGAACCCGCCGGAGCCGGTCGACACCTATGGTAGCCAGCCGCCGGACCGGCCGCGGAAGCCTTCTGACTATGCCCATCCTCATCGTTCTACGGCCTTCCGCGCCAATGCGCGCTGTTCAGCGAAGTGGGGCTTTGCATGGCGGCCCTGGCCAACTTGCCTCGACTCGCCACACCCACTTCCTTCGGGTTCGACATGTGCAAGCCTCGGCCAGCACCCCCAGGTAGCGGGTTGTGAACGCCGGCACGTCAAAAAAGACGCAAGCTTTGTGCCACCTATCTGCCATCCTCCGGCAGCGTCAAATGACGTGCCTGTGCACGCGCAAGCGGCTGGATGCACGTCATTCCGCAGCGATGCAGTTTACAAATTGTATCGGGACCATAGACCCGGTTCATGGCGTGTCTGCAGCCAGGCAGGTTCGGGCCTGGCTTACCCAGACCAGGCCTATCCAGGCCCGACGTGGCTGCGATCCTGGATCAGCGCGGCATCGCAATCGGCGGGCCTGACCACAATCGAGGCGGGGTGCTCCCCGGCTTCCAACTCGATGGGGAAGTGGAAACCGCAGAAGCCATCGCCCAAGCCCGCCGCAAGCAGGTCACTGCGGAAGATCTCGACGAGGCCCGACCCGACGCAGCGCCGCCCTGAGAACGCCAGCAGCAATTGACCGCGCAGGTTGCCGACCGTCGCGTGGATCCAGCCTGCGACGACGTGCTCCTCGGCCATTTCGATCGACCCGCGTATCACCCTGGTCTCCCGTTGCGGCTTTACCTTAACGGCAACAGCGCAGCCGGGACAATCCGCCGTAAGTACGGCCGGATGCGATGGCTACCGCACCGGCGAAGCGCACATGGCGCCGCCCTGCAGACAGGTGGCGTTCAACCCACGTTTGAGGCCCAGCGGAGAACCTTCACCGACGGTGCGGTCGAACACCTCCCCGTAATTGCCGAGGGCGGCCACGATCTGCGCTGAGAAATCCCGCGCCAGGCCGAGCGACAGGCCGGCGGACCAATCCGTGCCGAGCAGATGACGCGTCACCGGATCTTCGCCGGCACGACGCACGGCCAGGTTTGCACGCGTGATCCCCAGCATCTCCGCCTGCACCAGCACCTGCACCGTCGTATCGGCAATCGCCGTCCAGCCTGCGTCACCCTGGCGGGTCGCGATGTTCGCAGGGCTGACGGCGAGCGTGTCGGGCAGCAGCACGAAATCGTGCACCAGCGCGTGAAACTGCGTCCGCATCTCGGCCATTTTCGACGCATAGGCACTGATGGCGCGGCAATGCCCGCCCACCAGCCCGGCATCCATCTCACCTTCTTCCTGGAAAGGGAACGGAAGTATGCGTATGCCGCGGCCTTGCATGGTGGCCAGCAACACGCCGCCGTTATTCGTGCCATCGATGTAGCAGACTGTTTTCCCGGCAAGACCGGTGGCACTGGTGACGCCGAGTGCGTGGTGCACCATGAACGTTTGCGTGTCCCAGAAAACCGGCGGCCCGAACACCACGCCATATTGCAACGTCCGGGTGGCGCTGGGCGTCAACCCGACCACCACATCGACCTTCGCATGGTTCAGCCCCGCCAGCGCCTCTTCCTCGGCAGGGAAGCCCACCACGTCCAGCTGGTATTGCCGCCCGAGTGTTGCGATGGCCACGGCGCGGCAGATCTCGGTGCCCAGCGCGGAAAGGTTACCGTGCAGGTCTTCCTTGTTCCAGTCCTGCCCCTCCGTCACCACGCCGCAGGCCAGCTTTCCGCGGGCGCGGACGGCGTCCAGCGTAGGCGATGCGTGTGCGGCGGAACAGATGGCGATCATCGTGAGCAGGCAGGCAAATGCAGCCTTCAACGGAAACAATCCTCTTTATGCGGTCGAGTGGCGCCGAGGGCCGGCGCGCATGCCGGCCCTCGGGCGGATGTTATACGCTCAAGGCGTCCAGCTTGCGCTGCTCGGGATGCCCGGCGTGACGCTCGGCCGCGGGTTGAAGTCGGCGGGCGGCGGATCGATCTCCGTGCCAACCGTGTAGCCGCTTGTATAGTCGGTCGGCGTGATGCCCAGCGCCTTGCAACCGGCCCCGTTGTACTGCGGCAGCGATGTGGGGCTGGCGATGGTCGCATAGCTGGGCGGAAGCTTCGGCACGCCGCCAAGCAGGCGGTCGTTGTCGAACGCCTCGAGCAGGCTGCCGAGCGGCGAGTTCTTGCCGTCCGACGGCCCGAGATGGTACTGCCGCTTGCCGTCCGGTGCGAACAGCGAGGGATCGTTGGTCTGGTTCAGGCTGCCGAGGTTGCGGCCCTCCACCTCGTCGGGCAGTTCCGCCAGGGGCTTCAGCGAGAACAGATTGTCGATCAACTTGATGACCGACCCGTGCTCGCTATAGACGTGGCTGACAATGTGCGATGCCGCATAAGGCGAGATGACGATCGCCGGAATGCGCGGGCCACCTGCCAGCGGGTAATGGTCGGGTCCCCAGCTCCGCACCATCTCCGGCACATGGTCGTACATGCCGTCGGTTTCGTCGTAGGTGACGATGATGGCGCTCTGGTTCCAGTACTTGCTGGCGGCGATCGCGTTGACCGAGTCGGCGACCGATGCTTCGGAAATCTGGGCGTCGGAATAGCTGGGATGGTCATCGTTGCCGGCATAGGTGGCGCGGACGTTCGGGTTGCTGTCGAGCGAGACCATGTTGTCGTTGTTGAAGTATCCGCCGCGCACGTAGAATACGCCGCCGCTTTCCGGCAGCGCGCTGTTCGCGACATCGGTGTAGAACTGCTGCAAGCTGTGCAGCTTCGCCTGTTCCGCCGGGTTGTCGCCCAGATAGCCGAAATACTGCGGCCCGTTATGGTGCACGATGTAGCTGCTATGCGGCGTGTCCGACGGGAACAGGTCGACGGTCACCTTGCCGTCGAACGGTTCCGCGCCGTAACCCTGCTGATACCAGCCCCAGTTCGTGGAAGTCTTGTAGCTGGAGATCGCCGATATGTCGTGCTGGATGTCGAGCAGGTCGGCGGTCGGGTTTTCATCCTGCGAGACGATGCCGTTCACCTGGTTGCCCATGAACGACAGCGGCAGCGATGCGAAAGTCAGCGGGATCTGGCCGGGGTAGTAGCCCGTCTGTTCACCCTTCAGCGTCACCGTCGTCAGCGGTCCGGTGGCTGGCGGCAGCGGTGTTGCACAAGCCTGGCCGGCACTGCAGCTGGACGCGAAAGTCGCCTCGTCCGGACCGTAGGGCGGCTTCGGGCCGGGGCTGGTATCGGCGGCGCTGCCGGCGAAAGGTGCCGTGTCGGTCACGTTCGGTACGGACTGGCCGCCCGGGATGTTGTTGCCGGTCGTCGCAGGGTGCTTCGCCCATTGCGTCTCACCGGTCTGGCCCGCGATCATCGCAATCGCGTTCGGCGTGGACGGGCCGAACGTCGTCTGGTGGAAATTGTCGAGCAGGGCAAAGCGATCCGCATATTGCCACAGGAACGGGACGGTGTCGCAATCCACATGCGCCACCATCAGCTCGCCCGCCTGCTTGGTAGCCAGCGAAACCGGCGCGGTGACCGGTGCACCCGATTTCTGGACGATCGTCGAAACCGTCGATGCATCGCCGGAGTAGCGGTAGCCTTCCTCGTCGAGAACGTAACCGTCGTTCTTGGAATGCGACCGCGTGGCGGCGTCGAAATGTGCCGAGTATTCCATGCCGGTATGCGAGTGATCGACCGACAGCGAGTCCTCGGGATAGATCGGCACCGTCTGGCTGTTCACGTTCTGGATGGTGCGCGGCATCAGGAACGGCGTCTGCGTGCCGAAGCTGCCATCGGTGTTCTGGATGGTCTGGCTGAAGCTCACGGTGGCGTTGGCCGGCTGCTGCATCGGGTCGGACAGGTCGGCGCCCGGAAAGCTGCTGAACAGGCCGTTCGCGCCGGGGTAGGTGCCGAAGTAATGATCGAACGACCGGTTCTCCTGGAACAGGACGAACACGTACTTGATCTTGCGGCGCAGCAGCCGGATCTTCGCAGCATCGGTCAACGCCGTCATCTGGCCGATCTTGGTCGCATTCGCCGCGCCAACCGTACCGGTCGATGTGGCAGCCGTGATCGACGGCAGCGGAGCGGCCAGCGCCACGCTGTTCTGGACCATTGCGAACATCGCAATCGTGGCGCTGGAAGTCTTCCAGCGTTGCTTCATGCTCATGATACCGCTCCCTCATGCCGGCGCGGACGCGCCGGTGCGAGCCCGTGCACGCCGGCGGCGGGGGGCTCCGGGTCGCTGAATAGCGCCGGTGCGGATATCCGGATGTGCCGCTTCCGTGATGCTTCGATGACGCTTTTGTGCCCACTTTTCCGTGTGCGGGGGCTGGTGCAGGACCACTGCGCTGCGTGCTAGGGAGTGTGCGGACAACGGACGGGATAGCGATGCATACGGAGACTATCGAGTACCAGGCCGACGGTCTGACCATGAAGGGACACCTGGCTGCGGACCCGGCCCATGCCGGCCGGCGGCCAGGCGTGCTGGTGTTCCCGGAAGCGTTCGGCCTGAGCACGCATGCGAAAGAACGGGCCGAGCGCCTGGCGAGCGAGGGCTACGTTGCCCTGGCGGGAGATCTGCATGGCAACCAATATGTCACCGGCGACCTGGACGAGGCGTTGGGATTGCTGAAGCCGATGCGCGAGGATCCCGCGCGCATCCGCTCGCGCGCGGCGGCGGCACTTGCGGCGTTGCTGAAGCACCCGGATGTCGATCCTGAGCGCATCGGCGCAATCGGCTTCTGCTTCGGCGGCACCATGGCCCTGGAACTGGGGCGGCATGGTGCGCGCGTGGGCGCGATCGTCGGGTTCCACAGCGGGCTGGCGACAAAAACACCTGAGGACGCCAAGAACATCTCGGGCAAGGTCCTGGTTTGCATCGGCGCCGACGACCCGGGCATCGACGCCGAACAGCGCAAGGCATTCGAAGCGGAGATGCGGGCCGGCAATGTGAACTGGCAGATGTCGCTGTACGGCAACGTAAAACACAGCTTCACCAACAAGGATGCCGACAAGCTGGGCCGGCCCGATTTCGCCGCCTATGACGCGCAGGCGGATACCCGATCCTGGGCCGAAATGCATACCCTGTTCGCCGAGGTGTTTGGCTCGTAGCCTTCGCCGTACACAGACGATTTTCCGCCGGGAGTTGAGAATGACAATAAAGATCCTCCTGCGTGCGGCGCTGCTGAGCGCCGGCGCATTGTCGTGGATGGCGCCGTTGCACGCTGCCGACGCACCGAAGCCCGACAAGACGGCCGCCACGGACAAGCCCGATCTGCCGAAGGGCGCCCACTTCAAGCCGGAATCCAAGGTTTCCGACGGCAGCGTCACCATCGGTGGCCGGGCGATCGCCTACCAGGCGGTCGCCGGTACCCTCGTCGTGCATCCGAAAGGCTGGGACGATGTGCCGAAACCCGAAAAGGAAGACGGCGCGAAGGACGATTCGGATGACGACCACGGCCCCACCGCCGAGGCGTCGATGTTCTACGTCGCGTACATGGCCAAAGGGGCGCCGGCCGAGAACCGTCCGGTGACGTTCCTGTTCAACGGCGGTCCCGGATCTTCCAGCGTGTGGCTGCACATGGGCGCATTCGGGCCGCGCCGCGTCGTGACGATGGACGACACGCACACACCGGCGGCGCCCTACCAGCTGGTCAGCAACGAGCAGAGCCTGCTCGACGCGTCGGACCTGGTCTTCGTCGATGCGCCAGGCACCGGGTTCAGCAGGATTGCCGGCAAGGACAAGGAGAAATCGTTCTACGGCATCGATGCGGACGCGCATGCCTTCTGCGAGTTCATCACCAGCTTCCTCTCGAAATACAACCGCTGGAATTCGCCGAAATACCTGTTCGGCGAAAGCTACGGCACCACCCGGTCCGCCGTGGTGTCGAACATGCTGCAATCCGAATACAGCCTCGATCTCAACGGCGTCATCTTGCTCAGCCAGATATTCAGCTTCGACACCAGCGTGGACGGCCCCGAGACGAACCCCGGCATTGACATCGCCTATCCGCTGGCGTTGCCGACCTACGCCGCGACTGCGTTCTACCATCACAAGCTGGACGGCAAGCCGCAGAGCCTCCCGGCGTTGATGGGCGAAGTCGAGCATTTCGCGATGAACGACTACACGCTCGCGCTGGCGG
>CAZZWO010000106.1:0-9889 GCA_964657885.1 uncultured Acetobacteraceae bacterium | reverse complement strand
TGAACCCGAAGATCATCGCCGACCTCGACCTGCACCGGCACGGGCTGCGGATCGTAGAGCGGCCGATGGCCAATTTTTTCCCGCGTGAGGACGGGCGCTGCCTGCAGGTCAGGTTCGACGGCGAGGCGCTGCGGCGCGAGCTGGAGCCGTACTCCCGGCGCGACGCGGAGCGGGCTTCCGAATACCTCGCGACGGTCGATAGCGTGGCCGACGTGCTGCGCCAGCTCGTGTTGCAGACGCCGCCAGACGTGGAAGGCGGGCTGCTGGCGGCATTGCGCGCCGGCAAGCTCGGTTGGCGGCTGCGCGGGCTTGGACTGCACACGCAGCGGGCGTTGCTGGACTTCTTCACCAAGAGCGTCGCCGACATCCTCGGCGGCTGGTTCGAAAGCGATGAGGCCCGGTCGATCTTCGCCTTCGATGGGCAGGTCGGCTTCTACGGGCCGACCGACATGCCCGGTTCCGGCTACGTGCTGCTGCACCATGCGTTCGGCGAGGTGAACGGCAAGCGCGGCGCGTGGGGCCACGCGATCGGCGGGATGGGCGCGATCACCCAGTCGATGGCGGCCTGTGCGCGCGAACGCGGCGTCACCATCGAGCTGGACGCGCCGGTCGAGGAAGTGCTCGTCGGGTCGGGCCGCATCGCCGGCGTCCGGCTGCAGGACGGACGGTCGTTCCGCGCCCCGGTCGCTGCGTCCAACCTCACCCCGAAGCTGCTCTACACGCGGCTGATTTCGCCGGACCACCTGCCGCCGGAGTTCCTGCGGCGGATGCAGGGCTGGCGCTGCGGGTCCGGCACGCTGCGGATGAACGTGGCGTTGCGCGAGCTGCCGGACTTCACCGCCATGCCCGGCACCGGCCAGCAGCCGCACCACGCATCGGGGATCGTGGTGGCGCCCGGCATGGCCTACATGGACCAGGCCTACCACGACGCGCGTACGCTCGGCTGGGCGCGCCGCCCGATCGTCGAGATGCTGATCCCGAGCACCCTGGACGACAGCCTGGCGCCGCCCGGCCAGCATGTGGCCAGCCTGTTCTGCCAGCATTTCGCGCCCGACCTCGCCGCCACCGGCCTGCCGAAGGGCGATACCTGGGACCAGCATCGCGAGGCGGCGGCCGATGCTGCGGTCGATGCGGTCACCCGTTTCGCACCCAACTTCCGCGACGCCATCATCGCGCGCCAGGTATTGACGCCGCTCGACCTGGAGCGGGTGTTCGGCCTGCTCGGTGGCGACATCTTCCACGGCGCGCTCAGCCTCGACCAGCTGTTCAGCGCACGCCCGATGCTGGGCCATGCGGATTACCGCGGCCCGATCCCCGGCCTGTACATGTGCGGTTCCGGCACCCATCCCGGCGGCGGCGTCAGCGGCGCGCCCGGCCACAACGCCGCAGCCGAAATCCTGCGCGACAGGCGCCGCCGGCGCCGGCCGGTGACGGGGCGCGCGGCTTGACACCCGGCTGACCTTTTCCGCGCGGGCGGATGTTCCGGCCGATTGCCCTCCTGCCCGTCCTGTATAGATTGCCATGCTGGTGACGATTGCTCCGACCGGGTGATCCCGGCGGCAACAAGGGAGCGGCATGACACCTGGGACCGCCTCCTTCGCGCCCGACCAGACGCTGCCGGCGTTCGACATCGAGTTCCCGCCGCCCGACATCTCGCAATGGGCCGCCGGCAACACCGGCGTGCCCGGCTTCTGGAGTTTCGCGGGCCCTGGCCCCGGGCCGCACGTGCTGATCACCGCCCTGGTGCACGGCAACGAAATCGCCGGCGCGGTGGCGCTGGACCGGCTGTTGCAGACCGGCCCAAAGCCGCTTCGAGGCACGCTGACGCTCGGTTTCGCCAATCTGGAGGCGTATGCCCGGTTCGACACCGCCCAGCCGACCGCATCGCGCTATGTGGACGAGGACATGAACCGGCTGTGGGATGTGTCCGTGCTGGACAGCCCTCGCCAGTCCAGCGAGCTCACCCGTGCACGCGCCATGCGCCCGCTGGTGGAGCGGGCGGACATATTGCTCGACCTGCATTCCATGCTTTGGCCCTCCGAGCCGCTGATCCTGAGCGGCCCTACCGAACGTGGCCGCGGGCTGGCTGCGTCGGTCGGCACGCCCGGCCTGATCGTTGCCGACCACGGCCATGTCAGCGGCCGCAGGCTGATCGACTACGCGCCGTTCGTGCAGCCCGGGGGCGAGCGGCGAGCCGTGCTGGTGGAAGCCGGCCAGCACTGGAAGCGCGACACTGTGTCCGCCATGCAGGATGCGGTCGCAGGGCTGCTGGCCGCCACTGGCCTGACGGACCCTCAGCCCGCGCACGGCCACCTCCGGCCACGGCTCGCCGAGGTGACCGTTGCGGTCACCGCGTGCTCGGGCGGCTTCAGTTTTGTCAAGGACTTCCGCGGCGGCGACGTGGTGCCGCGCCGGAACACGCTGATCGCGATGGACGGCACGGTGGAGATACGCACCCCGCATGACGACTGCCTGCTGGTGATGCCCAGCCTGCGCCCCAGCCGCGGCCACACGGCAGTGCGCCTCGCCCGCTTCGTCTGACCGCTCCAGCAACCTGTTCCCACGGCGCCGGCACGGCGCGCCGCGAGCCCCGACCCTTGCCCGCCCTGGCCCCGTGCGCTACGTCCGCCGCTTCGCGGCCGGCGGGCGTGGTGAAATTGGTAGACACGCCAGATTTAGGTTCTGGTGGCGTAAGCCGTGGGGGTTCAAGTCCCTCCGCCCGCACCAGCCGGCCTTTTCCTCGCACTCTGGCGCTTACTTAGGATGTCTTCCGCGATGCAGGTTACCGAGACGCTCTCCGACGGGTTGAGGCGCGCGTTTTCCGTGGTCGTTCCGGCCGCCGAGATCGAGGGCAAGGTGCGCACCAAGCTTGCCGAGATCGGCCGCACCATCAAGCTGCCTGGGTTCCGCCCCGGCAAGGTGCCGGTGAACCTGGTCCGCCAGCGTTACGGCGCGTCGGTGATGGCCGAGGTCATGCAGGACGCCCTGAACACCGCAGCCGACCAGGTTGTCGAGGAGCGCGGGTTGCGCCCGGCGGGACAGCCGAAGATCGCTCTGGCCGGGGAGCCGCATATCGACGGCAAGGCGGCGTCAGACCTCGCGTTCAGCGTCGAGATGGAGTTGCTGCCCGAGATCACGGCACCGGACCTTGCATCGCTGAGCCTGACCAGGCTGCGGTCCGAAGTCGCGCCGGAGGTGATCGACAAGACGCTCGAGCGCCTGGCGTCGCAGCAGCGCGAGGTGGTCGCGATCGACGAGGACCGCGGCGCCGAGCGTGGCGAGATCCTGACGGTCGATTTCGCGGGCTCGGTGGATGGCGTGCCCTTCGAGGGCGGCGCGGGCCAGGATGCCAAGGTGGAGATCGGCGGGGAAGGGTTCATCCCCGGCTTCTCTGAAGGCATGGAGGGCATGAAGCCCGGCGAGGAGCGCGACGTCGAGGTAACTTTCCCGGCCGAATACCATGCCGAGGCGCTGGCGGGCCGTGCGGCGGTGTTCCACGTGACCGCCAAGGCGCTCGGCAAGCCGGCGGAGCAGCCGGTGGACGATGCGCTGGCAGCCAAGCTCGGTTTCGAATCGCTCGACAAGCTGCGTGAGACGGTCGTGGCGCAGATGCAGCGCGAGCTGGACCAGATGTCCCGCATGCGCATCAAGCGCGAGCTGCTGGACGTGCTGGCCGAAAAGGCCGATTTCCCGGCGCCGCAAAACCTCGTCGAGGCCGAGTTCGGCGCGATCTGGCAGCGTGTCGAGCAGGATCTCGCATCCGGCCAGGTCGATGACGAGGACCGCGGTAAGGATCCGGAAACCTTGAAGGCGGAATATCGCGCCATCGCCGACCGCCGGGTCCGCCTGGGGTTGCTGCTGTCCGAGATCGGCCGGGCGGCAGGTATCCAGGTGAGCCAGGCGGAACTGACGCAGGCGTTGCGGACCGAGGCTGCGCGGTATCCCGGGCAGGAGATGCAAGTCGTCGAGTTCTTCCGCAAGACGCCACAGGCGATCGAGCAGCTGCGCGGTCCGCTGTTCGAGGACAAGGTGGTGGACTACATCCTGGAGATGGCCAAGGTCGAAGACCGGCTGGTCTCGCCGGAGGAGCTCAACCTGCCGCCATCCGACGAGGCGGTGGCGCCCAAGGTGACCTTCGAGCCTGCGGCCGAGCCAGCCGAAGCCGATGCGCCGTTGGCGGAAGACGGGCACGAAGCCGAGGCGCCGGTGTCCTCGCACGAGGGCGAAGCAGCGGTCTGATCGGCCGGCGGAGCCGACGCTCCGGTGGGGGGAGAGACCTGCCGCACTGGAACCCGCCGCTGCGAAGCCTATGTCATAGCGCCAGACCGGCTCGCGTCCTGCGAGTCGCCGTTCCCCGAGGTTAGGAGTGCGTATGAGGGCCGAATCCTTTCGGAACCGAGATCCCGTCGAGATCTACAGCCAGGCGCTCGTACCCATGGTGGTCGAGCAGACGGCGCGTGGTGAGCGGGCCTATGACATCTATTCGCGCCTGTTGAAGGAGCGGATCATCTTTCTGACCGGCCCTGTCTATGACCAGATGAGTGCGCTCGTGTGTGCTCAGCTGCTGTTCCTGGAAAGCGAGAACCCGGCCAAGGACATCTTCTTCTACATCAACAGTCCGGGCGGCGTGGTCTCGGCCGGTTTGGCGATCTATGACACCATGCAGTTCATCCGCTGCCCGGTCAGCACCGTGTGCATCGGCCAGGCAGCCTCGATGGGCTCTCTGCTGCTGTGTTCCGGCGCCAAGGACAAGCGTTACGCGTTGCCGAACAGCCGGGTGATGGTGCACCAGCCGAGTGGCGGGGCGCAGGGCCAGGCTGCCGATATCGAGATCCAGGCGCGCGAGATACTCACCCTCCGGCACCGGCTGAACGAGATCTACGTTCGCCACACCGGTCAGTCGCTCGAGGCGATCGAGGCCAAGCTGGAGCGCGACGGCTACATGTCGGCCGAGGAAGCCCGGGTATTCGGCATCGTGGATCAGGTGGTGGAGAACCGCCCGCAGGCTCCGGTGGACGACGCGATCAAGGTTTGACATGGACAAGGCCGGCCGGGTGAGCGGGCCGGCCTTGCTATCGGAGCGCCTTGTCTGGCGCTCGGGCGCGCCTCGTGGAGCGTGCGAGGGCGATTTGCCGCGTCGGTTGGGGCCGGGCTGTCGGGTGACTTGCATCCGCGGCCGGGCGCGACACGTAAGGCTTGCCTCTGGACTGCGTCATTCAAGCCGCGCGTGCCCGTAATCGTTGCCGCCCGTCGTCGCCTTGTCGATTTCGAAAGGCTGGCGGTAGTATCCTGAGATAGTGGCCCCGGGTCTGCCTGGGGCAGGAGACCCTATGAGCAAGGTATCATGAGCAAGTCGGGCGACACCAAGAACACCCTGTATTGCTCGTTCTGCGGCAAGTCCCAGCACGAAGTGCGCAAGCTGATCGCGGGACCCACCGTGTTCATCTGCGACGAGTGTGTCGAGCTGTGCATGGACATCATCCGTGAAGAACACAAGACGCACCTCGTCAAGGCGCGGGACGGGGTTCCCACGCCCAAGGAAATCTGCCGCGTGCTGGACGACTACGTCATCGGTCAAAGCCACGCAAAGAAGGTGCTCTCTGTCGCGGTCCATAACCATTACAAGCGGTTGGCCCACGCGCAGAAAAACAACGACATCGAGATCGCGAAGTCCAACATCCTGCTTGTCGGGCCGACCGGTTCGGGCAAGACCCTGCTGGCGCAGACGCTGGCCCGCATCCTCGACGTGCCGTTCACCATGGCCGACGCCACCACCCTGACCGAAGCGGGCTACGTGGGCGAGGATGTGGAGAACATCATCCTCAAGCTGCTGCAGGCCGCCGACTACAACGTGGAGCGGGCGCAGCGCGGCATCGTCTATATCGACGAAGTGGACAAGATCAGCCGCAAATCCGACAACCCGAGCATTACCCGGGATGTCAGCGGCGAGGGTGTGCAACAGGCGCTGCTCAAGATCATGGAGGGGACGGTCGCGTCCGTGCCGCCTCAGGGCGGGCGCAAGCATCCCCAGCAGGAGTTCCTGCAGGTCGATACGACCAACATCCTGTTCATCTGCGGCGGTGCTTTCGCCGGGCTGGAAAAGATCATCGGCGCGCGCGGCAAGGGCTCGGGCATCGGCTATGGCGCAGAGGTCAGGGACCCCGATGAGCGCCGTACCGGCGCCATCCTGCGCGACGTCGAGCCTGAAGACCTGCTGCGTTTCGGACTGATCCCGGAGTTCATCGGCCGTCTCCCGGTCGTCGCCACACTGGAGGACCTCGACGAGGCGGCGCTGATGGAGATCCTGACCAAGCCGAAGAATGCGCTGGTCAAGCAGTATGGCCGGCTGTTCGAGATGGAGGGCATCAAGCTCAGCTTTACCGACGACGCGCTGAAGTCGGTGTCGACACGGGCGATCGCTCGCCGCACCGGCGCCCGTGGGTTGCGGTCGATCATGGAGTCGATCCTGTTGGGCACGATGTTCGACCTGCCTGGCCTCGACAACGTGGACGAGGTGGTGATCAATCGCGAAGTGGCCGAGGGGCGCGCCAGCCCGCTCTACACCTACAGCAAGGAACGCTCGAAGGAGCGGGCGGAGGGTGCGGGCTAGCAAAGACGTTTGAGCAACCGATATCTGCAGCGCAGAGCAGGTGACGTCATCCGGCGCCTGCCAGGTGGCTGCCGGCGTCGGCAGCCTTTCGGCCCAACGGCCCGGGCGTAGCCCTTTTTCTAATTTGGAGCCCATCGTGCCAAGCTTCGGACGAATCGCGCTCCCGACTGTCCTTTCAGGAGGTCCCCAGTGTCCGTAAAGAAAACCGCTGCCCAGACCGGCGACACCCTAGCCGTCCTGCCGCTGCGCGATATCGTCGTTTTCCCGCACATGATCGTGCCGCTGTTCGTCGGCCGCGAGAAGTCAGTGCGCGCGCTTGAAGCGGTGATGAAGGAAGACAAGCAGATCCTGCTCGTCGCCCAGAAGAACGCCGCTCAGGACGACCCCTCGGCCGACGACATCTACCGTGTCGGCACCGTCTCCACGATCCTGCAATTGCTGAAGCTGCCTGACGGCACCGTGAAGGTGCTGGTCGAGGGCGGCCGCCGCGCCAGGCTGTCGTCCTTCAAAGAGACGGAGAGCTACTTCGAGGCGTTCGTGGAGGACATGCCGGACCAGGAAGCCGACGCCAAGGAGCTGGAGGCGTTGGGCCGTACGGTGGTCGGCCAGTTCGAGCAATATATCAAGCTGAACAAGAAGATCGCGCCCGAAGTTCTGGTTTCGCTCAACCAGATCGAGGAGCCGAGCAAGCTCGCCGACACCATCGCGAGCCACCTGAACCTCAAGATCAGCGAGAAACAGGAGCTGCTTGAGACCAGCCGCATCGGTGAGCGGCTGGAGCGGGTGTTCGGGCACATGGAGTCCGAGATCGGCGTTCTTCAGGTCGAGAAGCGCATACGCAACCGCGTGAAGCGCCAGATGGAGAAGACCCAGCGCGAGTATTACCTCAACGAACAGCTCAAGGCGATCCAGAAGGAGCTGGGCGAGGGCGAGGACGGCAAGGACGAGACGGCCGAGCTCGAGGACAAGATCAAGAAGACCCGCCTCAGCAAGGAGGCGCGCGAGAAGGCCTTGGGCGAGCTGAAGAAGCTGCGCACCATGAGCCCGATGAGCGCCGAGGCGACTGTCGTGCGCAACTACCTCGACTGGATCCTTTCGATCCCCTGGAAGAAGCGCAGCAAGGTCCGCAACGACGTGATCGAGGCCGAAAAGGTGCTCGATGCCGATCATTTCGGTCTGGAAAAGGTCAAGGAGCGCATCCTCGAGTACTTGGCCGTCCAGGCCCGCAGCCCGAAGGTGCGCGGTCCGATCCTCTGTTTGGTCGGGCCGCCCGGCGTAGGCAAGACCTCGCTCGGCAAGTCCATTGCCCATGCCACAGGGCGCAGTTTCGTCCGCATGTCGCTTGGTGGCGTGCGGGATGAGGCGGAGATCCGCGGGCATCGCCGGACCTATATCGGCTCGATGCCCGGCAAGGTGATCCAGGGTATGAAGAAGGCCAAGACCAGCAACCCGTTGTTCCTGCTCGATGAGATCGACAAGCTCGGGCAGGACTGGCGCGGTGACCCGACCAGCGCGTTGCTCGAGGTGCTGGATCCGGAGCAGAACGCCACGTTTGCCGACCACTACCTGGAGGTCGACTACGACCTGTCGGACGTGATGTTCGTGACGACCGCGAACTCGTTGCGCATGCCCCAGCCCCTGCTGGACCGCATGGAGATCATCCGCATCTCCGGTTACACCGAAGACGAGAAGCTGCAGATTGCCAGGCGTCACCTGATCGCCAAGCAGGGCGAAGCGCACGGCCTGAAGCCTGACGAATGGTCGCTGACCGACGACGCGCTTCGCGACCTGATCCGCACCTACACGCGCGAGGCCGGCGTCCGGAACCTGGAGCGCGAGCTGGCCAACCTGGCCCGCAAGGCGGTGAAGGAGATCGTGACCAAGAAGTCCAAGAAGGTCGTGATCAACCTCAAGAACCTGGAAAAGTATGCGGGCATCCGCCGGTTCCGCTACGGCGAGACCGAGAGCGAGGACATGGTCGGGGTGGTCACCGGCCTGGCCTGGACCGAAGTCGGCGGTGAAATCCTCACCATCGAAAGCGTCATGGTACCCGGCCGCGGCAAGATCCAGCACACCGGCAAGCTGGGCGACGTGATGCAGGAGAGCGTGTCGGCCGCGTTGTCCTATGTGAGGAGCCGTTCGATCAGCTTCGGCATCAAGCCGACGTTGTTCGAGAAGCGCGACATCCACGTGCACGTGCCCGAGGGTGCGACGCCCAAGGACGGCCCGTCGGCCGGCGTGGCGATGGCGACCAGCATCGTCAGCGTTCTGACAGGCATTCCGGTGCGCCGTGACGTCGCGATGACCGGCGAGATCACGCTGCGCGGGCGCGTTCTGCCGATCGGTGGCCTGAAGGAAAAGCTTCTGGCAGCGCTGCGGGCCGGCATTGCCACTGTGTTCTTCCCCAAGGACAACGAAAAGGATCTGGCCGACATTCCGGACAACGTTAAGCGCGCTTTGACCCTGATCCCGGTCAGTCACGTCGACGACGTCATCGGCCAGGCTCTGGTGCGTCGCCCCGAGGCGATCGAGTGGGAGGAACCGCCTGAGCCGATTGCTGCACCGGCCCCCGAACCCGCTGGCGCGTCGCTGCCGCACTGACCTGAACGCGCCTCGGCAGTCTCGCGCCGATGCGCTGGACAGCCTGCTCCAGATAGCCCGGAACCCGCGAAAATGGCGGATTTCCGGGCTTTTTGTTGACGCGCGCCTTTTCGCCTGCGTAGTGTCCGCCGGCGAGCGGGGCCGCCGCGACGGAACTTTCGCCGGCGACCTGGCCGCCCATTGCCGAAGGACAGCGAACATGGATGACATCAAAGAGCCGCACGACGAAGCGGATGCCGACAGCGTCGCCGGCGAGGAGAAATCCGACAAGGTCTTCAATCGGCAGAAGCTGATCGCCGCGGTCTCCGAGAAGACCGGGTTGCCACGCGGCAAGTCCCTGGCCGCAGTCGAGGCGGTGTTCGAAGCGCTCACCCATTCCCTGAAGGACGGCATGGAAGTGCGCGTTCTCGGCTTCGGCGCGTTTTCGGTCAGTGAGCGCAAGGCCGGCAAGGGCCGGGACCCGCGTACCGGCGCCGAGATCGACGTGCCGCAGAGCAAGTCCGTGCGTTTCCGCGCCGGCAAGGCGTTGCGCGAGATGGTCGCCGATACCGCCGTCTGATCGCCGGGGGCCGAAGCCTTTCCTGGCCAGGCACAGCCTTTCAGGAAGTCTTCGGCCCGCCTGCTTGCCGGGGGTTGAGTGCTTCGAGCGTTCCGCTCGGGTCAACACGCGGCGTTTCC
>CAZZWO010000105.1:0-9924 GCA_964657885.1 uncultured Acetobacteraceae bacterium | reverse complement strand
CCCAGTTTAGTGCTGTCAGGTCACGTTCGTGTTGCGTTGCGCATCTTCGATGCGACGCAGCAATCCGGACCGCTCCACGAACGTTCGTTATCATCATCCGTCCGGACCAGCCGGGCCTAGCCACTTCCGGAGCACAGGGCATGCAGCACACGATGGACGATGTGGAGCGCGAAACGCAGCAGGCGCAGGCGGTCATGCGCTCGGCGGAGTTCCACGTCCGCGACGTGGCACTGGTTATCCTGACCGTGCTCGCGGTGCTCTACACGCTGTATTTTGCGGCCGACATCATCCTGCCGTTCGTCCTGGCCCTGGTGCTGAGCCTGCTGCTCAGCCCGGCCACGCGGTTCCTGTGCGACAGGCTGCATCTGCCGCGCATGCTGGCGGCGGTGCTGCTGATCCTGGTGCTGTTCTCCGCGATCGGGGCTATCGGCTACGCGATATCGGTGCCCGCGACGGGATGGATCGCCAAGGCCCCGCAGAGCCTGCCGACGCTGCAGAAGAAGCTCGGCTTCCTGCGCCAGCCGATCGCCATGTTCGAGGGCGGCATGCAGCAGATGCAGACGCTGTTGCGCGACACCGGCCATTCGGGTGCCAGCGCGGGCGGCCAAGAGGCCCAAGGCGGCCAGGCGGGCGGTCCCGCCAACTCCGCCCCGGGCGATGAGGCTTCGGGCGGTGGTGCAGGCAAGCCCGCCGCCAAGCCCGCGCCACAGGCCCAGACGGTCACGGTCAGCCAGGGCTCGAGCGTCGGCATGTCGGTGCTGGCCGGCACCCGCTCGTTCCTCGGCGAGGCGCTGACGCTGCTGATCGTCCTGTTCTTCCTGCTCGCCGACGGCGACGCGCTGCTGCGCCGCTTCATCGAGATCCTGCCGAGCTTCAAGGAGAAGAAGAACGCGCTGCAGATCGCCAAGGATATCGAGCGCAACATCTCGGGTTACCTGGCCACCATCACGCTGATGAACCTGCTGGTCGGCGTCGCCAACGGCATCTCGATCTGGGCCTTCGGGCTGCCGGACCCGTTGCTCTGGGGCACGGCTGCGTTCCTGCTGAACTACGTGCCGATCCTCGGGCCGCTGACCGGCGTGGTGATCTTCTTCTTCGTCGGCCTGTTCAGCTTCTCCAACGCGTTCTTCGCGCTGGCCCCGGCCGGCGTCTACCTGCTGATCCACATCGCGGAGGGCGAGACGATCACCCCCATGCTGCTGGCCCGGCGCTTCACGCTGAATCCGTTGCTGGTGATCGCCGCGCTGATGTTCTGGGACTGGCTGTGGGGCGTGCCTGGCGCGTTGCTCGCCGTGCCGCTGCTCGCGGTGTTCAAGATCCTGTGCGACAACATCGAGGTGCTGACCCCGCTCGGCCACCTGTTGGGCGCCGAGCCGAACCGGCACAAGAAGGCATGAGAGTGCAGGATTCCTGAGGCAACCAAGATGCTGCTGCATGCAAGCTGCGGCGCCCGCCAAGGGGCAGGGGTGCTCCTGCTGGGGCCGCCCGGCGCCGGCAAATCCGACCTGCTCCTGCGGCTGATCGATCGCGGTTTCGCCCTCGTCGCCGACGACCAGGTGGACGTCGACGGGCTGGTTGCATCGGCACCGGCGGCGCTGGCGGGCCTGCTGGAAATCCGCGGCATCGGGCTGCTGCGCCTGCCGTTCGAGGCGTCCGTGCGGCTGGCCCTGGCGGTCAGGCTGCAGGCCGGCGACCGGCTTCCATTACCGGCGCGTTATGAAAATCTTGACCTTCCCGTGGTTTCAGTTGAACCCATGGCCGCGTCAGCGCCGCTGCGCATCGGGTTGGCGCTCGATGCGGCACTCGGAAGCGGATCGTTCGTGACAGGAGCCTTTGGGTGAACATGCCTGACGCCGACCGGGAAGCTGTGCCGCGCCGGGTGGTGCTGGTCACCGGCTTGTCCGGCGGCGGCAAGGCGTCGATCCTCCGTGTGCTGGAAGACCTCGGTTACGAGGCGGTGGACAACCCGCCGCTGCACCTGATGGAAGACATGGTGGTTCGCGGCGAACGCCCCACTGCAATCGGCGTCGACACCCGTAGCCGCGGCTTCGACGCCGACGAGATCGTCGCAGTCCTGGAACGCTTGCGGCGCAATCCTGCCCTGCGCCCGGAACTGGTGTTCGTCTATGCCGATGAGAGCGTGCTGCTGCGGCGCTACACCGAAACCCGGCGGCGGCATCCGTTGGCCCCGGTCAGCCGGGTGGCGGACGGCGTGGCTGCCGAGATGATGCTGACGTCCAGATTACGCGAAGCAGCCGATATGCTTCTTGACACAACCGACCTGCCGCTGCCGATGTTGCGCCGCATTATCGAGGAACGCTTTGGTGGGGCCGCAAGTGATGCAGCGGGGATGACTGTGTCGCTGATGTCCTTCGCCTACCCGGCCGGGCTGCCGCGGGAAGCAGAGCTGGTCTTCGATGCACGCTTCCTGCGCAACCCGTTCTACGACCCCATGTTGCGTGATCGGACGGGCCTGGATGCCGAGGTTGCCGCCTACGTGGAAGCCGATCCCGATTTTTGGCCGTTCGTGGACAAAATTACGGATATGTTAACGTTGCTCTTGCCGCGCTTCGTTCAGGAGGGCAAGAAATACGCGAGTGTGGCAGTCGGCTGCACCGGTGGTCAGCACCGCTCGGTGCACCTCGTCCAGGTCCTGGCCGATCGCTTGCAAGCCGGCCCTGCCGGGGCTGCCGAGCACGGCCAGGGTGAAGGCGGGGTTGGTCAAGGCGGGGGCAGGGGAGCGGCATCGTGGCGGGTCGGGGTGACGCACCGGGAGTTGTTGCGTGGCGTTGGTACTGACGTTTTCCGGACCGCAAGGCCCGGGTTTTCATTTGAAGCGGGCGCCCATCGCGGCAGCCCGGCTGATCCAGGCGCAGGAGGCCTGACAGACATCCCATGATCGGATTGATCCTGGTCACCCACGGCCGCCTGGCCGAGGAAATGCGCGCAGCCATGGAGCATGTGGTCGGCCCGCAGCGCCGCGTCGCCACCGTCTGCATCGGTGTGGACGACGACGTGGAGCAGCGCCGTCTCGACATCCAGCACTGCATCGAAGACGTGGATGCCGGCGACGGCGTCATCCTGCTCACCGACATGTTCGGCGGCACCCCCTCCAACCTTGCCATCAGCATGATGGGGCGGGGCGGCGTGGAAGTGATCTCGGGCATGAACCTGCCGATGCTGGTCAAGCTGGCGAAGGTGCGGTCGCGGCAGACCCTCGCCGAGTGTACCGACATCGCCGAGATGGCCGGCCGCAAGTACATCTCGGCCGCCAGCCACGTCCTGGAAACCTGCAAGTCGCCCAACATCTGCAAGTCGCTCGACCCGCGGCAGTCCAAGGGCGTGCCCTCGGCAGCCGCTGCAGGCCGGACGGAGCGGGCGATGATCTGCATGTTGCCGGGCAAGGCGCATTGACGGGCCGGGCGCCAGCCCCGTGAGCGAGGCGGGCGGTGAAGCGGTCGTCTCGCGCGTCGTGCCGATCGTCAATCGCCGTGGCCTGCACGCCCGGGCGGCCGCCAAGCTGGTCAACACCGCGGAGAAGTTTTCCGCTAACGTGGATGTCCTGCGCGATGGGCAAACGGTGTCGGCGCGCTCGATCATGGGCTTGATGATGCTTGGGGCAGGCATGGGCAGCACCATCGAATTACGGGCCGAAGGGTTCGACGCGCACGAAGCGCTGGAAGCGATCGCAAGCCTGATCGAGTCCGGCTTCAATGAGCAGGACTGACGGGCCGAAACCCGGGAACAAGCCGCCGGCGTCTCCCGACAGGGCAAGGCCGCCGGCCGCCCGGCGCGCCGGTCCGCGTCAGGAGAAGACCTTCGCCGGCATCCCGGTCAGCCCCGGCATCGTCATCGGCATCATCTATGCGGCGAGCGAGCCGAAGGTCAGCGTCAAGCGCGGCCGGGTCAGTGCCGGAGCGACCGAGCCGGAACTGGTGCGGCTGGATGCGGCAGTCCAGAAATCGCGCAAGCAGCTCGCCAAGCTGCGCGCCCGGCTGAGCGTGCTGCCGGAAGACAGCCAGCACGAGATCGCCCCGCTCATCGACGCCTACCTGCAGATGCTCGGTCCCTCGCGGCTGCTTCGCCAGGCCCGCAAGCGGATCACCGACGGCCTGGTCACCGCGGAGACCGCGGTGCTCGACGAGGTGGAGGCGCTGGCCGAGGCGATGCTCGCGGTGCCGGCGGATGCCCAGAACCGCTCGCGGGACGATGGCGACGCCCGCCAGCGGCGTGCCGACGAGATACGCGAGACCGGACGGCGGCTGCTGCGGAACCTCACCGAGTCCGGTTTCCGCAACTTCGCCAACGTGCCGCAGGGCGCGATCCTGGTCGCCGAGAACCTGCGTCCCGCCGACGCCGCGCTGATCGATCCCGCCCGCATCGCCGGCCTCGCGACCGAGGAGGGCGGGGCCGACGGCCACACCGCGATCATGCTGCGTGCGCTGGGCGTGCCCGCGGTCCTGGGCGTGCATGGCGTGCTGACGGCGGCCCGCCCCGGAGCCGTGGCGGTGCTCGACGGCGAGGCGGGGCGGATCGTGCTGCATCCGACCGCGCCCACCCTGGCCGAGGCAAAACGAGGCGTCGCCGCCTATGCGCGCGAGCGCCAGCGCCTCGCCCGGTTCCGGCGTCTGAAGCCGGAGACCACCGACCACGAGATGGTGGAACTGCAGGGCAACCTCGAACTCCTGGCGGAACTGCCGCTGATCGCCCAGTCGGGCGCGTCCGGCATCGGCCTGTTCCGCACCGAATTCCTGTTCATGAACCGCGAGACGCTGCCCGACGAGGCGGCGCAGGCGGAAACCTATCGCACCGTGGTCGAGGCGATGGACGGCGATGGCGTCACCATCCGGGTGCTGGATTGGGGCGGCGAGAAGGACATCGACGCCCTGGTCGCCGGCGGCCTGGTGCCCGACACGCTGGACCACAACCCGGCGCTCGGCGTGCGCGGCCTGCGCCTGCTGTTGCGGCGGCCGGACCTGTTCGAGACCCAGCTCGCCGCGATCCTGCGGGCGGCCCGCGCCGGCCCGATACGCGTGCTGCTGCCGATGGTGACCAACGCCGCCGAAGTGCGTGCCGCGCGCGAGGTCTATGAGCGCGTCGCCCGCCGTCTGCGACGCCGCGGCGAGAAGCTGCCCGACCCGCTACCGCCCCTGGGCATCATGATCGAGACGCCCGGCGCGGCACTTGCGGCCGATGCGCTGGCTCTGGAAGCGGATTTCTTCGCCATCGGCACCAACGACCTGGCAATGTACGCGCTGGCGGTCGATCGGGCGGCAACCGAGGTCGCCAGCCTCTACGACCCGCTGCACCCGGCGGTGCTCCGGCTGATCCAGTTCGCGGTCGAAGCCGCATTGCGCATGCGCCGGCCGGTCAGCGTCTGCGGCGAGATGGCCGCCAACCCGGCCTGGACGCCACTGCTGCTCGGGTTGGGCATCCGCTCGTTCAGCATGAACGCCATGGCGGTGCCGCGGGTGAAACAGGCGGTGCGGGCAGTGTCGATCGGCGCCTGCGCCCGCTTCGCGGGCCGGGTCATGCGCCAGTCCGACGGCGAGCGGATCCGCGAACTCATCCGCGAGTTTCCCAACTGAGCGGCCCGCTCAGGCGGATCGCCTCTACGCTATAGAGCTGATCGAACCTACTCGGCGGATTGGTTCTGTTCGCCGGAAAAGCCGCTCAGCTGGGCCGCTGCTTCGCTGTTCTCCTCGCTCCGTGGCACGAGCTTGTAGAAGCGGCTCAAATGCCCGGGCGACTCACGAAATTCGAGCGCAAGCCGATCGCTCTCGAAGATCTCGAAGAACTCGTCCCACGCAATTTCGGCCAGCCCGGGTTCGGGTGTCCCGAAGTCGAAGCGCAGCAACGGCGCCCCGCTTGCCGACGTGCGGCCTTCCAGCATGCCCGGCCGCCCATCACGTGCTTCGGCCCATGCGCGAATGAAACCATGATCCGTCGTCGTCTCGTCGCCCATGTCTCTCACCTCGGTGCCGCCCGATTGAAACGGACTATTGCACTCCGCGTTCCCGAGGCACTCCGCGTTCCCATGATACCCCGCGTGTCCAAAGGCCCCGGCGTCTGCAAGGCCCACGGGGCCCGGTGGCCGGGACGCCGAAAAGCCGAACCCGAGCAGCAGGAACACCCAGCCGCCGTTCGGCATCGAAAACAGCGAGGACGTGGTCGCGAGCGGCCACAGAGCCACCACCATGCCCACCAGCAACCCCGTCCGCAGCGCCTGCTGGGTTGGCTGAAGGCCAGCCGCCAGGCGGTACAGCGCGGTCGCCACCACCAGCACGAACAGCGCGAGCCCGGGCAGGCCCGCATTGTCGGCGGCCTCCAGATAGTAGTTGTGGGGATGCAGGTTGCAGGCGCGCATTCCGCCGTTGAGCTGGTAGGTGGCGATCCCGAGCCAGTCGATGCCGTGCATCGTCCAGAACTCCGAACAGCCGCGCCGGAACCCGTCGAAGCCGCGGCCGAGCCACGGGTGCAACTCGGCGAGCGTGTAGCCGCGCACGAACAGCAGGCCGTAATCGCTGTCGGCGAAATGCCGGAGCTGGTCGGCGAAATGCACGACCAGCTTGTCGGTCGCCGCGGGCGAGATGATGGGGAGTGCCGCCACCAGCGCGCCGCCGCAAAGGCCGGCAGCCAGCACCGCCAGGCGCATCCGCGGCAACAGAAGTGCCGTCGCCGCCAACCCCAGCGCCAGCAGCACGCTCGGCATACGCTGGCCGATCAGCAGCAGCGTCAGCGCGGACGCGACGAAAAGCGCAACACCCCCCGCCTTCCGCCGGCTCCCCGGCGCGGACCACAGCGCCATGGCGCCCGGGATCACCACGGGGAAAAACAGCAGGATGAAGGCCGGGCCGGCGCGCGGCTTGTTGAACGGTCCCGTCAGCGCGCCGTCGATCCATCGCGACTGCCCGAACAGGTTGGTGCCGAGAAGATGCTGCTGCCAGCATTCCAGCGCGATCCAGGCAAAGGCGGCCACCAGCATCCACCACAGCCAGCGGCGGCGCCAAGCCCCGGCCTCACCCGCCAGGAGCCAGTCGCCGAGCGCCACCGACAGCAGCGGCAGCCTGATCGCCGCGAGGCCCAGCGCCAACCCGCCCGAACCGGCGACGGAGCAAGCGGCCAGCCACACCCACCATGCCGCCGCGGCCCAGGTGAACGGCCGTTTCAGCCATTCGACGTCGCCGTCGATCCAGACTTGCGCCAGGAATAGCAGGTCGATGGCCACGATCATGATCTCGGCCAGCGCGCGCGCATGCAGCAGCGCCACCGGCAGGGCCAGGCACGCGACCCAGGCTATCGGAGCCGGGTTCCGTCGGGTCGGAGCGCTTCCACGCTGCAGCGCAATCGGGGGCATGGCGCCGTGTTCCACGCCGCCACCCCTTCGGCAAGCTGGTCCGTTGCGCCAGAATATGGGGCGCGTCACCAGGGCCGGCCACGATCTCCTGCGGCGCCGGGCCGATCACACTAACAAAGATTAATTGGAACAGACGGTTAGTGAGCCGGCCGGCTCTGGCATACCGGCTGCAATGCTGATCGGGCGATGAACCGGATGCTCAAATGAACAGCCTTCGACCCGACCCTCCTTGGCTGCCGCCGGACAGCCCTGGTATCACCGAGCAAAACCGCGCGTGCGGAAAGGGAAACGACCAGAGTGCGCCCTGACACCAGAGCGGCCGAGCGCCGTGTCCCGGCGTACGCGGTCGGCGGCGTTCTGCGCGCCTCCAGATTGCTGGCAGCCAGCTTGCTTTCCGCCGGCTCGCTCGCCGGCTGCGCGGTCGGTCCGAACTATTCGCGCCCGGCCACGCCTGCCCCCAGCCGCTACACCGAAGATCCGTTGCCAGGCGCGACCGGCGCCGTCGACCGGTCCGCACGATCCGGCCAGGACCAGCGTTTCATCGCAGGCGGCGACGTGCCGGGAGCCTGGTGGGCGTTGTTCCAGTCCCCGCCGCTGACCGCGCTGGTTGCCGAGGCGCTGGCGCACAACCCCACGCTGGAATCCCAGGCCGCCACTTTGCGGCAGGCGCAGGAAACCACCATCGCCCAACAGGGCACCCTCCTGCCCAGCGTAACCGCCCAGATCAACCGCACGCGCCAGAAGCTGAGCCCGGCCGAGAGCGGCCTCACACCCGGCGAGGGTCCGGCCTTCAGCGAGATCTTCTCCGTCTACGACGCCCAGGTGAACGTCTCCTACACGTTCGACGTCTGGGGCCAGGCCCGCCGCAGTATCGAAGCGGACCGTGCCCGCGCCGAACAGCAGCAATTCACCCTGGAAGGCGCGGCCAACATGCTGGCCGCCAACGTGGCCACCACCGCGATCAACGCCGCTTCGCTCGCCGCCCAGATCGAAGCGGAACAGGCGCTGGTGACCGCCGAGGAACAGTTGTTGCGCACCGTGCGCAGTCAGTTCCAGCTCGGCGGCGCCACCGGCACCGATGTCGCGACGCAGGAGGCGCAGCTCGCCAACACCCAGGCGCTGGTCGTGCCGCTGCAGACCCAACTGGTGCAGGCGCGCGACCAGCTGGCCGCCTATCTCGGCCGCACCCCTGCCGAAGCGCACCTGCCCGCGCTGACGCTGAACGGCCTCACCCTGCCCGAGGAACTGCCGGTCAGCGTGCCCTCCACCCTGGTGGACCAGCGGCCCGACATCCGGGCGGCCGAGGCGCAACTGCACCAGGCCACCGCGAATGTCGGCATCGCCATCGCCAACCGGCTGCCGCAATTCACCCTCAGCGCGTTCATCGGCAGCGCGCCGGGCAAGATCGGCGAGCTGTTCACCCCCGGCAACGGCATCTACTCGATCCTGACCCAGGCGCTGGCGCCGATCTTCGAGGGCGGCACCCTGCTGCACCAGCAACGCGCGGCCGTTGCAGCGGCCCAGGGTGCGGCCGCCAGTTACCGCGCCACAGTGATCAACGCGTTCCAGAACGTGGCCGATGTGTTGACCGCACTGCAGGGTGACGCCGGCGCGCTGGCCGCGAACCAGGCGGCCGAGCGTGCCAGCGCCCGCAGCCTCAGCCTGGCGCGCCTGCAATACGGGGCGGGCGGCGTCGCCTACCTCACCGTGCTCACCGCACAGACCCAGTACCAGAATGCCGTGCTCGGACTGATCCGCGCCGAGGCTGCCCGCTATGCCGACACCGTGGCGCTCTACACCGCGCTCGGCGGAGGCTGGTGGCACCGCCGCGACCTGCCGCCGCCTCCGGAAAACCTTTTGAGGTCACTGCTCCCATGAACACCCGCAAAAGAGTGAGCACCGCACTCATCCCGCTCCTGACCGCAGTCTGCGCAGCGCCCGCCTTCGCACAGGAAGGACCGGCCACCGTTTCCACCATCGTTGCCCACGCGAGCGACTGGCAGGACACGCTGCAGGCGGTGGGGACCGTGCGGGCGGTGCGTGGCGCCGACCTCGCGGCCGAGGTTTCGGGTGTGGTCGACAGCGTCGAGTTCGACTCCGGGCGCGATGTCGCCGCGGGTACCGTGCTTTTGCGCCTGCGCCCGAACGACGACGCGGCGCGGCTGGCGGATCTGCAGGCGGCGGCCGACCTCGCGGCGGCTAATCTCGCCCGCGACACCAAGCAGTTCCGCGCCCAGGCGGTGAGCCAGGCGAGCATCGATGCCGATGAGAGCCACCTCCGCTCGGCGCGCGCGCAGATCGCCCAGCAACAGGCGTTGATGGCAGAAAAGATCGTGCGCGCGCCGTTCGCCGGCCGCCTGGGCCTGCGAGTCGTCGATCAGGGCCAATACCTGCCGGCCGGTACGACGGTGGTGACATTGCAGGCGCTCGACACGCTCTACGTCGATTTCTATGTGCCGCAGCAGGCGCTCGCTGACGTCCACATCGGCGAGCGTGCGACGCTGAAAGTGGATGCCTATCCGGGCCGCAGCTTTGCCGCTCGGATCGACGCCGTCAGCCCGAAGGTG
>CAZZWO010000104.1:0-10040 GCA_964657885.1 uncultured Acetobacteraceae bacterium | reverse complement strand
GCGGGCATGGTTATTGTTGCGATCGGCGCCAGCCTCGCCGGCGCCGGCCGCCCGCGCGCGATGCGCGCCTGGACCATCGGGGGATGTGCGGCATCCGCGCTCTGCCTGATCGGACTTGCCGGTGCCGGCTATTTCGTCCCCGCGTGGCCGCTGCGCACCAATCTGTTCGTGCTCGGCGTCGCCAACGGTGCGTTCGCGGTCTCGGCGATTGGCGCCATGCTCAGCCTCGCCGGGCGCGGACGCGGCTCGCGCGAGGGCGTGCGGATGGGCGTTTGGGGCGCGGCGCAGGCGCTGGCGATGGGTGCCGGCGGGCTTCTGAGCACCGGCGCCAGTGACATCGCGCGTGTAGTGCTGGGAGCGGCCGGGCCGGCTTACGCGGCGGTATTCACCGGTCAGGCGATGCTGTTCCTGGCCGCCGCGTGGCTCGCCGCCGGCGTGTTCCGGCCGGATCGGACGCCGGCGGGCACTGGCGAAGATCTCAGCGTGGTTGCGGCAGAATGAACGGGAACCCGACAATGACCGATGCTGTCACCTACGATGCCATTGTGGTGGGCGGCGGTCCCGCTGGCGCCACAGCAGCGGCCGATCTCGCGCGGGGCGGACGCAACGTTCTGCTGCTCGATCGTGGCGGGCGGATAAAACCGTGCGGCGGCGCCATCCCGCCGCGGCTGGTGCGCGATTTCGACATCCCCGACGAGCAGATCGTTGCGCGCATCAAATCCGCCCGCATGGTCTCGCCGAAGGACCAGCAGGTGGACATGCCGATCGATGGCGGGTTCGTCGGCATGGTCGACCGCGAGCATTTCGACGAGTGGCTTCGCGAACGCGCGGCACATTTCGGCGCCGAACGACGCACCGGGTTCTTCGAACGCGTCGAACACGATGAGGACGGTGTCGCAGTCGTCGTGTTCAGCGACAAGGCCGGTGGAACCTCAAGGGTTCGCGCACGCGTTGTGGTCGGCGCCGACGGGGCGAAATCTGCGGTGGCCAAGCAATGCGTGAAGGGTGCGAACAAGGTGCCCTACGTGTTCGCCTACCACGAGATCCTGCGTGCGCCGGAACATGCGAAAGACGCGCTCGGGCGGTTGTTCGAGCCCGGCCGCTGCGACATCTTCTACCAGGGCAAGCTCTCGCCGGATTTCTACGGCTGGGTCTTCCCGCACGGCGACACGGTCAGTGTGGGGTCGGGCTCGGCGCAGAAGGGCTTCTCGATCCGCGGTTCGGTGACGGCGTTGCGCGCGGCATCCGGCCTGACCGATGCGCAGACGATCCGCCGCGAGGGCGCGCCGATCCCGATGAAGCCGATGAAGCGCTGGGATAACGGCCGTGACGTCATTCTGGCGGGCGATGCCGCAGGCGTGGTTGCACCCGCGTCCGGCGAAGGCATCTATTATGCGATGGAGGGCGGAAGGCTGGCGGCGCAAGCGGTAGAGAAGCTTTTCGTCACCGGCGATGCGCGCGTTCTGCGCGAGCCGCGGCGCCGGTTCATGAAGTCGCACGGCACGGTGTTCCTGGTGCTCGGGGTCATGCAGTGGTTCTGGTACAGCAACGACAAACGGCGCGAGAGTTTTGTCGCCATGTGCCGCGATCCCGATGTTCAGAAGATGACGTGGGACAGCTACATGAACAAGCAGATCACGCGGAAGAAGCCTGCCGCCAAGGTCAAGATCTTCTTCAAGGACCTGGCACATCTGTTCGGAGTCGTCACGCCGTGACGGGCCTGGCGAGATCGGAAGTTGATCCAGATCAAGGACGGCGGGCGACGCCGGGGCTAAACGACGGCCGCGTGTCACTGCGCGTGGCTGAAACAAGAAACTCATCCCGCAGGGAGCCTTCGCCGTGCTGCTAGACACCACTCTGTTCGTCGACGACGAAGCACCCGTCCTGCCTGCGCCGAAGCGCCGCACGAAACGTCATTCCCGCACGCTGCCGTTGCGCGTGGGAACCCGGCGTTCGCCGCTGGCGCTGGTGCAGACACGGAACTTCCTCGACCTGTTGCGCGGCGTGTGTCCCGTCCTGCGCGGCATGGACGTGTTCGAGGAGCACGCAATCCAGACCACCGGCGATGCGGTGCTCGATCGCCGGCTCGCCGATATCGGCGGCAAGGGGCTTTTCGCCAAGGAGATCGACGAGGCGCAGATCGCCGGCCGCATCGATTTCGCGGTGCACAGCCTCAAGGATCTGGAAACCAAGCTGCCGGACGGCATCGTGCTGGCCTGCACCCTGAAGCGCGAGGACGCGCGCGACACGCTGATCTTCGGCCACCCTGTCGAACAGACCGACGACCCCTACGCCGCCCTGCCCCACGGCGCGCTGGTCGGCACCTCGTCCGTGCGGCGCCAGGCGCAGCTCCTGCACGCGCGGCCCGACCTGAAGATGGCGTTGATCCGCGGCAACGTGCAGTCGCGGCTCGCCAAGGTTCGCGCCGGCGACTGCCAGGCAAGCCTGCTGGCGCTGGCCGGGCTGAAACGACTCGGGATGGAGCATGAGGCGTCGGTTATCCTCGACACCGACGTGATGGTGCCCGCCGCCGCCCAGGGCATTGTCGGCGTAACCGTGCACGAGGACGATGTCGAACTGCTGGAGATGCTGTCCGCCATCGAGGATCCGCAGGCCCGCGCCGTCGCTACTGCCGAGCGTTCGCTGCTCGGCGTGCTCGACGGCAGCTGCCACACGCCGATCGGCGGCCACGCGCGCATCCTGCCGAATGGACGCTTGCGCATCACCGGCCTGGTCGCGCGCGCCGATGGCACGTTCCTGCTCCGCCGCACCCTAGAAGGCTTGCCCAAGGACGCGGAGCGCATCGGCGCCGAGCTGGGCGCATCGCTGAAAGCCGACACACCAGCCGACGTCTTCGCGTAGAGCGGGTTGCGCTCAGGCAACCCGCCGCCTTCGACACGGCGGGTTTGGGCAGCCTTAGCATAGATCCGTCGCGCGGTCGGTAGGTTTGCCGAGCGGCAACCCATCGTCCGGTTTGCATTACGTGGTCAGGACGCGGCCGCCGGTGACGAAGGGGGCGTTCAGGCGGACGATGGCCCAGTTGAGCCAGAAGGCGAAGCTGACCCAGAGCAGGTAGGGCACGAACAACCAGCTCGCGACGATGGAGAACGGCCGCAACCCGATCACCAGGGCCAGCACCGACAACCACAGCAGCGCATTCTCCGCCAGCGCCCAGTCCGGCCGCTTCAACTTGAAGAAGAGCGGGCTCCACAGCAGGTGCAGGACCCAGTTCGCCCCGAACAGCAGCGCCACCTGCGTCCGTGCGGCGGGGGTTATCGCGCCATGCCAGGCCAACACGCCGGCGACTGCCGCTGCCCCGAGGATCAGCGTCCAGGCCGGACCGAACGCCCAGTCCGGCGGTTGCAGGCGGGGCTTGCGCAGTTGCCGGTACCACGGCCCGACTTCAGTCAGGAAACCGCCAGCCCCGGCAAGGATCAGCGCAAGCACGGCAGCAACGACGATTGTAGTCATTCCGCGATCCTCGCGACAGAGTATCAACACTGCACGGTGTTCGGCACCAGACCACAGCGGTCGTTCAGGTAGAGGGCGAAGTTGCCGACAACAAGGGGCGCCGGGTGCCCCGCTGGCCATGCCCCTTGCGGGGGGCTGTTCGCCGGGGGGTTTGCAGTCTATAGGCTGCGGCTTCAACAGGAGTGCGTATCTATGGCGATCGGGACGGTAAAGTGGTTCAACCCGGACAAGGGGTTTGGATTCATCTCCCCGCAAGACGGCGGCAAGGACGTCTTCCTGCACATCACGGCGGTGCAGGCTGCCGGACTGACCACGGTCAAGGACGGACAGAAGGTTAGCTACGAAGTGGTGAGCGAGCGCGGCAAGCTTGCGGCCTCGGCCCTCAAACTGGCGTAACTGACCCGGCGTCTTCCTAGCAAGAAGCGTCGAACTCCGCCGGCATGATGCCGGCGGTAACGGACCGCTCCCTGATCAGCCGCGAACCGGACGATCGAGCTCCGCTCGCTCGTTGCGCGCCGGTTCAGGCGAGCGCTTCCAGAACCTGCTCCACAGTGATGCCGGCCATGCCCGACCGTGGCCCCGATGGGGGAACGATGGGGTGTATCTGCGCACTGTGCCGCAGTGGACCCGACGCGCCGAACAAGGCGTATGCCGGCCGCCCAAGGGCAGCGCGGACATTCATCAGCCCGCTATCGTTGCCGATGAACAACTCCGCCTCGGACAGCAGGGCCACAACCTCATCCAGCTTCCAGCCTACGGCGCCATGCACGCCGGCCGGCTGCGTCACCCGGCTCTCGATGTCCCGCACCAGCCCCGCCTCCTGGGTGGCGGCCAGTAGCAGCACGGTGCCGGCGCCACGCGCGAGCAGCGCATCGGCCAATGCGGCGAACCGCCCGGCGCCCCACTGGCGGGTTTCGCCGTGGCAGCCGACCCCCAGCACCGCCCAGGGTTTCGGCAAGCCGTTCATCCGCGCGGCCAGGCGGGCTCGCGCCGCCGCATCGACCTGCAGCGAGGGCTCCGGCAACTCCAGAAAACCGGCCGCGTGGGCAAAAGCGTTGGCCTGGTCGAACGCTTCGGAAAACTGCACGTCCGGTCCCAGAAACGGCCCGTGGTTCAGCCAGCGCCTTTGCACGCGATCATATCCGTAACCGTAACGATGCGGCATGCCGGCCAGGAACATCGCAGCCGCGAGCGACGCACCGTGATGCAGCAACACGCACGTGTCGGCACGGCATCCACGCAGCCCGGCCACCAGTCTGGGGTAGCCGAACACCCCGTCATGCCGGCCCCGTCCCTGCCGCGGGTTGCGGTCGAACCAGACGATGCGACCGATCGCGGGATCGTGGCGCAGCAGGATGTCGGCCTGCGTGCTCGGTTTGGTGATCAGCGTCACCCGGCCCTCGGCGCTGGCTGCCGCAATCGCGCGGATCACCGGCAGATGCCAGATCAGGTCGCCCATGCCGGGCCGCGGCTGGAACACCGCGACCCGCCCGCTCAGCGCAAGCGGCTGGCGTGCTTCAGCCTCAGCGATCTGCGTAACCTTGCGGATGCGCCTCGCGCCATTGCAGGGCGTGCGACACGATCGTTGCAAGATCGTCGAGCCGTGGCCGCCATCCGGTTTCGGTGCGCAGCCGATCCGAACCGGCTACCAGCACTGCCGGATCGCCGGCGCGCCGGCCGGCGATGCGCACCGGCACGCGGCGCCCGCTCACCTGTTCGACGGTGCGGATCACCTCCATCACCGAATGGCCCGCGCCGTTGCCGAGGTTGTAGGTGACGGAGCGTTCGTCGAGCCGGTCCAGCGCGCGCAGATGCGCATCGGCGAGGTCGGCCACATGGATGTAGTCGCGGATGCAGGTTCCGTCCGGTGTCGGGTAATCCTGGCCGAACACCGCGATCTCCGGACGCCGGCCGAGCGCCGCATCGATCACCAGAGGGATCAGATGGGTTTCGGGGTTGTGGTCCTCGCCGAGCCGCCCGCCGGGATCGGCGCCGGCCGCATTGAAGTATCGCAGGCAGGCGCTCCGGAGTTTGTGGATCTGCCCGGCCCAGAACAGGGCGCGTTCCAGCATCAGCTTGCTCTCACCGTACGGCGAACCGGGCTCGATGTGCTCGTCTTCGGTGATCGGGATGCGTTGCGGGTTGCCGAACAGGTTGGCGGTGGAGGACAGCACGAATTTCGTCACGCCATGCCGGACGCAGGCCTCGATCAGTCCTATGCCCAGGCCGGCGTTTTCCGCCAGGTAGAAGAACGGCCGCTGCATGCTCTCGCCGACCAGGGACAGGGCCGCGAAATGGAACACCGCGTCCCACGGCCCATCAGCCAGCACCGCATCCAGCCGCGGCAGGTCGGCCAGCTCCGCCTGGACCAGGCTGGCGCCGGGCGGCACCGCGCCGCGATGGCCCTGCCGCAGATTGTCGAACACCACCACCTGGTCGCCACGGTCGAGCAACGCCAGGACGAGGTGGCTGCCGACGTAACCGGCCCCGCCGGTCACCAGATACCGCCCCATCCGACCCTGCCCCTTCACCATCCGCAACTCCGCTAGCAGACCACACGCCGCGAGGGCACCCCGAAAAACCGCAAGATTTTCACGCGCCGGCGCCGCAACGAAGTATCCGCGGGCCGCCTCGGGCGTTCAGCCGCCGCGTTGTGCCATCAGGAACCCCAAGCCGCATGTCCAGCACCGGCCGCCACCCATGTCGCTGATTACCCTCCTGCTGGGGCGCCGGCTCGCCAACCGCGAGGCGGAAGGCCGCCGCATCGGCGCGCTGGAAGGGCTGCCGGCGATGGGGCTGGATGGCCTCGGCTCCGCCTCGTACGGCCCGGAGGCGATGCTGACGGTGCTGGCGGTCGGGGGTGCGGCGAGCCTCGGCGTGGTGCAGCCGATCACCTGGGTGATCCTGGCTTTGCTGGCGATCCTGTTCGCGTCCTACTGGCAGACCATCGCCGCGTATCCGAACAACGGCGGCAGCTACATCGTCGCACGCGAAAACCTCGGCGAGCGCGCGGCCCTGCTCGCTGCGGCGGCGCTGATGGTCGATTACATGCTGAACGTGGCGGTCGGCATCTCGGCGGGTGTCGGCGCGCTGACCTCGGCGGTGCCGGCCCTGCACGACTACACGCTCAGCCTGTGCCTGGGCATCCTGGTGGCGCTGACGCTGGTGAATTTGCGCGGAACCCGCGAATCGGGCTTGGCACTGGCCATCCCGACCTATCTGTTCGTGGCCAGCCTGCTGACCATCCTGGCGGTGGGCATCTGGCACGCCAAGTCCGGCGGCGGCCAGCTGCATCCAGTGGTCAAGCCGCCCGACATCGCAAAGGCCACCGCGCCCATTTCGCTGTGGCTGCTGCTGCGGGCCTTCGCCGCCGGCTGCACTGCGATGACCGGTGTCGAGGCGGTCAGCAACGGCGTTGGCGCCTTCCGCGAGCCGACGGTGAAATACGCCCATCGCACCCTGGCGGCGATCGTCATCATCCTGGGCCTGCTGCTCGCCGGCATCGCCTACCTCGCCCACAGCTACGGCATCGCCGCGATGGACGAGACCAAGCCGGGCTACCAGAGCGTGGTGTCGCAGCTCACCGCGGCGGTCACCGGACGCGGATGGCTGTATTATGTCACCATCGGCAGCGTGCTGGCGGTGCTGTGCCTGTCGGCGAACACCAGCTTCGTCGGGTTCCCGCGCCTGTGCCGGGGGGTGGCCGCCGACGAGTATCTTCCCAAGGCGTTCGCGATACCCGGCCGGCGGCTGGTCTATACGATCGGCATCCTGTTCCTGGCTGCTGGTGCGGCGGCGTTGCTGGCCCTGTTCGGCGGCATCACCGACCGGCTGATACCCCTGTTCGCCGTGGGCGCGTTCCTGAGTTTCTCGTTGAGCCAGGCCGGCATGGCGGTGCACTGGCATCGGCAAGGGCGCGGCAATGCCGACCGCGGCCGCAAGCTGATCAATGGCGTGGGCGCGGCGGCAACCTCGACCGCGCTGGCGATTATCCTGGTCGCCAAGTTCACCGAAGGCGCCTGGCTGACCCTGGCGGTTATCCCGCTGACGCTCTGGCTGCTGCTGCTGACCAGGCGCTATTACGCCGGGCTGGAGCGGCAGGTGCTCGACGGCAGCCAGGCGCGAATGAAACTCGACGACCATGCGCCGCCCAGCATCGTCATCCCGCTGGAGCGCTGGGACCGCATGGCGCATCGCGCGGTCCACATGGCGGCGCGGCTGTCGCCCGACGTGGTGGCGCTGCACCTGACCGACCTGCAGGGGCCCGACGCGGACGAGCACGAGACAAAATTGCGCGGGGACTGGTCGGATCTCGTCGAGGCGCCGGCCCGCGCGGCCGGGCTGTCGGTGCCCACCTTGCTGATCGAGGACTCACCCTATCGCAGCATGCTGGCGCCGCTGCTGCGCGAGATGGAGGCGCTGCGGCAACGCTGCCCGAAACGCCCGGTCATCGTCATCCTCGCCGAGCTGGTGGGCGGCAGCTGGTGGGAGGCGGCGCTGCATACCGGCCGTACGCAACGCCTGCGCGCCAGCATCCTGCGGCATGGCGGCCCGGACGTCAGTGTGCTGGTGGTGCCCTGGCAGCTCGATCCGCCACGCACCGACCGCGTGCTTGCCGAGGAGGAACCGGCCGTAGCTGCGTGACTCTGCTTTACCGGCGGGAGTGCCAAAAGCGGCGGGCGGCCACGGCCGACCAGATCGCCTCGACGGCACCGAACGGCCAGGCGCCCTGCAGGAAGCCGTAGATCGAGCCGAGCAGGCATGCGGCCGCAACGGCGAGGATGAACCAGTGGCTGCGCGGCTCCAGCGCGTAGGTCACCAGCATCAGGCTGACCGCGAACAGGCCGTAGGCGGTCAGCAGGTTCACCCCGCAAGCACCTCGTCGCGCAGGATTTCGGCAGCGCGCCAGATATCCTCGTAACGCAGGTAGAGCGGCGTCAGGCCGAAGCGGAGGATGTCGGGCGGCCGGAAGTCGCCGATCACCCCGCGCCCGATCAACCGGGCCATCACCGCCTGCGCACCCTCGGCGCGAAACGAGATGTGGCTGCCGCGCCGGGCGGGCTCGCGCGGGGTGAGCAGTTCGACGGACGGGCACCAGGCGGCCACGAGCCCGGCGAACAGGTCGAACAGCCGCGCCGATTTGGCCCAGAGCAGCGCAGGGTCGGCCCTCAGGAAAACCTCCACGCCCGCTTCCAGAGCGGTCAGGCCGAGGACCGGCGGCGTACCGGCGAGGAACCGTTCGATGCCGGGCGCCGGCTCGTAACGGTCGGAGAAGCCGAACGGGTCGGCGTGGCCGATCCAGCCCTGCAGCGGCGACCGCGCCTCCGCCTGTAAATGCCGTGCGACGTACAGGAAGGCGGGGGCGCCCGGGCCGCCGTTGAGGAATTTGTAGCCGCAGCCGACCGCCAGCTCTACGCCATCGGCGTTCAGCGACACCGGCACCGCGCCCGCGCTGTGGCTGAGGTCCCAGACCGCCAGCGCGCCGGCATCGCTCGCGGCGCGGGTCAGCGCCGCCATGTCGTGCCGCGCGCCGCTGCGGTAATGCACGTGGCAAAGCAGCAGCAACGCGGTGTCAGCGTCCAGCGCTTCGGCCAGCGCCTCGGCGGGCGCGGTTTCGATGCGCAGGTCCGGCCGCAGGCGCGCGAGGCCTTCCAGCACATGCCGGTCGGTCGGGAAGTTGCCTGCCTCGGTCAGCAGCCTGGCGCGGCCCGGGCGCATGGCGATGGCGGCTGCACACAGCTTGAACAGGTTGACGGTGGTACTGTCGGCGGCGACTACCTCGCCCGGAGATGCGCCCACCACCTGCGCCAGCCGGTCGCCGATGCGGGCGGGCGCAGTCATCCAGCCGGCATCCCAACTGCAGATCAGCCCCTGCCCCCACTCGCCGCCGACCGTCCGGGCAACGCGCTCGCTCGCGGCATGGGTCAGTGGACCGAGCGAGTTGCCGTCGAGGTAGAGGACACCATCCGGGAGCGCGAAATCGTCGCGACGGTCGCGCAACGGATCGTCCTTGTCCCAGCGTCGCACATCCTCCAGGCTGAGTTCCATGGCGCGGGTGATGCCGCCTGCGCCGGCCGCCCGCAACCCCGCGTTCATGAGGGAAGCCGCACCTGGACATCTCCACGCCTGCAACATCCGAGGCGGCCTGCGCGCCGGCCGGCCGGGATGCCGGACTGATCCGCGGCATCGGGTTCTGGGCACTGACGGCCAACATCGCGAACGGCGTCGTCGGCGCCGGCATCTTCTCGTTACCCGCGACCGTGGCGCTGGAGGCGGGATCCGCCGCACCGCTCGCCTATCTGGTGTGTGCGCTGGTGATGGCGGGGGTCGTGGTGTGCTTCGCCGAGGCGGGCAGCCGGGTGCCGACCAGCGGCGGGGTCTATGGCACGGTGGAGGCGGCGTTCGGGCCGGCCACCGGGTTCGTGGTAGGCATGCTGCTGCTGGTCAGCGACGTGCTGGCCAGCGGCGGGGTCGCGGCGCTGCTGGCCGACACGCTGGGCGCGCTCGTTCCGGGTGCGGCGGCGGGCCTGCCGAGGACCGGCGTGCTGCTGGTGCTGTTCGCCTGCCTG
>CAZZWO010000103.1:0-10133 GCA_964657885.1 uncultured Acetobacteraceae bacterium | reverse complement strand
TCAGCGTGAGGATGGAGCCGCTCACCCAGCCGCAGCTTCGCTCGGGGCCGGTGAAATTCCGGCGGAAGCGGCCGAGACGTCGGCCCGTCCGGGCACCTGGCGGGAGGTGATGGGTTCCACTGCGCCGAAGATCGCCATACGCGGCTGCACGATGTCCATCACAAGCGCGAAATCGATCGTTTTCTCCACGATGAAGGCTTTCCGGCCAGATCGGCCTTCGCGCCAGGTCTCGAAGCGGCGCCGCCAGGCAGGCTAGCCGATCGCCGCACGCCATGCAGCCCGGGAAGTACCCGGCCAGGGACGCAGTCACGCCACGCAAGCAGGACCTTCGACGAGTTGCGCGGGGCGGCGCTTCGTTGAAAAATGGGTTATGTGGAAGCCGGCCCAGCGCCGGCGGCCGGCCTACGACTGCCTGCCCGCTCCGATCTGTGCACCTCAAGCCATTTTGCAGCGTTATCCTTCGACAAGAATGTGGACGGCGTGATGCCCGGGAGATTTCCATGAACGAACAGCGCGTGAGCACGGTGCCCGACCGCTTTTTTTCAGCGTCCCTGACGGAGACCGACCCCGAACTCGCCGACGCGTTGCGCGCCGAACTGGCCCGGCAGCAGGACGGCATCGAGCTGATCGCCAGCGAGAACATCGTGTCCCTGGCCGTGCTGGAAGCCCAGGGCAGCGTCCTGACCAACAAATACGCCGAGGGCTATCCCGGGCGCCGGTACTATGGCGGGTGCAAGGAAGTCGACCGCGCCGAACAGCTGGCCATCGATCGCGCCTGCAAGATCTTCGGCTGCACCTACGCCAACGTGCAGCCCCATTCCGGCGCGCAGGCGAACGGCGCGGTGTTCCTGGCCCTGCTGCAGCCCGGCGACACCATCCTCGGCATGAGCCTGGCGGCCGGCGGCCACCTCACGCACGGCGCCGCGCCCAACCTGTCGGGCAAGTGGTTCCACGCCGTCCAGTACGGCGTCCGCCGGGATGACGGGCTGCTCGACTACGAGGAGCTCGAGGCACTGGCGCGCAGCGAGCGCCCGAAGATGATCATTGCCGGCGGCTCGGCCTACCCGCGGGTCATCGATTTCGCACGGATCCGCGCGGTGGCCGACGAGGTCGGCGCGGTGTTCCTGGTCGACATGGCGCATTTCGCCGGGCTGGTGGCCGCCGGACTGTATCCGAGCCCGCTGCCGCATGCGCACGTCGTCACCACGACCACGCACAAGACACTGCGCGGCCCGCGCGGCGGAATGATCCTGTCCAACGATGCCGAGCTGGGCAAGAAGTTCAACTCCGCAGTGTTCCCCGGTCTGCAGGGCGGCCCGCTGATGCATGTCATCGCCGCCAAGGCCGCGGCGTTCGGCGAGGCGCTCCGTCCGGAGTTCCGCATCTACCAGAAAGCCGTGCTGGAGAACGCCCGGATCCTCGGCGACACGCTCGTGAAGGCCGGGCTGGCGATCGTCACCGGCGGGACCGACAGCCACCTCGTGCTGGTCGACCTGCGGCCGAAAGGGGTCACCGGCAAGGCTGCCGAGGCCGCGCTGGAACGCGCCCACATGACGGCGAACAAGAACGCCATCCCGTTCGACCCGGCCAAACCGGCGGTCACCAGCGGCATCCGGCTCGGCAGCCCGGCCGCGACCACCCGCGGTTTCGGCGCCGACGAGTTCCAGCTGGTCGGCGAGTTGATCGCCGAGGTCGTGGACGGGCTTGCGGCGACCGGCGGTGCGGAGAACGACAAGGTCGAGCGGGATGTCGGCGCGCGCGTGCTGGAGCTCTGCGCACGGTTCCCGATCTACCGCTAGCTTATCAATTCGGAGTGACACCCCCGGGCCGCTCGTCCGGCCTGGGAGATCAGAAAAGCTGACGGTCAAGCATCAGCGGAGCGGAGGACACGTGGACGCGCCGGTCACCAACACACCTGATGCCAAGGCGGCATCCGGGCACAACCAGCATCGGGAAACAAAGTCGGACGCCGACATCGCGCAGGCCGCGACGCTGCTGCCGATCATCGATCTCGCGCGCGACCGCCTCGGCATCGGGGCCGAACACCTGCAGCCCTATGGCCATACCAAGGCCAAGATCGACCTGAACTACATCCGGTCGCTGGAGGATCGCCCCGACGGCACGCTCATCCTGGTGACCGCCATCACGCCGACTCCGGCCGGCGAGGGGAAGACCACAACCACGGTCGGCCTGTCGGACGGGCTGAACCGCATCGGCAAGAACGCGGTCGCGTGCCTGCGCGAGCCCTCGCTCGGCCCGTGTTTCGGCATGAAAGGTGGCGCGGCCGGTGGCGGTTACGCCCAGGTGGTGCCGATGACCGACATCAACCTGCACTTCACCGGTGATTTCCACGCCATCACCTCCGCCAACAACCTGCTGGCGGCGATGGTCGACAACCACATCTACTGGGGCAACGAACTCGGGATCGACCCGCGCCGGGTCAGTTGGCGCCGCGCCGTCGACATGAACGACCGGGCATTGCGGCAGATCGTTTCATCGCTCGGCGGCGTCTCCAACGGCTACCCCAGGGAAGACGGGTTCGACATCACCGTCGCGTCCGAGGTGATGGCGATCATCTGCCTGTCGCGCGACCTCGAGGACCTGCACCGCCGTCTGGCCAACATCATCGTGGGCACGACACGCGACCGCAAACCGGTGCGCGCGTCCGATGTGGAGGCGGCCGGCGCGATGGCTGCCCTGCTGCGCGACGCGCTGGCGCCCAACCTCGTGCAGACGCTGGAACACAACCCCGCCTTCATCCATGGCGGTCCGTTCGCCAACATCGCGCATGGCTGCAACAGCGTCATCGCGACCAGGACCGCGCTCAAGCTGGCCGATTACGTGGTGACCGAGGCAGGGTTCGGGGCCGACCTCGGCGCTGAAAAGTTCTTCGACATCAAATGCCGGAAAGCCGGATTGTCGCCAGCCGCAGCGGTGGTTGTGGCGACCATACGCGCGCTGAAGATGCATGGTGGCGTGGCCAAGGACGCGCTGAAGCGCGAGGATGCCGGCGCGGTCGAGCGGGGCTTTGCCAATCTGGAACGCCACGTGCGCAACCTGCGCAAGTTCGGCGTGCCGCCGGTGGTCGCCGTCAACCGCTTCAGCGCGGATACCGAGGCCGAGATGGACAAGCTGCGCACGCTTTGCGACGGCCTCGGCGTGCGCTGCGTCGTCGCCGATCATTGGGCGACCGGCGGGGCCGGGGCCGAAGACCTCGCACGCGCCGTGGTCGAACAGGTCGAGCAAGCCCCTTCCCGGTTCCGGCCCCTCTACCCCGACGACATGGCGCCCTGGGACAAGCTGCGCACGATCGCCACGGAAATCTACGATGCGAGCGAGGTGACGGCCGATGCCGGCGTGAAGAAGCGCTTCGACGAGCTGCAGGCGGACGGTTTCGGCCATCTGCCGGTCTGCGTAGCCAAAACCCAGTACAGCTTCAGCACCGACCCGAAGAAGGTGGGCGCGCCCAGCGGGCACGTGCTGCACGTGCGTGACGTGCGGCTCTCGGCGGGGGCGGAGTTCATCGTTGCCGTCTGCGGCGAGATCATGACGATGCCCGGTTTGCCCAGGGTGCCGGCGGCCAACAGCATCTCGCTTTCGGAAGCAGGACTAATTACCGGGTTGTTTTAGGCCGCATGATCCCCTGTTTTCATGCGGCGAGAAAACACCCGCGCCGTAAGCGTGTGCCGCCTCATTTGAAAGCCTAGGGAGACCTCGATGTCCGGCCGCCATTTTCTGCATGTTCCGGGTCCGACCAACGTTCCGGACCGGATCCTCAACGCCATGCGCGTGGCGATGGAAGACCATCGCAGCTCGGCATTCCCCGACCTGGCCTTGCCGCTGTTCGAGAACCTCAAGAAGCTGTTCAAGACGACGACCGGCACACCCTTCATCTTCCCGGCGACCGGCACCGGCGCGTGGGAAGCGGTCCTGGTCAACACACTCAGCGCCGGCGACCGTGTGCTGTCCTCGCGCTTCGGGCAATTCAGCCACCTGTGGATCGACCTCGCGCATCGTCACGGGCTGGAGACGATCGTGCAACAGGAGGAATGGGGAACCGGCGCCTCGCCGGAACGCATCCATGACGCTCTGAAGGCCGATACCGGCCACACCATCAAGGCAGTCATGGTGGTGCAGAACGAGACTGCGACAGGCGTCACCAGCGATGTCGCCGCGGTCCGGCGCGCGATCGATGCGGCCGGCCACCCCGCATTGCTGTTCGTGGACGGCGTCAGCTCGATCGGATCGATCGATTTCCGGATGGACGAGTGGGGCGTGGACGGCGCGATCACCGGCAGCCAGAAAGGCCTGATGCTGCCGGCCGGACTGGGCCTGTGCTGCGTCAGTGTCAAAGCCCTGGACGCGCAGAAGAATGCGCGGGCGAACAACCCGCTTCGCCGCTGCTTCTTCGACTTCGACGACATGATCAGGAGCAACAAGGACGGCTATTTCCCCTACACGCCTTCCCTGCCGATGCTGTACGGCCTGCGCGAATCGCTCGCCATGCTGTTCGAGGAAGGACTGGAGAACGTCTTCGCGCGCCACCATTTCCTCGCCAGCGGCGTGCGCGCGGCCGTCCTGGAAGGCTGGGGACTCCGCCTCTGCGCCCGCGAACCGAAATGGTACAGCGACACGGTGACCGCAGTCATGGTGCCGGACGGTTTCAACGGCGGGGACGTCATCAAGCGTGCGTTCAAGCGCTATAACCTGGCGCTCGGCACGGGGCTCAGCGAAGTCGCCGGCAAGCTGTTCCGCATCGGCCATCTGGGCGACCTGAACGAACTCATGTGCCTCGGCGCCATCACCGGTTCGGAAATGGCCATGCGCGACGTCGGCATCGATGTAAAACCTGGCAGCGGCGCCGCAGCCGCTGAAGAATATTATCGCAGGGCCGATGCGCAAGCCATGGCGAAGGCGGCCGAATAGCCCGCGGGACCGCAGGCAAGTGGAGCCGCTGATCGTCTTCCTCGACCGTGAAACACTACATGCAACACTGCGTCGGCCAGACTTCCCGCATCGCTATGTCGAACACCAGGTAACCGACACCGAGCAGGTCGCGGACCGGCTGCAGGGTGCGACGGTCTGCATCACCAACAAGGTGCGGATCACCGGTGATGCATTGCGCCGGTTGCCCGACCTGAAGCTGATTGCAGTCGCCGCGACCGGGACCGACGTCATCGACAAGCCGGCGGCGCAAGCCGCCGGCGTCACGGTCGTGAACATCCGCAATTACGCGTTCAACACGGTGCCGGAGCACGTCGTGGCGCTGATGTTCGCGTTGCGCCGCAACCTTGTGGCTTATGCCAACGACGTACGGCGCGGCGTCTGGAACGAGTCCCGCCAGTTCTGCTTCCTGACCCACCCGATTCGCGACATTGCAGGCTCCACCATCGGGATCGTCGGCTATGGCGCTATTGGCCGTGCCATCGGCCAGCGCGCCGAAGCGCTCGGCATGCGCGTGCTCGCCCACGACACCGTCCCGCAGGAGGGTTTGGTGGATTTCGACACCATCCTGCGGGACAGCGACGTGATCACGCTGCACGCGCCGTTGACCGAGCAGACCCGCAACATGATCGGCGCGGCGGAATTGGCCCGCATGAAGCCCGGCGCCATCCTGATCAACACCGCGCGCGGCGGCCTGGTCGACGAGCAGGCGCTCGCCGACGCTCTCCGGGCGGGCAAACTCGGTGGTGCTGGCTTCGACGTTCTGACCGAGGAGCCGCCGCGTCATGGCAATGTGCTGCTGGATGCGGACATACCGAACCTGATCGTCACGCCGCATGTTGCGTGGGCCAGCCAGGAGGCGATGCAGATCCTTGCCGATCAGCTGACCGGCAACATCGAGGCGTTCATGGCCGGCTCGCCTCGCAACGTCGTGGCGTAGGCCGTAAACCTTCATCCTGGGTAAGCAACGGATTATGGCGGCTAAGCTTCTATTCCAACTGGACACGGACGCGCACCCGAGTGTTTTCGATACCGTGGTCGGATATGACGGCGGCGCCGACCACGTGATCGGCCATTCGGGCGTGACGCCGGACACCGTCGGCAGCCTTGTCGAGGGCGCAATCTTCACCCGCGGCGCCAAGGAAAAACGCTTCACCGCCGTGTTCCTCGGCGGCGCCAGCATGACCGCCGGCGAAGCGTTGCTGGACGCGGTGCGGGCCAAGTTCTACGGCGGATTCCGCGTCTCCGTGATGCTCGACAGCAACGGCGCCAACACGACAGCGGCTGCGGGTGTCGCACTCCTGTGCAAGGCATCGGCGCTGGCCGGCAAACGCGCGATCGTGCTCGGTGGCACCGGACCGGTCGGCATGCGCGTGGCGGCAATGCTGGCGCTGGAAGGCGCGGACGTGTCGATCACCGGACGCAAGCTGGACAAGACGCAGGCGGCCGCATCGTCGATCGGACAACGCTTCGGCGTGCAGGTCGTGGCGACCGAAGCCGCCGACGACGCGGCGCGCGCCCGCGCGGCGGAAGGCTGCGAGATCATCTATGCGGCGGGCGCGATCGGCCATCAGCTTATCGCACAGGCCGACTGGCAGCGTATCGCGTCTGCAAAGCTGGTCGCCGACGTGAACCCGGAGCCGCCCTTCGGCATCGGCGGTATTGCCGCGAACGACAAGGCACGTGATTACGACGGCAAACTCGCTTTCGGCGCTCTGGGCATCGGCGGCCTGAAGCTTCGCCTGCATCGCGCCTGCATCGGCAAGCTGTTCGAACAGAACGACCTCGTCCTGGACGCGGAGAACATCCTGGCCATCGCAAAGGAGATGGCGTGATGACCGTCCGTGGCCTGTCGCTGGATGCGTTCCTCGCTGAACTCGGAAGCAAGGCGGCAACACCGGGCGGCGGTGGTGCGGCGGCCGTGCTCGGCGCGGTCAGCGCAGCGCTTTCCGGCATGGTTGCCCACCTCACCATCGGCAAGAAGAAGTATGTGGCGGTCGAGGCCGACATGCAGTCGCTTCTCGCGCGCGCCAACGAACTTCGCACCAGGCTCGCCGAAGCGGTCGATGCCGATGCCGACGCTTTCGACACGCTGATGCGCGCTTACGCCCTGCCGAAACAATCCGGCCAGGATGTGGCAGCGCGCGAAACCGCGATACAGGATGCTCTAGTCTCGGCAATTGCCGCACCGCTCGACTGCGCCCGGCTATGCCGCACGGCGATCGACCTGGCTGCGGAAGCATCCGAGAAAGGCAATGTCTCCGTTGTCAGCGACGGCGGGGTCGCGGTGCTGGCCGGACACGCCGGGCTGCGCAGCTCCGCGCTGAACGTACTCGTCAACGCAAAACTCCTCACCGACCGCACTCGCGCCGCTTCCGTCATCGAGGAACTGGACAAGCTGTTGGACGGTGCCGCAGCGTTGACCGAAGCGACGTATGAGAAGGTCCGGCAGCAACTAACCTGACCGTGCCGCGCGACGCGCTCGCCGGTGGCGTGTTCCGGCCCGTGGCAGGCGCTAATCGACTTGGCTGGATACGTGCGCGTTCCCGATCACGCCCATGCCGACATGGCGGCAAGCACGATCGGGACTGCACAACCTGCCAGCAGGAGCGCGATCATGGCGGTTTTGCCGCGCGAATGGGCAAGGCCGATCCACACACCGAGGACGGTCGACAGCGAAACGCCTGCGGCTACCAGCAGGAAGTAATATTTCAGCAGCACGGTCGGCAGCGCTGGCCGGTGATCGTCATCGGCCGGCGCCGGCGGCTTGTCACCCGCCGTGCCCGGTTCCTCGCTCGTTTGCGGCCCGTGATCGTGATCCAGGGCAAAGACCTGATCCTTGTGCACGCGCGCCAACTTCTCGATCACCGCCGCGGGATGGTAGCCGCCCGCCGCCTCATGCAGGTTGAAAAGCTGCAGCGATCCGGTCAGTGCGAAGAACACGACGCTGGGCGCAATGAACGCGCCAAGATAACCGTGCAGTTGGCGGAGCGACAACGTCCTCATTGCAGCGCTTCTGCCTCGGATCGTGCGTCGCCGGCAAGTTTCCGACCTTCAAGGCCGAACCGTCCGCGTTGGCGCAACGCTGCATCCTGTCGTTCGACAATTCTGCGCGCATCGGGCGGGATGACGATCTCGGCCACGGTGCGCAAGCCGGTCCGCTGCAGCTGATGCGTGCCGTTCACCGTGCGCAGCAGCGCCTGTACGATGCAGGTCCCTCGTCCTGTCGTTGTTCTCCGCGCCGGACCCCAGCCATCGTCGGCGATGGTCATCGATATCTGGCCGGCGGCTTCCGTCACTTCGATGTCGATCCGGCCCAGCAGGCGATGATGCAAACCGTGCTGTAGCGCGTTGCCGACCAGTTCGTGCGCCACCCGCACCAGAAGCTCGTGATGCCTCACGGACGGGCCGCATTGAACGGTCACGTTCACCTTGACCGTCGCCGCGTCCTCGGCATGCAGCTCGACCAGGCTGTTCGCGAGACCGGTCAGCCGCCTGTGCAGGCTGCCGGGCGGGTTTGCCAAACCGAAAAGCGCGTCGGAAAGCTTGGTGACGGTGAGAATGCGTTTCTGCAGATCATCGCTCAATGCCTGGCCGCCTCGAACGCTGTGCAACTCCGGCGCTTCGGCGATGATCGCCAGGATACGCTGCAGCGCGTTGCTGGTCAGGTGGCGAAGCTGGCTGAAATCTTCCGCGGCAGGCGTGTCGATACCGTATGGACGCGATTGCGGCCTGACGGCATCTTGATCGTTGCGGAAGGCCGGGTTCGGTGCGGAAAAAGGCATTCGCATGTTCCTCGCGCGCTGTGGTGCGGGATCGTCCCGCCGACCGTGGCTCTAGCCGCCGAAAATGGAGCCAGGATGGGTGAAGTGTGGAGACATTCGGCAGGCGCGCACGCCTGCTCCGGTCTGACGTTTTCCTCCACAATTCCCTCATACTCGCTGACGACTCGTCGGCTACGACGCGCCTCGCGCCGCCGATCCGGCCAGGCGAGGAGAACGACGATGATTTACCATGTGAAACGAGTCTGCCGTGCCGCACTCGCGGTTGTGCCGCTGGTCGCAGCGCCGTGCCTGCCGGCCTTGGCGCAGGAACCGCCGCTGCCCGCATTCGGCCCCGGCATGCCGATACCGCCGGATGTGGGCATGCATGGCGGCCCGCTCGCCGAACTGGCCCGGGCCGAAGCGGATCAGATCGCAGCCCAGGCGGTCGCCAACCTGGCCCATGCGCCGGCGGCCGATGTGCAACGGACAATCCGTGCTTTCGGCGTGTTCACCGCGCTACGCTATTATGATGTGCAGCCCACGGCTTTTCACGATGCGGTCACGCCGGCGATGGTCAGCCTGGTCCGTGCGGCGGCACAGGCCAACCAGATTGCCAGCACCGATGCCGACCGTATCGTGGATCATCTGCAGCATGACGGTCCGCATTTCCCGCCGCCGCATGGCGGCCCGGACACCAGCTCCCCGTATGGCGGCCCCGACGCCGGCCCGCCGCAATAGCCATCGCCGATGAGGCTTTCGCTCACCGCGAAGCTGACGGCCGCCCTGTTCGGCATGTCGGCGGTCATGGTGACCTTGATCGTCGCCTGGGCGGGATGGGCGCTGGAGGCCCGCTTTTCGGCCTATGTGGGCAGCGCCGTGCTGGCCGGCATGGACCGGACGGTGGCTGTCCTGGAACAGGACTATCAGGCCGGCGGCGGCTGGTCGGGCATACACAGCCACCCCGAGCTCTGGGCCGCGGCGCTGCGCGCCTCCGAACCGCCGCGGCCTTCGCTGCCACCGGACCCCGGACCGCCAAACGCACAGCCGATGGCCGGGCCGGGAGATTGGCCGCCGCCGCCCGAAGGCCGATTTGGCGATCCAGGTCCGCCGCCCGGCTTCCCGCATCACGGGCCGCACGGCGATGTGACGCTGGTCGATGCGTCGGGACGTTTCGTCGCGGGCGCGCCGCCGCACGGTTATGCGGCGCGGCGGGCGATCGTGGCGAACGGTCACCCCGTCGGCGCCCTGGTGTTCGCGCCCGCCCGCCTGCCCGGCGACATCGAGGGCGCGTTCATCGCCGAAGGTGCGCGGGACCTGTATTTCGCCGGCGCCGTGGCGCTCGCCCTCTCGGCGCTCTGGGCGGTGCTGCTGGCGCGCTACATCCTCGCCCCGGTCAGGCTGGTGGCCTCCGGCGCCAGGCGGCTT
>CAZZWO010000102.1:0-10172 GCA_964657885.1 uncultured Acetobacteraceae bacterium | reverse complement strand
CGCCTGTTTCCCTCTCCGCGCCCGGACGGTTGAAACGGAGCAGTGCCGCCCTGTATCAAGCGGGCATGACAAACGACACTCTTCCCGACCGGCTGGCGATGAACCCGAAAAGTCCGTTCCACGACGCGGCTCTGCTGGAGCGCGGCGTCGGCATCCGCTTCAAGGGTCAGGAAAAGACCAACGTGGACGAGTATTGCGTCAGCGAGGGCTGGATACGCGTCGCCGTCGGCAAGACGCTGGACCGCACCGGCGCGCCGCTGACCATCAAGCTGCAAGGCACGGTGGAGCCGTATTTCCGCGATCAGGCGCCCGCGGACGAGAGTTGAGCGAGCACGAACAGGCGGCGTCCGCACAGCCCGGCGCCTACCTGCGGGTCATCGACCTGGAGACTACCGGGCAGGGCTTTGCCGATGGTGGGGTTGTCGAGGTCGGCTGGCAGGATGTCGCCCGCGACGATGCCGGACGATGGGCGCTGCGCGGCGGGCCAGGCGCCATGCTGGTCAACCCCGGCAACCCGGTGTCGCCCGCCACCTCGGCGATCCACCACATCATCGACGAAGATGTCGCCGGCGCGCCCTCATGGCAGAACGCGGCGCCCGGGGTGTTGCAGCCGGATGAAGCGGGGCGGCCTCTGGCGCTGGTGGCGCATCGCAGCGCGTTCGAGCAGCGCTGGTGCCTGCCCGCGTTAAGCGGCCGCGCGCGCTGGATCTGCACCTACAAATGCGCGCTGCGCCTGTGGCCCGATGCACCGACCCACTCCAACCAGGGTTTGCGGTATTGGCGGCGGCCGGCCGGGCTGGACCGTGCGACCGGCCTGCCGGCGCATCGCGCGGGCCCGGACGCCTATGTCACGGCGCACCATGTGCGGGACATGCTGGCGATGGTGCCGGTGGAACAACTGCTCGCCTGGTCCGCCGAGCCGGCGTTGCTGGTGCGCGTTCCGTTCGGCCCGTACCGCGGCCGTTCGTGGCAGGACCTCGATGATCAGGCGCTGGACCGCATTATCGCGGGCGAGAGCGGCGGCAATCAGGACGTTGCGTTCACCGCACGGACCGAACGCGCGCGCCGCGATGCGGCAGGGCTGGTGACATCCATCCACAGCAGCGCCGGGCCACAGGGCAGCATGGGACTGTAATCCGCGGAGTGGCCACTATCTCGCCGGTGAGGCTGTGCCCGGTCTTGTGATGGTGCGGTTCGACCTCGGGTGCTTCGAGCATGTTCGGGCCTTATTCTTCCGCGGCGAGAAGGGCTGCGTTGCCACCGGCAGCGGCGGTGTTGATGGAAACCGTCTGCTCGATGCCGAAGCGGCGGAGGTAGTCCGGGCCGCCGGCCTTGGGCCCGGTGCCCGACAGGCCCGAGCCGCCGAACGGCTGCACGCCGACCACCGCGCCGATCATGTTGCGGTTGACGTAGATGTTGCCGGTGGAGAGCCGCGCGGCGATGCGTTCGGCGGCCGCATCGATTCGCGTGTGGATGCCGAGCGTCAGGCCGTAGCCGGTCGCGTCGATCGCATCGAGCAACGCGTCCTGTTCCGAGGCACGGTAGCGGACAACATGCAGGATGGGGCCGAAGATTTCCTGTGCGAGGTCGTGCGGGTGGTCGAGCTCGAAGATGTGCGGCGCCACGAAAAACCCGCGTGCCGGCGCTTCGCCCGCATAATGCACGCGCGCGTTCCGCTTCATCAGGGCGATGTGGTCCAGCAGCCGCGCCTGGGCTTCAACATCGACCACCGGGCCGATATGCGTGGCGGGGTCGCGTGGATCACCCAGCTTCAACTCGCGCGCGGCACCTGCCAGCATGGCGAAAACACGGTCGGCCACGTCGTCCTGCACGCACATCAGGCGTAGTGCCGAACATCGCTGTCCGGCGCTGCGGAATGCGCTCATCACCGCATCGTCCACGACCTGTTCGGGCAACGCGGTCGCATCGACGATCATTGCATTGATGCCGCCGGTTTCGGCAATCAACGGCACGATCGGGCCGTCTTTCGCGGCGAGCGCACGGTTGATCGCCCAGGCGACCTGCGTCGATCCGGTGAAAGCGACACCGGCCACGAGCTTATGCGCAACCAGCCGCGCGCCGATGTCGCCATCGCCGATCATCAGGTGCAAGGCGCTCGCCGGAATGCCTGCCTGGTGCAGCAACCTTACTGCTTCGGCGGCAACGAGCGGAGTCTGTTCGGCGGGTTTAGCGACCACGCTGTTGCCCGCGGCGAGTGCTGCGCCGATCTGGCCCAGGAAGATCGCCAGCGGGAAGTTCCAAGGCGAGATGCAGAGGAACACGCCGCGCCCGCGATGCCGCAAGGTGTTCCGCTCACCGGTCGGGCCGGGCAACACTTCGCCCACACCGAACAACGCGCGCGCCTGAGCGGCGTAGTAGCGCAGGAAATCCACCGCCTCACGAATTTCCGCCACCCCGTCATCGAGCGTCTTGCCGCCTTCCTCAGCCAGCAGGGCGAGCAGCCGGCCGCGGTTCTGTTCCAGCAATCCGGCCGCGCGTTCCAGCGCCGCTGCGCGCATGGTTGCAGGCGTGCGCTGCCATCCGGCGAAACCGGCCCGGGCCGCCGACATCGCTGCGTCGGCCATGCCGGGCGTTGCATCCGTCACGCGCCCGACGGCCCGCATGCCATCGGCCGGGTTGAGCACCGGCCGTGCGTCACCTTTCTGCACGACACCGTCGATGACCGAGGCCGCTTCGCCCGGCCCGTCATGCCGCGCCACATCGTCCAGCAGCGCCTGCAGCGTCGCCGCATGACCGAACTCGACGCCGGTGGAGTTCACCCGCCCATCACCGAACAATGCAGCGGGCAGCGGCAACGAAGCGTTTCGCGCACGCGAGGCCGTGCCGACGATTGCGGCGGGACGCTTCAACAACTCATCCACCGGAACATCCGCATCGGCCGCCACCGAGACGAACGACGAGTTCGCGCCGTTTTCCAGCAGCCGGCGCACCAGATACGCGAGCAGGTCCTTGTGCACGCCGACCGGCGCGTAGGTTCGCACGCCGATGCCGGGATGCGCTTCCAGGAGCGCGCCGTACAACGCGTCGCCCATGCCGTGCAGACGCTGGAATTCGTAGCCTTCGGTGTCGCCCGCACGCTCGATCACGCTGGCGACGGTCAGCGCGTTGTGCGTTGCGAATTGCGGGTAGATGCGCGGCCGGAGGGCAAGCATCTGCTCGGCACACGCCATGTAGCAAAGGTCGGTCATCGGCTTGCGGGTGAACACCGGGTAGTCGGGCAGGCCGCGCTCCTGCGCCCGCTTGATTTCGGTGTCCCAGTAAGCGCCTTTTACGAGGCGCACCATGAAGCGGCGGTCCAGCGCGGTTGCGAGCTGCGCGACCCAGCCGATGGTCTCGCGCGCCCGTTTGCCGTAAGCCTGCACCGCCAGTCCGAAGCCGTCCCACCGGGCAAGCTGCCGGTCGGCCGCGACCGCACCGATCACTTCGAGCGACAATTCGAGCCGGTCCGCTTCTTCCGCATCGATGGTGAAGTTGAGCCCGCGGATCGCCGCCGCTCGGGCGAGTTCGCGGACGCGCGGCACCAGTTCGTCCATCACCCTTGCCCGCGACACCGCCTCATAACGAGGGTGCAAAGCGGAAAGCTTGACGGATATGCCTGGACGATCGGGCAGCGGCTTGTTCCCGGCCGCGCGTCCGATCGCCTCGATCGCGTCGGCGTAGCTGGTCTGGTAGTGCCCAGCGTCGTCCGCGGTGCGCGCGCCTTCCCCCAGCATGTCGAAGCTGTAGCGGAACACCCGGCCGGCGCGCGATCCGGCGCGGCCCAACGCTTCCTCGATGGTCTGGCCGAGCACGAAATGGTTGCCCATCACCCGCATCGCCTGCCGCAACGCGCCGCGCACGGTGGGCAGGCCCAGCCGGCGCACCACCCCGCGCAAGATGCCCTCCGGCGTGTCGGCGGGGCCGATCAGCCGCGCCGACAACCCGAGCGCCCAAGCCGACGCGCTGACCAGAAGCGTATCCGGCCTGTCGGCGCCTTGAGGATTGGCAAAACCGCCCTGTCCCAGCTTGTCCTCGATCAGGCGGTCCGCGGTGGCATCGTCCGGCACCCGCAGCAGGCCTTCCGCCAACACCATCAACGCTAACCCTTCGGGCGTGGACAGCGAGTATTCCCGCAGCAACGCCTCGATACCGCCGATGCCGCTGGCGCCTGCGCGGATGGCCCCGACCAGCCTGCGCGCCTCGGCGTCGATGCGGGCTTCCCGCACCGGCGACAGCGTCGCACCCGCCAGGAACTCTGCCGCGAGCACCGCATCGTCGGGTGCATAGGGCGGAGCGAACGCCGCCGGTTTCGTGTCCGGCAAGAGGGCGTTCATAGACGGTCCCTAATCTGGCCGAGAAACTCCAGCAACGCGGCGTTCACCTCGGCGGGGCGTTCCTGCTGCACCCAGTGGCCGGCGCCGGGCAGGCTCACCTCCATCCGCAGGTCTGCGCATTTCTCGCGCATGTTTTCGAGCTGGCCGGGCAGCATCGCCAGCACCATCTCGCGGTCGCCGGCAAGGAAACCTGCCGGCTGGCGAACGATGTTGTCGTCGTAAGCGCGCGCATCCGCGGCATTTTGCGGGAAGTTACGATACCAGTTCAGCGGCCCACGAAAGCCGCCGGCGGCAAAGGCCGTGGCGTATTCATCGAGTTCGGCGTCGCTCATGAACGGCAACGGGCCGGGCGGCGGGTCGTCCATGCTGGCGAGCATGGTGCTGTCGCGGGGCACGTGCCGGCGGGTCCGGTTCGCGACGCCCTCGCCGCTGCCCATGTAGAACACGCGTTTCAGTGAATTTGCCCAACCTGCCTGCTGGAACTCGGCTTCCGCCACGCCCGGCGTCTGGAAGTAGCGCATGTAGAAGAACTGGTCGGGGTAGCGTTTTTCGATGATGTCGAAGAACGGGATCGGCGGCGGCCCGCTATGCGGCACGCTCAGGCAGAACACGCCAGCCACCGCCTCGGGAAAACGCAACGCACATCGCCATGCAACCGGCGCGCCCCAGTCGTGGCCCACCGCCACCCACTTCACCGCGCCAAGCGCGTGCGCGACCGCCTGCATGTCGTCGGCGATGGTGTCCAGCGTGTAGGCCTCGATGGCGTCGGGCTTGTCGCTCGCGCCATAGCCGCGCATGTCCGGCACCGCGACGCGATAGCCGGCTTCGGTCAGCGCTGGCACCTGGTGCCGCCAGCTCAACCCCAGCTCCGGCCAGCCATGCATCAGGATGACCAGCGGGCCGCTTCCCTCCACCAGCACCGAAAGCGTCAGTCCGGCCGCCTGTATCCGCTGCTGCGGCATGCGTCTCATCCCTGGAGTTGGCCGGCATGGCATCATCGACCGCCGCCAAAGGCAAGGCTGCGCGATGCACCGCCCGGACTTAGTGGAACGTCACCAGACGACCTGCCGGCTCGCCGAGCACCTCGCCATCGCGCATGACAATGTTTCCGCGGACGATGGTCGCCACCGGCCAGCCGGTCACGCGCATGCCGGCGAACGGCGTCCAGCCCGCCGGGGTGGCGATCCAGTCGTTTTCGATCGTGCGGGTGTGCCGCAAATCCACCAGGGTGAAATCCGCGTCGAAGCCGGCGGCGATCCGGCCCTTGGTGACCGCGCCATACACGCGCGCCGGACCCGCTGCCATCAGATCCACCATGCGGCCGAGGCTGAGGCGGCCGGCGTTCACATGGTCCAGCATGATCGCGACCGAGGTCTGCACGCCGGTAAGACCCGCCGCGGTTTCCGGCCAGGGCCGCTCCTTTGCGGCACGGCTGTGCGGCGCGTGGTCCGACCCGATGGTGTCCACCCGTCCGTCACGCACCGCCGCCCATGCAGCCTCGAAATGCCGGCGCGTGCGGATGGGCGGGTTCATCACCGCATAACCGCCGAGCTGCTCGTAGCATTCGGGGCCGATCTGGGTGAGGTGGTTGACCAGCATTTCCGCGGTCGCGATGTCCCGGAAATCGGCCAGATAGTCGAGCTCCTCGGCCGTCGAGACGTGCACGATATGGGCGGGGCGGCCGGTGGCCCTTGCCAGCGCCATGATGCGGCGGGTGCCCAGGAACGCGCATTCCTCGTCGCGCCATTCCATGTGCCGCGCATACGGGTCGCCGGTGTGGAACATCGGCCGGCGGGCCTGCAGGCGGTACTCGTCCTCGGAGTGGAACGCGATGCGCCGGGTGCCGCTGCGCATCACCGCCTCGATCCCGGCATCGTCCTCGATCATCAGGTCGCCGGTCGAGCTGCCGGCGAACAGCTTGATGCCGCACACCCCGGCCTGGCGCTCCAGCGCGCCGAGTTCGGGCGTGTTGGCGCGCGTGGCGCCGACATAGATGCCGATGTCGCAGAAGCTGTTCGCGGCGGCGTAGCCCTGCTTCCAGGCGAGTGTTTGCGCATTTGTGATGGCGGGCGCGGTGTTCGGCATGTCGAACACCGTGGCGATGCCGCCCAGCACGGCGGCGCGGGTGCCGGTGGGGATGCTTTCAACGCTGGCATCGCCGGGGTCTCGCAGGTGCACGTGCGGGTCGATCAGCCCGGGCAGGACGTGCAATCCGCTCGCATCCAACGTCTCGATTGCCGGATCGGCGCTGGTGACGCCGATGCCGGCGATGCGGCCGCCCACGATGCCGATGTCCGTCTGGATTTCGCCCCATGGCAGCACGCAGCAGCCATTTTTAATAACCAGATCGTAACGGGTTGGCATGATGATGGGTCCTGAACAAGGGAAATGGCCCGAAACTTCTCCAGGCGCGGCACGCTGGCAACAACTGGCCGCCCCGAAAAACTCCGGCGCATAAAAACCTTGCCGCGTTCGATGCCTTCATGTTGCACTGCACAACACTCGCCAGACACACGACGGACGTCCATCTTTGTAGGAGAGACTAACCGTGGTTCAGCTCGTTCTCGTCTATTGCCTGATGTCCGATACGAAATCCTGTGTCGAGAAGCGCCCGATGACCGAATTCCCGCTCACCGCCATGAGCTGCATGGTCAGCGCGCAGCCGATGGCGTCGGATTACCTGCGCGAACACCCGGCCTACCAGTTGGCGTCGTTCCGGTGCGAGATCGACAAACCGGTCGAAAAGCAGGCCTGAGCCTCAGCGTTTCCTCAACGCCCAAGACGCGAACACCACGGCCAGGGCTCCCGCCAGGCCGAACCAGGTGAACGCGTATTGCAGGTGGTTGTTGGTCGGGCGCGGCAGGGCGGTGGCGGGCTCCGGCCTTCCAGGGCCAGCCGCGCCGCCCAACGCGACCAGCGTGAACGGTGCGGCGTCAGCGGCCCCCAAGGCGGCACCGATGGTTGTCGGGTTGAGTGTGTAGAAATGCCGGCCTTCCAGGTCGTCGGTTGCGGACAGCCAGCTTGATTCCTCGGGCAGCCGCACATAGCCGGTGATGTCGGCCGCACCGGACGAGGGCGTCAGGGGTCCGGCATCGGTCGGCACCCATCCCAGCACTACGGCCACCGGCTTCTGTCCTGGCCGGTCGAGCAACTGGACGGCTTGCGCGCCCATATGCATGCCGCGGACCTCGGCGCCATACAGCGCGAGGTGATCCGCCCGGAGCGTGCCGTGCACTTCGACGCGGGTGAACAGCGGCGGCGTCCGGCCGGCGAGCGGGACGGGCGGCGCATGCTCGGCGGCATCGATGCGGGCGATCAGGCCGGTCTTCCAGTGCAGCCGCTGCAATTGCCAGACGCCCAGGCTGATCAGGATGGCCAGCGAGAGTACGGTGGCGACCGCTGCGCTCAGAAGCGGCCGGGGAGCGTCCCCGGCGCCGCTCAAGCCTGCATCTCGTCGCGACGCGTGTGGTATTGCTGCACGGCGAGGAAGCTCTTGATGTAGCGGGTCATCAGGATGACCAGCACGCCGGTGACTGGCGGCCAGATCACCGCATGCACCCAGAGCGGTGGTCTGAACCGGCTATCCACCCAGAAAGCCGCGCCGACCACGATGGCGCCGAGGACGATCAGGATGGGGACCGCGAAGCCGTCGCCGGTGTCCACGCCCGACAGGTCCAGGCCGCAAACTTCGCAGGTGGGGCGGATGGCAAGCAGGCCGTCGAACAGGCGGCCCCGGCCGCAACGCGGGCATCGGCATCGCAAGGATGCCGATGCAACACTGGGTTCCGGCCCGAACTGGTCAGACATCGGGGCTCAGGCGACAGCCAGCCGTGAGCGAAAGCCGCCTCACTCGACGGCAGGGATACCGGCGCCCCAGACATAGACGAAGCAGAACAGGAACAGCCAGACCACGTCCACGAAGTGCCAGTACCAGGCAGCGGCCTCGAGGCCGAAATGCTGCGTCGGGGTGAACCCGCCGGCCTTGGCGCGCAGCCAGCAGATGCCGAGGAAGGTGGTGCCGACGATCACGTGGAAGCCGTGGAAGCCGGTCGCGAGGAAGAACACCGACGGGTAGATGCCGCCGCCCGAAAAGTGGAACGGTGCGGACGAATACTCCACGGCCTGCAAGCAGCTGAAGGTCAGCCCGAGCAGGATGGAGATGCCGAGGCCCGCCAGCAATCCGCGGCGGTTGCCTTCGATCAGGCTGTGATGCGCCCAAGTGACCGTGCAGCCGGACAGCAGCAGGATCATGGTGTTCAGGAACGGGATGCGGAACGGGTCGAACGTATGGATGCCGGCGGGCGGCCACGACGGCGTCGCGGTGCCGAGCACGTGGTCCGGATAGAGGGCGAAGTGGAAGAACGCCCAGAAGAAGCCGACGAAGAACATCACTTCGGATGCGATGAACAGCGTCATGCCGTAGCGCAGGCCGAGGCGCACGACAGGCGAGTGCATGCCCGGCGTGCTGCTCTCACGCAGGACGTCGCGCCACCACATCACCATCGTCAGCGCGACCAGCGCACCGCCGGCTGCCACCATCAGGTAGTTGTCGTAATGCGCGGCGAGCACCACGCCGGCCAGCAACAGGCCGCCGCCGAGGGCCCCGACGATGGGCCAAGGGCTGGGATCCACCAGATGGTAGGGCTGCTTCATGCCGGAGCTGCCGGCAGGATGCGCCGCCAGGCTGGCTTCGTGGGGGAGAGTGTCCATCGTCCGATCCGTATCCTGCGAGCGTCTGGTAAGAACTAGCCGAAATGGCCCAGCTTAACGAGGGTGATTGCAAAGAACAGCAACGCTACGGCTGCCAGCACAAGCATCAGTGCGACATTTCGCCCCCGCTGACGCCGCTGAAGCTCGATCGCCTCGGCGGCGGTCGGTCGTGGCGGGAAGTCGCTCACGCCAGATGCACGATCTTGTCGGCCGCAATCGCCACGAAGATAGCCGCGAGGTAGGCCAGCGAGTAGCGGAAATTGCGGCGGGCCGCGCGGTCACCGTTCAGGCTCGCGCCGGTTTCGTCCTGTGCGTCGCGCAACACCAGCCACGACTGTACGAGAAAGCCCAGGCCGAGCACGGTTGCGGCGACGCCGTAGACCGGCCCGGTGTAGCCCAGCAGCCAAGGCAGGATCGACACGATTGCGAGCACGACCGTGTAGCCGAAGATTTGGCGCCGGGTCTCGCGCGGGCCGGCGACGACCGGAAGCATGGGCACGCCGGCGCGTCCGTAATCCTGGCAGGCGTAAAGCGACAGCGACCAGAAATGCGGCGGCGTCCAGAAGAACACGATGCCGAACAGCAGCAGGGGCAGCACGTCGACCGAGCCGGTCACCGCGGCCCAGCCGATCAGTGGCGGGAAGGCGCCGGCGGCCCCGCCGATGACGATGTTCTGCGGCGTGCGGCGTTTCAGCCAGATCGTGTAGACGAAGACGTAGAAGCCGATCGACAAAGCGAGCACGGTCGCTGCGCACAGGTTCGTCGCAAGCCACATCAGCAACACCGATGCGACCGACAAGGTGACGCCGAACGCCAGCGCGGCGCCGGGCTCGATACGGCCGGCGGGAATCGGGCGCTTGCGCGTGCGGTTCATCCGCGCATCGAGGTCGCGCTCGTACCACATGTTCAGCGCGCCGGCGGCACCGGCGGCCACCGCGATGCAGAGGATGGCGGTGAACGCCAGCACGGGGTTGAGGTGGCCCGGTGCGAGGAACAGCCCGATCCAGCCGGTGAACACCACCAGGCTGACGACCCGCGGCTTCAGCAGGACCAGCCAGTCACGCCATTCGGAATAGGAGGCATCAAGACGAAGGGGGGATTGCTCCCCCCCCGCTTGCAGGACACCAG
>CAZZWO010000101.1:0-10264 GCA_964657885.1 uncultured Acetobacteraceae bacterium | reverse complement strand
TGCGTTGCGGCATGCCTTGCGGGACGATCGTGCTGGCTATGGTTTTGTCGAGGGCTTCGTAGCCGGCGTAATCGATGGTTGCGTAAAGCTCGGCGCGGGTCTGCATGCGATCGATCATCGATTGCGGGCCGCCATCCTTTGCAATCGCCGAGTAAAGCTCCTGTTGCGCACGGGCGGCGACACGCAGCGAGGTCACCGGCCAGATCACCATGCGATAGCCCATCGCCTCGAACTCGGCGGCGGTGAAGAAAGGCGTGCGGCCGAACTCGGTCATGTTGGCGAGCAGCGGCACGCCGGGCATGCGGGCGGCGAATTCGCGGAACATCTCCGCGGTGTAAAGCGCCTCGGGGAAGATCGCGTCGGCGCCTGCCTCGATGTAGAGTTTCGCGCGTGCGACAGCGCCGTCCAGGCCCTCGCTGGCAGCGGCATCGGTGCGGGCCATCACGAAAAGATGCCGGCGAGCGCGTACGGCGGCCGCAACCTTGGCCGCCATGTCACGTGGGTCGGCCAGGCGCTTGTCGTTCAGATGACCGCATTTTTTCGGCAGCAACTGGTCTTCGAGGTGCACGGCGGCAGCACCCGAATCCTCGAAGCTGCGCACCATGTGCATCACGTTCAGCGCTTCGCCGTAACCCGTGTCACCGTCCACCAGAACCGGCAGGCCGGATGCGCGCGCAACCTGGCGCACGAAGAAGCACACATCCTCGATGGTGATCACGCCGAGATCCGGCAGTCCCATCGACGCGGACATCGCGGCGCCGGACAGATACACGCCGGGAAAACCCGCAGCGCGCGCCTGCAACGATGCCAGGCCGTTATGCGCGCCGGGAAGCTGCACGATGCCTGGGCCGGCCAGCAACGCGCGAAAGCGGTCACCGGCAGGAATGGACGGCAGGTCCGCGCCGACGAGGTAGGTCATGCCGTCGCAGCCTTGCGGTCGGCGATCGGCACGAATTTCAAATCCTCCGGCCCGACATAGTTCGCGGTCGGCCGGATGATCTTGCCGTCCTGGCGCTGTTCTATCACGTGCGCAGCCCACCCGCTGGTGCGCGCGATCACGAATAGCGGTGTGAACATCGCGGTCGGGACGCCCATCATGCTGTAGGAAACGGCGCTGAACCAATCGAGGTTGGGGAACATGTGTTTCAAGTCCCACATCACGCTTTCCAGCCGCTCGGCGACCGAAAACAGCGTCATGTCGCCGGCGCTTTCGCTCAACCGGCGGGCGACCGACTTGATCACTTCGTTGCGTGGATCACTGACGGTATAGACCGGGTGACCGAAGCCGATCACCACTTCCTTGTTGGCGACGCGCGTGCGGATGTCCGCTTCGGCCTGCGCCGGGCTCGCGTAACGCTGCTGGATTTCGAGCGCCACCTCGTTGGCGCCGCCGTGTTTCGGTCCGCGTAGAGCGCCGATGCCGCCGGTGATCGCCGAATACATGTCCGACCCGGTACCCGCGATCACACGCGTGGTGAAGGTCGAGGCGTTGAACTCGTGTTCGGCATACAGCACCAGGCTTGTGTGCATGGCACGCACATGCTGCGGCGACGGCTTGCGTCCGTGCAGCAAATGCAGGAAATGCGCGGCTATCGTCTCGTCGTCGGTCTCCACCTCGATACGGTGGCCGTTCTGCGAGTAGTGCCACCAGTATAGCAGGATGGAACCGAGGCTCGCCATCAGGCGGTCGGCGATCTCGCGCGCGCCGGCCACGTTGTGGTCGTGCTTTTCGGGCAGCACGCAGCCGAGCATGCTGACGGCGGTGCGCATCACGTCCATCGGGTGCGTGGCGGCCGGGATTTGTTCCAGCACGGTGCGCAGGGCGGCCGGGATGCCGCGCATCGAGCGCAGCCGGGCCTTGTACGCGCGAAGCTCGGACTCTGTCGGAAGCCGTTCGTGCACGAGCAGATGTGCGATCTCCTCGAACTCGCAAACGTCCGCAACGTCGAGAATATCGTAGCCGCGATAATGCAGGTCGTTGCCGGTGCGCCCGACGGTACACAGCGCGGTGTTGCCGGCGACGACACCGGACAGCGCCACGCTCTTCTTGGGTTTTGCCGGCGGCGGTGCAATTTCGTCCATCTGACGCTCGTCCTGCTGAGTTAGAAAATGCCGGGAAGACTGGTGGAAAGCTGGCCCGAGGGCATGGCGATGCTGAGCCCCGCCAGCTCGTCCGTGCGCAGGGATGGCAGCCGCTGCGCCACGTCCAGGAAGCGCTCGGCCTCTGCCGCATCCAGCAAGCCTTCGGTCAGCATGCGGAACTTTCCGATGTAGTTGGCGCGTTGCCATGGCGTGGCGCCCAGCGTGTGCGCGTTGGCAACGGCCATCTCGTCGGCGATGACCCGGCCATCCTTCATGGTGATGATCACGCGGCCGCCGAACGCCTTCACCGCCGGGTCGGTCGAATGATATCGCTCCGTCCATTTCGGGACTTCGACGGTGCGTATCCTGCGCCATAGCGCCACCGTATCGGGGCGCCGCGCGCGTTCCGGCGCGTAGCTGCGTACGTGGTGCCAGTTGCCATCCTGCAAGGCGACGGCAACGATGTACATGATCGAGTGGTCCAGCGTCTCGCGGCTCGCCTCGGGGTCGAACTTCTGCGGATCGTTCGCCCCGGTGCCGATGACGTAATGCGTGTGATGCGAGGTTTCGATCAGCACGTCGGCCACGTCGTCCCAATTCGAGACCTGGCGGCCCATGCGGAATGCGAGGTCGATCAGCGCCTGGCTTTGGTACTCCGCCGAGTGCTCCTTGGTGTAGGTGTCGAGGATCGCCCGCTTCGGCTCGCCGGCCTCGGGCAGCGGCACCTGGTAGTGCGCGTTGCGGCCGTCCAGCATCCAGGCGATCACGCTGTCCTCGCCTTCGTAGATCGGGCTCGGCGCGCCCTCGCCGCGCATTGCGCGATCCACCGCCTCGATGGCCAGCTTGCCCGCATGGCTGGGCGCAAACGCCTTCCAGCTGCTGATTTCGCCCTTGCGGCTCTGGCGAGTGGCGGTCGTCACATGCAGCGCCTGCTGCACCGCCTGGTAGATGATTTCGGTATCGAGGCCGAGCAGCGTGCCGATGCCGGCCGCCGCCGATGGGCCGAGATGCGCGACATGGTCGATCTTGTGCGCGTGCAGGCAGATGGATTTGACCAGGTCGACCTGGATTTCATAGCCGGTCGCCAGCGCGCGGACCAGGGCCGCGCCGTCCTTGCCCACCTGCTGCGCGACCGCGAGGATCGGCGGGATGTTGTCGCCCGGGTGGCTGTATTCCGCCGCCAGGAAGGTGTCGTGGTAGTCCAGCTCCCGCACCGCGGTGCCATTCGCCCAGGCGGCCCATTCCGCGTGCACGCGTATGTCGGGCCCGCAGCCGAACACGGTCGCGCCACCGGGCCGTGCATGCGCCAGCGCCTGGCCGCGCGCCGAGACGACAGGGTGCCGGTTGATCGACGCGATGGCCACCGACGCGTTGTCGATGACCCGGTTGATGATCATGTCGGTCACTTCCGGCAGCACCTCGACCGCGTCCGCCGCCACTTCTGCAATCTTCCAGGCGAGCTGGTCGGCGCGGGCCAGCCGGTCGGCCTCGGGGTGGACGCGGACATCGTGAAGTTTCATCGGACGGCGAGGCTCCTGGCGCTTTTCGCGACTACCTGCCCCGCAGGCGTTCCGCGGTCAAATCCGCCTGACCGGGCTGGCTGCAGCCGTTTGCGGGCGTAATCGGGAGCCCTGGATGCGGGCGTGCACCGGCGTCGGCTTGCCTTCGCCACGGGCACAACCGACAACCCGCGCATGGCGCCTCCCATCCTTTCCCTCCAGGACATCCACCTGACGCTCGGCGGCGGCGGACCGCTGCTGGATGGCGCGGAGCTGTCGGTGGCCGCGGGTGAGCGCATCTGCCTGGTCGGCCGGAACGGGTCCGGCAAATCAACGCTGCTGAAAGTCGCGGCCGGCTTGCTGACGGCGGACGGCCGGCGTTTCCTGCAGCCGGGCACCACCGTCCGCTACCTGCACCAGGAGCCTGATTTTGGCGACGCGCCGACCGTGCACGCCTATGTCGAAGCGGGCTTGGGCCCGGGCGACGATCCGTATCGCGGGCGGGCGCTGCTGGAGCAGGTGGGGCTGACCGGCGACGAACACCCCTCCAGCCTGTCGGGCGGACAGGCGCGGCGGGCGGCACTGGTGCGTGCATTGGCGCCCAGCCCCGACCTGCTGCTGCTCGACGAGCCGACCAACCACCTCGACCTGCCGGCGATCGAGTGGCTCGAAGCCGAACTTTCCGGCCTTCGCGCGGGCATCGTGCTGATCAGCCATGACCGGCGGCTGCTCGAAAGCGTATCGCGCAGCATCGTCTGGCTGGATCGCGGGCGGACCCGGCGAGTGGACCGTGGCTTTGCGAACTTCGAATCCTGGCGCGACGAAGTGCTCGAGCAGGAGGAGCGCGACCAGCACAAGCTCGACCGGCAGATCTCGCGGGAGGAGGACTGGATGCGCTACGGCGTCACCGCCCGCCGCAAGCGCAATGTTCGCCGCGTCGCCGAGCTGGCCGGGCTTCGGGCGCAACGCCGCGAGCATGTCGGCCCGGCCGGGTCGGTGCGCATGGCCGCCAGCGAGAGCGAGGGGTCGGGCAAATTGGTCTCGGTCGCGGAAGGCGTATGGAAATCCTACGGCGCCGAGCCGGTGGTGCGGGACTTTTCGGCGCGTATCATCCGCGGCGACCGGGTCGGCATCGTCGGGCCGAACGGCGCGGGCAAATCGACCCTGCTGAAGCTGCTGACCGGCGTGATCGAACCAGACCGCGGCACCATCCGCATCGGCACCAACCTGTCGGCGGTCACGCTGGACCAGACGCGCGAAAGCCTGGATTCGGCTGCGACCCTGTCCGAGACGCTGACCGGCGGTTCGGGCGATCAGGTGCTGGTCAACGGGGTGAAGCGCCACGTGATCGGCTACATGAAGGATTTCCTGTTCCGTCCCGAGCAGGCGCGCACTGCGGTCGGCGTGCTGTCCGGCGGTGAGCGCGGCCGGCTGATGCTGGCGGTGGCGCTCGCTCGGCCAAGCAACCTGATGGTGCTCGACGAGCCGACCAACGATCTCGACCTGGAAACGCTCGACCTGCTGCAGGAGATGCTGGCCGATTACCAGGGCACCGTGCTGCTGGTGAGCCATGACCGCGACTTCCTGGACCGCGTCGTTACCTCGACACTCGCTTTCGAGGGTGGCGGCAGGTGGGTGGAGTATGCCGGCGGCTATTCCGACATGCTGGCCCAACGCGGCGGTTCCGGCGCCGCGCAAGCCAAGCCGGACGCCCGCAAGCGGCCGGGCAGTTCCGGCACTGGCTCGGGCGGCACCGCGGATGCGGGCGCCGGCCTTGCGGGCACGCGGGTCCAGCGGCGGTTGAGCTTCAAGGAACGGCACGAGCTCGAAAAGCTGCTGCCCGAGTCACTGGCCAGATTGCAGGCCGATATCGCCCGCTACCAGCGGCAACTCGGCGACCAGACATTGTTTTCAAAGGACCCCAAGAAGTTTCACGCCACAACTTCGGCGCTGGCCGACGCGGAACGTGAACTGGCGAAAACCGAAGAGCGCTGGCTCGAGCTGGAGCTTCTGAAACAGGCGTAACACGGCGGCGAGCACCGGGAGACGCGTGGCCGCTCCCTCTAGGCCGCCAGCGCAACTTCTCCGGCTTTTGGCCCGTTCGGAAAGCGCCGTGCCACGAGTGCCTGAACATTCGCTTGCGTTTCGTCGTCGTAGCGGAACTGAGCGCGGATGTTTCCCTCGCCAGACGCCACAACCCGTGCCCGCAGCGGATCTTTCGTCAATCCGCTCACCAGGATCGCGTCGCCAACCTGGAGGTCCAGCGGACACTGCGCAGCAAAGCCGCCGGCACTCAGGTCGCTGGCATGTGCGCTCGCACGCCGGCCATCGGACGTTTCGAGTGTCAGCGCTTCACTGATCGGGTCGCGGCGATGATTGCGGCGGTCGCTGACGCGGCCGTTCGCCTCCAGAAACACACGGACTTCGTCGCGGAGTTCGGTCGCCTGGCTGGCCATGCATTTGAAGGCCGCCAGCATCTCCGCGGAACCTTCCCTGGTCGCCTCGGTGTTGCGGCCGAGGCCCGTCATCCCGTGGGCGACGTCCTGCATGCAGCTTGCGGTTTCCTGGACGTTGCGGCTGATCTCCTCGGTCGCGGCCCCTTGTTCCGTCACGGCTGCCGCGATCGACTCGGCATTCTGTTCGACCACGCCCAGTTGCTGTGCAATCTGGCCGATCAGTTCGGACGCGCGGCCAGCAGAAGCACTGACAGCTTCGATCTGCTTGCCGATTTCTTCGGTGGCGTTGGCTGTCTGCCGGGCCAGTGACTTGACTTCGGAAGCGACCACCGCAAACCCGCGTCCTGCCTCACCCGCGCGCGCCGCCTCGATCGTTGCGTTCAGCGCGAGCAGGTTCGTGCGTGCGGCGATGTTCGATATCAGGTCGATGATGCCGGTCATCCCCTGCGTGACCGAGGTGAGGTCGGTGACTACGCCGGTTGCCTGCAGGGCTCGTTTCTGCATCTCCTGCGAGACTGCGGTGGAGCGTTGAACCGCGCCCGCAATTTCGCGGGAACTCGCCGCCAGTTGTTCGGTGGCGGCAGCGACGGTTTGCGTGTTGCGGTTCGCAGTCTCGGCGCTGTTGCAGACATTCGTCGCCTCATGGCTCGCGGCTTCTGCGCTGTCCGCAAGCGTGTCGCCGACAGCACGCAGTTGCTCGATGGCGGCGCTGAGACCGCCGAGTTGCCCGCCCATCACCGTGTTGAAGTCGCGGGCAAGCTCCCCGACCACACGGTAATTCTGGTCGCGCAGCATGTTCGTGTGCGCCTGATCCGCTTCCAGTTCCCGTTTGGCGATCAGGCGCCGGCGGAACTCCGCGATATCCTGCGACAACACCGAAATCTCGTCACGGCCTTGCGGTTGAGGCGGTGGTGCGTCGTAATCGCCTTCGGCCAGGCGGCGAGTCGCTGCACACAGTGCACCGATCGGCTTGACCACGCCGTTTCGTATCACCAGCAGGGTGCCGGCGGTGGCAAAGGCGAACAGCAGCAGGGAACCGCCGACGGCCAGGCGTTGCACCGTGTGAAGGTGCGCCGTCCTCGCCGTCAGCAGCCGTCCGAGTTCGCCGACGGCCTGTTGGAAAAACGCTGTGCTGGCCTCGACCAATGCAGCGCTGCCGGTATCGGTTCCGGATTTCTGCAGCGTCGACAACAACTGCTGCAGATCGTCGTGAAGATGCGCGGAGCCGGCGCCGAGCGATGCCTGCAGCGAGCCCGAGGCATCGTCCTGCATTGCCGAATGGATCGAGCCGTCCATGCCGTCGATCACCGCCGAGAGCCCGCCCAGCATGATGAGGAATTCCGCGCGCGCTTCGGCAGACCCGGCTTGATGCGCCGCCAGCGGGCCGATATCCGTGAGCCGGTCCAGCAATTCCGGCAGACGGTTCAGTGCCACGTCGGTCAGGTAATAGGTGTCGAGCACGTTATCGAGGATCAGGTTGCTCCGGTCGCCGACCTGCGCTTCGAGATCCCGCAATGCCGTTCTGCTGGCCGTGAAGCTTGCCGCATCATGGGCGTGCAGGAACCCGGCCACCGCAACGCTGCGCTGTGGGGTGAGACCGAGCGCTTCGAAAGACGGCGCCGCGTCGTCCGGGCCTGCAGCACTGGCTGCCCCGGCCAGGATGGCCCGGTCGTTGGCGACCTGCAGCAACGCGGCCGCCCGCAGCGCGCTCACCCCGGCTACTTCCCGTGTCGCAAAGTCGATCTGCGTTCCCTGCGTATCGACCAGCAGCACCAGCACCAGCGCCACGGGCATGACAAACAAGGTGAGTGCCAGGCCAATCTTGTGGCCCAGCCGCAAGGCGTTGAAGACTGCAGGCACTGCGCACCCCGTAGAAGCGGATATCCGCGGCCGGCACTCTGCCGCGGCCCGGTTAACCCCGGCCTAATGACGGCCAAAAGATCGGGCTGGCATCGGCGTGGCGCCGGACGGCCGCCCTTGCCAAAAATTGCGCGAACCGCCATCGGAGCCCGGCTGATCACGCCGTCAAAAATCCGGAGGACCGATGAACGCGCCCCAGAACCGCCAGTGGACCCTGACTGCACGCCCGAAGGGGCTGCCGAAACATAGCGATTTTACCTGGGCAACGGTGCCCGTGCCCGAACCGCAGGACGGCCAGATCGTCGTGCGCACACATTACATCTCGCTCGATCCGGCGATGCGCGGCTGGATGAACGACGCGCGCAGCTACATCGCGCCGATCAAGCTGGGCGAAGTGATGCGGGCCGGCGCGGTGGGCGAAGTGGTCGCGTCGCGCAGCCCGGATTTTCGTGAGGGCGACCACGCGGTCGGCATGTTCGGCATGCAGGATTACGGCGTTGCGGACGCTAAGACAGTGCAGAAGGTCGATGCGACACTCGCGCCGTTGCCGCTCTATCTGAGTGCGCTCGGGATGCCCGGCATGACGGCGTATTTCGGCCTGCTCGATGTCGGCGCACCGCAACCCGGGCAGACGGTCGTGGTGTCGGCGGCATCGGGCGCCGTGGGCGCGTTGGTCGGGCAGATCGCGCGCATCAAGGGATGCCGTGCGGTGGGCCTGGCCGGCGGACCCGAAAAATGCGCCTATGTGCGCGACACGCTCGGGTTCGATGCCGTCATCGACTACAAGAACGAGGATGTCGGGCGCGCGCTGTCGGAACATTGTCCCAAGGGGATCGACGTGTATTTCGACAATGTCGGCGGCGACATTCTCGATGCGGCGCTCGCCCGCCTGGCGCGCCATGCACGCGTGGTGATCTGCGGCGCCATTTCGCAATACAACAGCAGCGAAGTTGTGGGACCGAAGAATTACCTGACCCTGCTGGTGCAGCACGCGCGCATGGAAGGTTTCGTGGTGTTCGATTACGCCGCGCGCTACGCCGAGGGCGCGCATGCCATGGCAGGATGGCTGGCAGACGGCTCGCTGAAGTCGAAGGAAGACATCGTCGACGGGCTCGAAACCTTTCCGGAAACGCTGCTGAAGCTGTTCAGCGGCGAGAACTTCGGCAAGCTGATCATCAAGTCCAATTAGACCTGCTTGCAGAATGGAGGCTACGCAACGCCTCCATTCTACTCTCCGGTTAATTGCCAACGGCCGCGCCGGCTTTTCTGGTTTCCTGCAGGTCTCCTGTCCGTTACTTGCTTGCTCGCATCGCTGGTTCGTGGCACAGGCGGAACAGCAACGAACACGGGGCGGATCATGCCGGTCACCATGCCGAAGCGCCTGAGCGCGGAGTTTCTCGGTACGTTCTGGCTGGTATTCGGCGGATGCGGCAGCGCGGTGCTCGCAGCCGCCTTTCCGGCTCTCGGTATCGGCTTCGCAGGCGTGGCGCTGGCTTTCGGGCTGACCGTGCTGACGATGGCTTACGGCGTCGGGTATTTGTCGGGCGCGCATTTCAACCCTGCCATCACCATCGGATTATCGGCGGCCGGGCGCTTTCCCGCGCGCGACGTGCCGTTCTACGTGCTGGCGCAACTTGCCGGGGCGATCGCCGCGGCCGGTACGTTGTACCTCATTGCGTCGGGCAAGCCGGGCTTCGCGCCGGGCGGGTTCGCCTCGAACGGTTACGGCGATCTCAGCCCCGGCAAGTTCAGCCTGGGCGCGTGCCTGATCACCGAAATGGTCTGCACTTTCTTTTTCTTGATGGTGATCTTCGGCGTGAAATCGTCGCGCGTGCCGGACGGTTTCGGCCCGATCCCGATCGGGTTCGCGCTCACGCTGATCCACCTGATTTCCATCCCGGTCACCAACACATCGGTGAACCCGGCACGCAGCACCAGTCAGGCATTGTTCGCCGGCGGCCCATACCTCGCGCAACTCTGGCTGTTCTGGGTGGCGCCGATTGCCGGGGCGGTCCTCGCCGCCCTGGTCACCCGCGCGCTGCACCGTCCGGATGACCCGCCGCCGCTCATCCCCTGAGCGATCAGGCGGGCAGCGTCACTACGGCACGCGCCCCGCCGCCCGGGTGGTTGCCGAGCACCACGTCGCCGCCATGCGCGCGCAGGATGTTTCGCGCGATCGGCAGACCAAGGCCGGTGCCGCCGGTTTCGCGGTTGCGGCTGTCCTCCACCCGGTAGAACGGCTCGAAAATCCGCTCCAGCTCGTCGGGCGGCAGGCCGGGTCCATCATCCTCGATCGTTACGGTAGCCAGTCCCGGCTGGGCCGCCAGCGCCACCCGGGCGGCGCCACCGTATTTCACAGCGTTGCCG
>CAZZWO010000100.1:0-10409 GCA_964657885.1 uncultured Acetobacteraceae bacterium | reverse complement strand
TCTCGCGGCGGGATGGTGGTCAGCGCGCAGCACCTGGCGTCCGAAATCGGCGCCGACGTGCTGCGGCAGGGCGGCAACGCCATCGATGCGGGTGTCGCGGTCGGCTACGCGCTCGCGGTCACCTACCCCGAGGCGGGCAACCTTGGCGGCGGCGGGTTCATGACGCTCCGCCTCGCCAACGGCCGTGTCAGCTTCATCGATTTCCGCGAGAAGGCGCCGCTCTCGGCGACCGCCTCGATGTACCAGGATGCGCAGGGCAATCTGATCCACGGCATGTCCACCGAGGGCTGGGCGGCGGTCGCAACCCCCGGCTCACCGGCCGGGCTGGAATACGCCCGCGTGCATTACGGCACCATGCCGCGCGCCCGGCTGATCGAACCGGCGATCCGGCTGGCGCGCGACGGCTTCACCCTCAGCCAGGGCGACGCCGGCATTTTTCAGGTGGCCACCCCGGCGCTGCGCGACGACCCTGCCGGGTCGGCGATCTTTCTTCGGAACGGCACGCCGATGCAGCCCGGCGACCGCCTGGTGCAGCCGGACCTCGCCCGCACGCTGCAGCAGATCGCCGACCAGGGCCCCGAGGAGGCGTTCTATCAGGGCTCGGTCGGCCGGCAGATCGTGCAGGCCAGCGCGTCCGGTGGCGGCCGGCTCACCGGCGCGGATTTCGCCGGCTACAAGGTGCGCGAGCTGCCGCCGGTGGAGTGCGACTACCGGGGCTTCCATGTGATCTCCGCCCCGCCGCCGAGTTCGGGCGGGGTGGTGCTGTGCGAGATACTGCAGATCCTGCAAGGCTATGATCTGGCGGGGATGGGCTTCCATTCGGCGGCCGAAATCCACGTGCTCGCCGAAGCGATGCGCCACGCTTTCATCGACCGCAACAACCGGCTGGGCGACCCGGATTTCTTCCACAACCCGGTAGCCGAGCTGATCAGTCCCGCCCATGCGGCGGCGGTGCGGGCGTCGATCGATCCGGTGGCCGCGACCCCGACCAGGAACCTGCCCATACCGGGCGCTGAAGGCACCCAAACGACGCAGTACTCGGTCGTCGACGCGGCGGGTAACGCGGTGTCGGTCACCTATACGCTGAACAACTGGTTCGGCGCCGCCCGTGTGGCGGGCCATACCGGCATCGTGATGAACGACGAGATGGACGATTTCACCTCCAAGATCGGTGCCCCGAACATGTTCGGCCTGGTGCAGGGGAGCGCCAACGCCATCGCTCCCGGCAAGACGCCGCTCAGCTCGATGACGCCGACGATCGTCACGAAGGATGGCCACCTCGTCATGGTGATCGGCTCGCCAGGCGGCTCTCGCATCATCACCATCACGCTGGAAGCACTCGTGAATGTGATCGACCACGGAATGACCATCCAGGAGGCGATCGACGCGCCGCGCATCCACGAGCAGGGCACCCCCGACGTGGTCCTGCTGGAGCGTGGCGCGCTCTCGCCCGACACCCGCGCCCTGCTCCAGCAGCGCGGCTACAGCTTCAAGGATGCCGGCTACTGGGGTGTCGCGGAGGGAATCCTCGTTGGTGCGCCTGCGATCTCCGCGCATCAGGGGTTCGGCGAGGACGGCTTCCTGCCGCTGAACGCGCGCCCAGAGGCCGGCGCCACCCTGTTCGGCGCGCATGACGTGCGCGGCGGAGCGGGAGCGGCCGTTGCCGCCGATCCACAGGCGCGCTGACGAACCTGATCCAGCAGACGTGATCGGCGCACGGATGGCGAAACGATCTGGCCGGCGATAGCCTTCGCCCATACAGATCGTCAGCCTTTCGCTGATCGTCCGAAGCTCCGGCGGACCAGGATTTTGATCAGAACGAGGCTCTCCAACGTCGATGCGCTACGCGGCCTCGCGGCATCTGCGGTGGTCCTCTACCACGTCGCGCGTCACCTGGACCGTGCGTCGCCGCTGCCGGGGCTGATTGCGGCGACGAAGTTCGGCCACGCGGGCGTCGATTTGTTCTTCGTGCTCAGCGGCTTCATCATCCTGTTCGTGCATCGCGGCGACACCGGCCGTCCGGCGCGCTGGCGAAACTACGCCGCCCGCCGGTTCAGCCGCGTCGCGCCGACCTACTGGGTGGCACTCGCCGCAACCGTCGCCCTCGCCGTCGCCGGCGGGCACATACCCCCGTTCGACCGGCTGGTGTCGTCGGCGATCCTGCTGCCCTCATCGCAGGAGCCGCTCGTCGGCGTCGCCTGGACCCTGCAATACGAGATCGTCTTCTACGTGCTGTTCTGCGCGCTGATCTTCAGCCGCTCCGCCGGCCTGGCCGTGCTCGGCGCCTGGCTCGCGGCCATCCTTGCAAGCTGGGCCGGCCTGTGGCGTCCGCCTGCCGCGCTGCCATTCTCGCTGTTCGGTCCCTGCAACATCGAGTTCTTCCTCGGCATGGCGGCGGCTTGGCTGCTGATCCTGCGCCGCGCGCCCTGGCCGCGCCTGCTGCTGATCGCAGGCGTTGCGTCGTTCGCGGCCGCCGGGCTGTCGGAAGATGCCGGCCTGTTCGACGGGTATGCCGCGTCCGCCCGGCTGATCTATGGCGGCGCTTCGGCCCTGCTGCTCGCCGGCATCGTGGAATGCGATCGCTCCAACCTCCTGCGCATGCCGTCCTGGCTGGTCGCGCTGGGCGAGGCGTCGTACTCGATCTACCTGTTCCAGTTCGTCTTCATCGGCATCCTTTGGAAAGCCGCGAGCCTGGCCGCGGTACCCGCTCCGGCATGGCTGATGTTCCCGCTGCTGTCGGCGGCGGCGATCGGCGGCGGCTTCCTGCTGTTCCGCACCATCGAACGGCCGTTGCTGCGGGCGACACGAAGCGGCCGGCCGGCACAGGCGGACGTGCTTCCCGATACGTCCGGCAAGGCGAACCAGCCCGCCTGAGCCGCCGTCTAGCGCAACTCGGGCGCGGCCGGCGCGCGCGGAACGCCGCCGCCAGCCGGGCTGTCCGGCGTGTTGTTGAGCACGACCCGCAGCAGAGGCTGAAGCAGCGGAAAATCCCGCCGCATGCCGGCCAGGCCCGGCTCGGTCTCTGCCGCGCCCTCGGCGGTCAGCACGATCGCGTCGGTCCCCACGCTGTCGTCGCAGTAGGCGCCGTAATCCTGCAGCGCGTGTGCCAGCGCCAGACCCGACGGAGAAAGCGGCAGGGCAGCCAGGTCGGCGTTCCCCGGAATGCCGATCAGCGTGCCGATGGGGATGTTGCCGGTGTATTTACGGACACCCCAGAAATCCTCGCGGCCCGACGGCCAGACGGGCCCGTGCTCGAGCCGTGCATAAGGCAGCAGGAAAGTCAGCGCGTGGCGTATGCGTCCGCTCCGGACCTCCCACGCGCGCAGCACGCCGCCGAAACCGCTGGCATCCATCGCCCGCACGCCCGGGAAACGTCCGTCGCGCAGGAAGAAGCCGCTGCCGCGAAGATCGACCCGGAAAGCCCGCCGTGTCTCGATCAGGGCTGTCCCGATGCGCCGCGCCCGGTACATCTCGAGCACGTGGCCGGCACCGGGCTCCACCACGTACATGTGGCCGTCACCCATCGGGTCGGGCAGGGCTGCCACCGGCACCCGGATGCGGAACGCCCGCGCGTTTTCCTGGTCGCGCACCTCCACCCAGGGGTCGTCGGGCGCCGCGTGGTACAGCGGCATGCCCCAGGTGCCGGCGTGGATCAGCGCGCCGCCATCCGTCAGGTCCAACGTTCGCGGATCGTAAGGGCCCGAGAACCGCGCGAGGCTGCCGAGCGGTGTGTTCCAGGGCGAGGCCGGGGCAAAGGGCCAGAGCCACGGATCCCGCCCCGGCGCCGGTGAGGCGATGGCGACCGGCACCGCCATGACGATGGTCAGCCACGCCGCCAGCAGGCACCGGCGGAGAGAAGGCTTGTTGCGCTTCCGCATTGGCAACCCTAGGGTGCAGAACACACCGATCCTGGAACGTATGAGTGCAGCCGCGCCGGAGCAAGCAGGTCCTGGTCTTCGCCGGTGGCGGTCTCACCCATGTGTCGGGCGGCGTCGGCACGCTGATGCGGTACCTGATGGCCGAATGGGCGCGCGACCCCGCCAGCATGCCGGTCCGGGTGATCGACACCCGCGGGGCCGGCGGACCGGTCTCCGCGGTGGCCCAGTTCGCCGCAGCCCTCCTGCAGCTGGCCGGCGGGCGCGTCGTAGGGATCGTGGCCGCGGCGCACATCCACATGACCACCAGGGGGAGTGCGCTCCGCAAGTCGATGCTCTGCGCGACGGCCCGGCTGCTCGGCGTGCCGGTCATCCTGCACCTGCACGGGGCTGATTTCTTCGACTTCTACGACGGCCTGCCCCGTCTGCTGCAAGCCCTGCTGCGCCGTGTGATCGCCGGCGCCGGCTGCATCGTGGTGATCGGCACCGCCTGGCGCGACCGGCTGGTCCGCGACATCGGCATCCCCGCCGGCAGCGTTCGCGTCGTGCTGAACGGCGTGCCTGCCGCGCCGCGGAACCCCGAGCGAACCGGTCCCGCCCGCATCCTGTTCCTCGGCCGGATCGGCGCCCGCAAGGGCGTGCCCGAACTGGTTGCGGCCCTCGGCGCACCGGCGATGCGGTCGCGCGCATGGTCCGCCAACATCGCGGGCGACGGCGACACCGCGCCCTGTGCCGCGCAGATCGCCCATGCGGGTTTGCAGGCCCGCATCGCCCTCCCTGGCTGGCTGGACGAGGCGGCGGCTGCGTCGGCGTTGTGCGATGCCGACATCCTGGTGCTGCCGTCGCACCACGAGGTGATGCCGATCGCCATCCTGGAAGCAATGGCGCGCGGACTCGCCATCGTGGCCACTCCGGTCGGCGCAATCCCGGAAATCCTGACCGACGGCGTCAACTGCCGGCTGGTGCCGCCGGGCGAACCCGCCCGTCTGGCGGCAGCCCTTGCGGCACTGATCGACGATCCGGGCGAACGCCGCCGCCTCGGCCTCGCGGCGCATGGAACCTTTACCACCAGGCTCGACATCGCCATCCCGGCGGCCGAGCTGCAGGCGATCTACCGGCAGGTCCCCGCCCCCATGACGCGCCCCAGCCGGGCGCGGATCGCGTCGGCCTGACCGCCCCTGTTGCCCTGAGCTCCGTCGGCGCCGGTTCCCACGCGGTGCCCGGGTGCGTGCTGGTGCTCGGCGCGGGCGGCTATGTCGGGCGCGTGGTCGCGGCGCGCATCGCAACCGAGCCGGGGTTGCGGCCGCTTGCCGGGCTGCACCGGCCGTCCGCCACGGCGACAGGCATCGAAACCCGGGTGATCGAGGCCACCGACACGCAGGCCGTCGCGGCCGCCCTGCAAGGCTGTGCCGCAGTGGTGAACGCGGTCGGCGGCACACCGGCAACGATGCTCGCCGCCACCCGTGCGCTATGCCGCGCGGCCTCCGGCGCAGGTGGCGTCCGGCTGGTCCATGTCAGCAGCATGGCGGTCTATGGCGGCGACGCATCCGGGTTGGTCGCCGAAGACGCGCCGTTCGCCGCTGCTCCCTCGCCCTACGAGGCCGCGAAGATCGCCTGTGAGGCCGAGATCCGCGCCTACGCGCGACGTCACCCGGCGGTGATCCTGCGTCCCGGACTGGTTTTCGGGGCAGGCTCCGCGCAATGGGCCACCCGGATCGCCCGCCTGCTGCGCGCCCGCCGGCTCGGCGACCTCGGCCCGGCTGGCGACGGCTTCTGCAACCTGACCCACCAGGCCGATCTCGGCGAGGCGGTCGTGGCATCGCTGCTTTCGCCGGACGCACCGGGCAGGGCTTTCAACATCGCGACCGCCGGCCCGCCGACCTGGAACGAGTTCCTGATCGCCTTCGCGCGCGCCCTCGGCGCGGTGCCGGTACGCCGTCTGACGGCCCGCCGGCTGTGGCTGGAGACGCGCGCGCTTGCGCCGCTGCTGCAGACGGCTAGGCTGCTTGGCGCGCGTGCCGGGCTGCCGGCGGGCAGGGTGCCGGACCCGATCCCGCGCTCGCTGTCGCGCCTGTTCAGCCAGCGCATGCGGCTCGATCCCGCGCTGACCGACCGGCTGTTGCACATTACGCGCACTTCCGATGCCGCCGGCATCGCGGTGGCCGGCCTGGCGCTCCGCCTATGATCATGGACGCCGCCGCCTTGGAGCCGAACTCGGTCCTGCACGCGGATATCTGCATCGTGGGCGGCGGTGCTGCGGGCATCGCCATCGCGTTGCAGTTCGAGGGGACGCGCACCGATGTGGTGCTGCTGGAGGCAGGCGGCGAGCCGGCCGAGCCGGACATCCAGGCGCTGGCGAAGGGCGAACTCGCAGCCGGGTGCCGCCATCCGCCGCCGGAGATGTACCGGCCCCGCCGGTTGGGTGGCGGCACCACCTTGTGGGGAGGCCGGTGCATGCCGCTCGACCCCATCGATTTCTCCGCACGCGACTGGGTGCCGCACTCCGGCTGGCCGATCGGCGCGTCCGACCTGGCGCCGTACTACCCGGCCGCCAACCGGCTCTGCGAGGCGGGCGAGTTCGCCTACACGGCCTGGCCGGGCATGCCGCCCATCCTGGCGGGGTTCGAGGGCGAAAGCTTCGGCACCGATGCGATCGAGCGGTTCAGCTGTCCGACCGACTTCGCGGCGCGCTACCGTGCCCGGCTGGCCGCGGCGCCGAACATCCGCGTCGTGCTGCATGCCGGCGCCACGCGGATACGAACCACCGGCGACGGCGCGGCCGTCGGCACCATCGAAAGCCGGCGCTTGAATGGCGGCCGCCTCACCGTGGCAGCCGATCGGTTCGTGCTGGCGGCCGGCGGCCTCGAAATCCCGCGCCTGCTGCTTGCCTCGAACGACGTCAGCCCGGCGGGCGTGGGCAACGCGCACGATGCGGTCGGCCGCTACTACATGTGCCATCTCGCCGGTGCGTTGGGCGAGCTGCGGCCGCTGGTGCCGGTCCGGCATGGCTATGCGGTGTCGGAGGACGGCGTGTATTGCCGGCGCCGGTTCGCACTGACCGGGGCGGCGCAACGCCGGCTGCGCACCGGCAACTTCATCGCCCGCCTGCATCACCCGCGCATCACCGACCCTGCGCACCGCAGCGGCGCGCTCTCGGCGCTGCGCTTTGCCGCCCCGTTCATCGCCCCGGAATACGCGATCCGGCTGAATGACGGCCCGGCGCCGGGACGCTTCGACCTGCTGCGTCATGCCGCGAACATCGCCGCGACCCCGCTGCACACCGCCGGCTTCCTGCTGCACTGGCTGCGCCACCGCACGCTGGCCGCGCGCAAGTTCCCGTCGATCGTCGTCCGGCCGCCCGGCGGGACCTACACCCTCGACCTCCACGCCGAGCAGTTCCCCAACCCGGACAGCCGCATCACGCTCGCGCGCGGCACCGACGCGCTCGGCATGCCGAAGCTGCGGGTCGACTGGCGCCACTTGCCGGCCGACATCGACACGGTCCGCGTGGCACTGCACGCGCTCTCGGCCGACCTGACGCGGTCGGGCACCGCCAGCCTGAGCTGGGACGACGACCGGCTCGAGGAACTGCTGTTGCGCGACGGCGCCTATGGCGGCCACCACATCGGCACTGCGCGGATGTCCGCCGACCCGCGGCAGGGCGTTGTCGATGCCGATTGCCGCGTGCATGGGGTCCGCAACCTCTGGATCGCCGGAAGCGCGGTGTTCCCGACCTCAGGCCAGGCGAACCCGACGCTGACGATTGTGGCGCTGGCGCTGCGCCTCGCGGCAAGGCTCGGTGCCGCGGAGCCGCCGGTCGCCGTTTCGGCCGTGGCGCCGGACGCGCCGCCGGTGCTCGTGCCGCACCCTTCCTGAAATCCGGCGCGGCGTTTAAGCAGGCGAACCGAAGTTTTGCTTGTCCCGTCTGAGTCTGGATCTCCCCATGGCCGGCCATAGTCACGCCAAGAACATCATGCACCGGAAGGGCGCGCAGGATGCCCGCCGCGCCCGCCAATTCGCCAAGCTGCTGCGCGAGATCTCGGTCGCCGCCCGCCAGGGCCTGCCCGACCCGTCGGCCAATGCCCGCCTGCGCGCGGCCGTCACCACCGCCTACAAGCAGAACATGACCAAGGACACCGTGGACCGCGCCATTAAAAAAGCAGCGGGAGCGGCCGGCGGCGAGGACTACGCCGAGGTACGCTACGAGGGCTACGGGCCGTCGGGCGTGGCCGTCATCGTCGAGGCGCTGACCGACAACCGCAACCGCACGGCTTCGGATGTTCGCAGCGCGTTCAACAAATACGGCGGCGCGCTCGGCGAGACCAATTCGGTCAGCTTCATGTTCACCCGGGTGGGCGTGGTCGCCTACAAGCCGGCGGCCGCGACGCCCGACGCGATGCTTGAAGCCGCGATCGATGCCGGCGCCGACGATGTGACCAGCGACGAGAACGGCCACGAAGTCACCTGCGCGCCCGACACCCTGTTCGCCGTCCGCGACGCGCTGGAAAAGCGTTTCGGCGCGCCCGAGGAAGCGAAGTTCGACTGGCGTCCCGGCACCACCGTCACCCTCGACGAGGACCGCGCGACCTCCGTCCTCAAGCTGATCGACGCGCTGGAGGAGAACGACGACGTGCAGAACGTGTTCGCTAATTTCGACATTCCCGACGACGTGCTCGCGCGCATGTCCGCCTGAGCCGGAGCGGGTCCTGACAGCGATCCGGCTTCTCGGCATCGATCCCGGGCTTCGTTTCACCGGCTGGGGGATCATCGAATCCGATGGCAACCGGCTGCGGCATCTGGCCGACGGGGTGCTCGCGACCGATGCCGACATGCCGGTGCCGGACCGGCTGCGCGCCCTGTATGAGGGGCTGACCGCGCTGATCCTGGCGCACCGCCCGGCCGAAGCGGCGGTCGAGGAAACCTACGTCAACCGCAACGGTGCCGCGACGCTGAAGCTCGGCTATGCGCGCGGCGTCGCGTTGCTCGCGCCGGCGCTGGCGGGGCTGCATGTGGCCGAATACGGCGCCAAGATGGTCAAACGGTCGGTGGTTGGCACCGGCAATGCCGACAAGGTGCAGGTCGCCGACATGGTGCGCCGCCTGCTGCCCGGCGCGCTGGTCAAGCGGGCCGATGCGTCGGACGCGCTCGCGGTCGCCATCTGCCACGCCCACAACCGCGCCACCCGGCAGATCATCGCGCGCGCCACGGTGTCGGCATGATCGCGCTGCTGACCGGACGGGTGGAAGCGCTGGAAAGCGGCTCGTGCATCGTCGATGTGAACGGCGTCGGCTACCTGGTCCAGGCGAGCACCCGCACGCTCGCGGCATTGCCGGCGCCGCCAGCGCTGGCGCGCGTGCTGGTGGAAACATTGGTCCGCGAGGACGCAATCCTGCTTTACGGGTTCGCCGACCCGGCCGAGCGCGACTGGTTCCGGCTGCTGACGACGGTGCAGGGCGTCGGCGCGAAGGTGGCGCTGGCCATCCTGTCGGCCCTCTCGCCGCGTGACCTGGTCGGCGCCATCGCATCGGGCGACCGCGGAGCGCTCACCCGGGTGCCCGGCGTCGGCCCGAAGCTGGTGGTGCGCCTGCTGACCGAGTTGCGCGACCGTGCCGGCGCCATGCCGTCGGGGCCGCTGCCGATGCCGGGCATGCCGGGCCAGGTGCCGGCGGGCGGGCTCTCGGCGGATGCGTTGTCGGCGCTCGCCAATCTCGGATATCGCAGGATCGAGGCGCAGCCGGTGGTGGAGCGGGTCATCGGGCGCGCGATGGAGCAGGGGGGTGCGGCACCGCCGCCGCTGGACGTGGTGATCCGCGAGAGCCTTCGCGAGCTCGCCCGCTGACTGCCGGCATCCCTGTTTGAAACGCCGGGACCTCCGACCTATCTGGCTGGCTCATCAGCCGGGGTAAGCACATGCCGACACAGACCATTCTTCTCGCCGGCGCCAGCCGTGGCCTCGGGCTGGGTCTCGCGCGTGAATATCTCGGCCGTGGCTGGCAGGTGATCGCGACCGCCCGTTCGCCGGATCGCGCTGCCGGATTGGCGGAGCTGAAGCAATCCCATCCCGACCGGCTCACTGTCGAGACGCTCGACGTCCTGGACCAGGCTTCGATTGCGGCTTTGGCCGGGCGGCTGAAGGGCGGCACGCTCGATACGCTGTTTGTTGTGGCCGGCGTGAGCGGCCACACGCAGCAGCCGATCCAGGATGTTTCCGCCGACGAGGCGGCGCACGAGTTCCTGACCAACGCCATCGGCCCGTTGAAGCTGGCGGAAGCGTTGACCCCGGCGCTGGCGCCGCAAGCTACTGTCGTGTTCATGACGTCGATACTCGGCAGTGTCGGCAGCAATGCGGGTGGCAGCTACGAGCTGTACCGCGCCACCAAATCGGCGCTCAACATGCTGGCGAGCTGCTTCGCCCTCCGCCATCGCGAGCACCCTGTGGTTCTGATGCATCCGGGCTGGGTGCGCACCGACATGGGCGGGGCAGGCGCCCCGCTGGATGTGGAAACCAGCGCCAGGGGAATGGCCGACACGCTG
>CAZZWO010000099.1:5976-10645 GCA_964657885.1 uncultured Acetobacteraceae bacterium | reverse complement strand
TCGGTGAACACGAAGCACAGCATGGTCGCCATGTCGGGCGCGATCATGCCGCTGCCCTTGGCGATGCCGGTGATCCGGACCTGCGTGCCGCCGATATCCGCGGTGCGCGTGGACGCTTTCGGGAAGGTGTCGGTCGTCATCATGCCGCGCGCCGCATCGGCGATGGTGTCTGGAGAGAGCTTCGCGTGCAGCGCCGGAAGCGCGGCGGTCAGGCGCTCGGTGGGGAGTGTCTGTCCGATCACCCCGGTCGAGGCGAGGAACACCTCATGGGGGGCGCACCCGATGAGGCCGGCAGCGGCTTGCGCGATTGTCTGGGTCGCATCCCGCCCGGCCTGGCCGGTGAAGACGTTCGCGTTGCCGGCATTGACCACCAGCGCACGGGCGACGCCGCCGGGGAGTGCCGCCCGGCACCAGTCGATCGGCGCGCCGGGGCATTTGTTGCGGGTGAACACGCCGGCGACTTGGGTTCCCGGCGTGAACTCGGCCAAAAACAGGTCGGTCCGGCCCCGGTAGCGGATGCCCGCCTCGCCCGTTGCGAACCGCACCCCCGCAACCGGCGGCAATTCGGGCAACGGCACCGCAAGCGGCGAGATGGCGGGCAGGGCCGCCATGCCCTGGCCTACTTCTTGGCGGGTGCAGGGGCCGGTGCGGCGGTGGAGATCACCTTCAGCGGCTTACCGTCCGGGCCGTATTGAACGATCTTGACGCCGCTGCGGGCCTGGGCTGCCAGGTTCTGCGCGTCCTGGCGCAGCAGCGTCTGGCGGATCTCGTCATGCACCGCGTCGTATTTAGGTGGCTGCGAAACGCTGGTGTCGAGCACCTGGATCACGTGCCAGCCGTAGCGGGTGTGCACCGGCGCCTGGGTGTACTCGCCCTTCTTCAGCTTGAATGCGGCGTCGGAGAATTCTGGCAGCATGTCCGCCTTCTTGAAGGTGCCGAGGTCGCCGCCGGCTGCACTGGCCGGGTCCTTCGGATCGCCGTACTTCTTGGCCAGGTCTTCAAATTTCGCCCCACCCTGCAGCTGCTTGATGATGTCCTTCGCCTTGGCCTCGCTGTCGACCAGGATATGGCGTGCATGCACCTCGGGCTCGCCCGGCTTGCTCGCGTAATCCTTGTCGTACTGGGACTTGATGTTCTCCTCGGTCACCAACGGCAGCACGGTCTTCACCAGCAGGGCGCGTTGCAGCACCTCGTCGGCGGCGGTCTGCATCTGGCGGGCGACGACCGGATCGCGGTCTAGACCCTGCTTGCGGGCCATCACCTGCAGCGCCTTGCCGGACACCAGGTTGTCGAGTGCGGCGGCGAACAGCTTCTCCTGTCCGACCTGGGCGCGCTGCTCGGCCGGAACATGGGTGTCCACCCAGGCCGAGATGTCGGACAAGCGGATCGCGTCGTTGTTCACCGTGGCGATGATCGGGTTCTGCTGCGCCAGCGCCGGCGTGCCGATCGTCGGCTTGGCCGGGGCGGCGGCGGGTTTGGGCGCCTGGGCGATGGCTGCGGTGGAGATCAGGCCCGCAGTCAGGGCCGTCGTGAACGTCAACAGGCGCATGGGAACCTCATGAGGGAGCGGCGGCCTTATGCAAGAAACCCAGGGGTGCGGCAACCGCCACCGGGTGAATAATGAGTCACCACCGATCGCCTGTTTTCGCAGTCCAGATCGCTCAAGGCATGGAAGTGTCTGGCTCGGGGTGCGCTGGGCTGAGTCAGCCAGCCGCGTCAGATGGCCAGCCCAGTAGCACCCCGGGCCAGACACTCGGTTGACCCTGGTGCGGGCGCCGCTTATCTGCCGGGGTGCTGCTCCCCCCGGAAGGCCCGTTATGTTCTCCTCCATCGCCCGCGCCATCTTTGGCACGTCCAACGACCGCTCGCTGAAGGCTTATCAGCAGCGCGTGCCGAGGATCAACGTGCACGAGGCGGCGATTTCGGCGCTGTCCGACGAGGCGCTGGCGGCCAAGACGACCGAGTTTCGCGACCGGCTGGCTCGCGGCGAAACGCTGGACGCCCTGCTGCCCGAGGCGTTCTCGGTGGTGCGCGAGGCGAGCCGGCGGGTGCTGGGCATGCGCCATTTCGACGTGCAGCTGGTCGGCGGCATGGTCCTGCACGACGGCAAGATCGCCGAGATGAAGACCGGCGAGGGCAAGACCCTGGTGGCGACATTGCCGGTGTACCTGAACGCCCTGAGCGGCCGCGGCGTGCACGTGGTGACGGTGAACGACTACCTGGCACGGCGCGACAGCGAGGACATGGGCCGGCTGTACGGCTTCCTCGGCCTGACCACCGGCGTGATCGTGCACGGCCTGGCCGATGACGAGCGCCGCGCGGCGTATGCCTGCGACGTGACGTACGGCACCAACAACGAGTTCGGCTTCGACTACCTGCGCGACAACATGAAATACCGGCTAGAGGACATGGTCCAGCGGCCGTTCAGCTATGCGATCGTGGACGAGGTCGACAGCATCCTGATCGACGAAGCGCGCACGCCGCTGATCATCTCGGGACCCGCGGAGGATTCCTCCGATCTGTACCGGTCGGTGAACCTGGTGGTGCTGGACCTGGTGCGCGATCCGGCGACGTTCGAGAAGGACGAGAAGGCGAAGTCCGTACACCTGACGGAGGCCGGCAACGAGCGCGTGGAAGACAAGCTGCGCGAGGCCGGGATCATCACCGAAGGCAACATGTACGACATCTTCAACGTGTCGGTGGTGCATCACGTGCAGCAGTCGCTGCGTGCGCACACGCTGTTCGCACGAGACGTCGACTACATCGTTCGCGACGACAAGGTGATCATCATCGACGAGTTCACCGGCCGCATGATGGAGGGCCGGCGCTATTCCGAGGGGCTGCACCAGGCACTCGAAGCCAAGGAATACGTGACGGTCCAGCAGGAAAACCAGACACTCGCTTCGATCACCTTCCAGAACTACTTCCGGCTGTTCCCGAAGCTCGCGGGCATGACGGGCACCGCGATGACCGAAGCCGACGAGTTCGCCGAGATCTACAAGCTTTCGGTGATCGAGATCCCGACCAACGTGCCGGTGATCCGCGCCGACGGCGACGACGAGGTGTACCGCACGGCGACCGAGAAATACGATGCGGTCGCAACCCTGATCGAGGAAGCGCGGCTGCGCGAACAGCCGGTCCTGGTCGGCACCGTCAGCATCGAAAAAAGCGAGTTGCTGAGCGAGATCCTGAAGGTCCGCAAGATACCGCACGCGGTGCTGAACGCGCGTTTCCACGAGCAGGAAGCGACGATCATCGCCCAGGCCGGGGCGCCCGGTGCGGTGACGATCGCGACCAACATGGCCGGACGTGGCACCGACATCAAGCTCGGCGGCAACCTGGATATGCGCCTGCGCCAGGAAGCGCACACGCTGGCGTCCGAGGGGGAACGGGCGGCACGCGAGGCCGAGATACGCGCCGAGATTCCCGGTTTCCACGACCGTGTGAAGGCGGCCGGCGGGCTGCTGGTGATCGGCACCGAGCGGCATGAGAGCCGTCGCATCGACAACCAGTTGCGCGGCCGTTCAGGGCGTCAGGGCGACCCCGGTGCGAGCCGGTTCTTCCTGTCGCTGGAAGACGACCTGATGCGCATCTTCGGCAGCGAGCGGATGGGCGGCATGCTGCAGCGTCTGGGCCTGAAGGAGGGCGAGGCGATCGTCCATCCCTGGATCAACAAGGCGCTGGAAAAGGCACAGAAGAAGGTCGAGGCGCGCAACTTCGATACGCGCAAGAACCTGCTGAAATACGACGACGTGATGAACGACCAGCGCAAGGAAGTGTACGCGCAGCGTCGCGAATACATGCAATCCGGCGACGTGTCCGAGACGGTGGCTGCCTTCCGCCACGAGCTGGCCGACACCATGGTGCGTGCGCGCATTCCGGAACGTGCCTTCGCCGAACAGTGGGAAACGGCCGAACTGACGGCGGACGTGCGCCGGGTGTTCAACCTCGATCTGCCGATCGAGGAGTGGGGCCGCGAGGAGGGGATCGACGAGACGGCGATTCACGAGCGCCTGACAGCCGCAATCGATTCCGCGGCGGCCAGCAAGGCGGCGAATTTCGGCCCCGAGATCATGCGCTACATCGAGAAGAGCCTGCTGCTGCAGATGTTCGACACGGTGTGGAAGGAACACCTGCTGGCGCTGGATCATCTGCGCCAGGGCATCGGGCTTCGGGCATACGGCCAGCGCGACCCGCTGAACGAGTACAAGAGCGAGGCGTTCGCGCTGTTCAACGCCATGCTGGACGATCTGCGCGAACGGGTGACGAGCACGCTTGCCCGGGTCGAGCTGTCGGCCGAGCCGCCGCCGATGCCGCAATCACTGCCCGCAGGTATGGTCGAGAATTTTGCGGCCCCGGCAATGGCCGGCGCCGACAACTTCGCCGACGCCGACACCTGGCAGGTGAGCGTCGGCGCGCCGGGCGTGGCGATCGATCTGAACGACCCGACGACCTGGGGCGGCACGCAACGCAACGCCCCATGTCCCTGCGGGTCGGGCAAGAAGTACAAGCACTGTCACGGCCGCGCTTGATCAGGCGGTCCGGCTAGGCCGTACCGAGTCGTCACGCGCGGATCAGCAGGTCCAGCCGGTAGGTGTCGTGGCGGCGGTGCAGTTCGTGTTTCATCGAGGCCTGGACGCCGGCGATGAAATGGCCGGCGGCTTCGTCG
>CAZZWO010000099.1:0-5876 GCA_964657885.1 uncultured Acetobacteraceae bacterium | reverse complement strand
TTCGTGTTTCATCGAGGCCTGGACGCCGGCGATGAAATGGCCGGCGGCTTCGTCGCCGGTGGTCGGCGTGTTCGTCTCGCCCACCCAATTGACCAGCAGCACCGCCGCATCGCCTGCGGTGCACTCGAGCACCAGACTTGCGGTCCGTGCGATATCGCCCGGATCGAGGAAGTATAAAACCTCGGACAGCACGATCAGGTCGTAACTGCCGGTCGGCCAGTCCTGCGGGATTTGTGCGAGGCGCAACTCCACATTGTCCAGATCCGCGCATCGCATGCGGGCGCGGCGCAATGCTTCGGGTGCGATGTCGATGCCGAGCACATGGGCGCATCTCGCCGCGAGCAAGCGCGTCTGCACGCCGATCGAGCAGCCCACTTCGAGACAGTTGGCGAAACGCGGGCGTGGCAGGGCGGCAAGCGTCTCGGCGTATTTGGCGCGTTCGTAGTCGCTGCCTTCGAAATCCCAGGGATCGTCGGCGCCGGCGTAAATCCGGTCGAACACGCTGCGGTCCCAGGACTTGGGCGAGGAGCCGCTGTCGTCTGCAGCGGTCATGCCGGCATCTCGCGTTGCATGTGCCAGGCGGCGGCTTCGGTCAGTGTTTCATCCGGCGCAGGCTGGCGCAGGTAGGTTGCAAGATCGCGCATCAACGCCTCGGCCGGGTGGCCGTGCCGGAACGCCGACAAACCGAGGCTGCGCTGCACCAGCCGCAGCACGTCCAGCCCCGCCTGCTCGACCGCGATACGTGCGAGGTTGACACCCGCCGCGATGTCACCAAGCCTTTCCGCATCCATCCCTGCTGGTTCCTGTTCCGCGAGGCGGGACGCACGCTGCACCCACATCAACGCGGTTTGTTGCGCAATCAGCATGGCGCCGACGCGCGCAAGCTGGTGAGGGTTTGCCGCCCGGCCGCGCGCATGCAACTCATCGCGCGCATGCGTCACCAGGGCCTCGATCCCGCCGCACGCAACCGCCGACGTACGCCAAGCGCCGGCGGAAAACTCCGGCTGCCGCAGGTAATCTCCCGGTGCGCCCACGATCTCCGCCGGAAGGCCGCTGAGATCGACCGAGCCGGTGGTGGCCGAGCGCATCCCCTGCAGCCGCATGCTGCCTGCCATCGCCCGCTGGTTGCCGTCCAGCGTCACGCGGGCCAGCACCGGCTCGCCATCGGGCGGCTGAGCGGTGACCAGCGCGTGCGACAGGTGACCGGCGCCGGAGCAGAAGATCTTGCCGCCCTGCAGGGTGCCGTCGCGAATGCGCAGCCCGGGCGGCGCCTCGGTCACCCACAAGCCGGCCAACTGCCCCGCCGCGGCCTGCTCGGCCACCTGTCGCATCTGCTCCGGCGCATAGACCGCGATCAGCTTGATGGCGTTCACATGGCCCTCGAACAGCCGTCCGGTGGGCAGGTGGCCTCGCCCGATCAGCCGCAACATGTGCGATGCCAGCGTGGCGCCTGCCGGCTCGCTGCCCGCGCCCATGCCGCCACTGGCGACCGGCAATGGCGCCATCAGCGCACCGATGCGCGCAAGGTCGGCGATGTTTTCGGCAGGGAAAGCGGCTGCTTCGTCCAGCGCCGGCGCACGCGCCTGGAACACGCCCACCAGGTCAGCAAGGCGCTCCAGCAGCAGCTTCATGCCTCGCCAACGTGGCGGGCCGCGGGCCGGTTCCGGGGCCTTTCCGCCGAATGGTCGGCTTGACAGCGGACCGACCGCCCAACAGCGTGCAACCGCAACTAATGCCACCAAAAGGAAACGCCATGATTCGCCTGCTCGGGGCCGCCCTCGTTCTTGCAGCAACACAAACCGCATTTGCCGCCGAGGTGACGCAGTCGGTCACCACCAGCGCGTCGCCTACAAAAGTCTGGTCGATGATCGGCAAGTTCGAGGCGATCGGCGACTGGCTTCCCGGTGTCGCCAGCAGCCCGGCCGACCACGACAGCAAGGTCGGCTCGGTGCGGGTGATCACGCTGAAGGCGCCCGGCAACCCGACAGTCACCGAAAAGCTGACGGCCCATAAGGGACACAGCTACAGCTACGAGATCACCCAGGTGGATCCGAAGGTTCTGCCGGTAACGGGCTACAGCTCGACAATCACCGTGGCGAAGGCGGGTACCGGCTCTACGGTCACCTGGCACGGCAGCTTCCAGCCGGCCGGCGGTGCGGACGATGCCGGTGCGGAAAAGGCGGTCACCGGACTTTACCGCTCCGGCCTCGACAACATCAAAGCGATGGCCGAGAAGTAAGACACCTCAGGGCTGCGCGCCGACGATAGTTGGCGCGCAATTCCGTATCAATTCGCGTATCACCGTCTCGAACATTTCGGTCGTCAACCGGCGCGTGGAAGTGTTGTAGCGCGACACGTGGTAGCTGTCCGCCAGCACCAGGCCGTTCGGCAGAATGTGCTGTGCGCCATGTGCGAATTTCAGCCGCGATTGCGGAATGCCGAACACCCGCAGCACGGCCGCATGCGCCAGCACGCCGAGCGCCAACACCGCGCGTAGGTTCGGCAAGCCGTTGAGTTCGCCTGCGAGAAAACCGTTGCAGGTGGTCACCTCGGCGGGCAAAGGCAGGTTAGCGGGCGGCACACACCGCACCGCGTTGGCAATCCGCACGCCGTGCAGGGTTAAGCCATCGTCCGGTTCCGCCAGGTAATGGCCAGTCGCCAACCCGGCTTTCAGCAGTGTCTCATACAGCAGGATCCCGGCATGGTCGCCGGTGAACGGGCGGCCGGTGCGGTTGGCGCCACGCACGCCGGGCGCCATGCCCACCACGAGAAGCCAGGAACCGGTTTCGCCGAAGCTGGGCACCGGCGCGTTGAACCAGCCGGGGTTTTCCGCCCGGTTCGCCCGCCGGTATTCCACCAGCCTCGGGCAAAGCGGGCAGTCCGGGCCTGGTTGTTCAGGAGACGTCGCGGTGAGCGGAGCAGGTCGGTTCGGCGGCACCAGCCCGGTCTATACGTGGTCGTGCGGCTCCACCAGGGTGTCGGCGCGTGCGGTGCCCAGACGCGGCCGCGGCTCCATCTGCCGGCGGGTGAACTCCGGCGCGATGTCCGCCAGCTCCAGGAACTGGTCGGCCTGCCGGCGCAGTTCGTCGGCGACCATCGGCGGGGTCGTGCGGATGGACGACACGACCGACACCCGCACGCCGCGGCGCTGCACCGCTTCGATCAGCCGGCGGAAATCGCTATCTCCGCTGAACAGCACGGCATGATCCATCTTGTCGGCAAGCTCGAGCATGTCGATTGCGAGCTCGATATCCATGTTGCCTTTGACGCGCCGCCGGCCGGTTGCATCGGTGAACTCGCGCGCCGGCTTCGTGACGAGGGTGTAGCCGTTATAGGCCAGCCAATCTGTCAGCGGCTTCAGCGGTGAATACTCTTCGGTTTCCAACACGGCAGAGTAGTAGTACGCCCGTATGATGTGCGCCTTGCGCCTGAAGAACTCCAGCATGTTGCGGTAGTCGACATCGAAGCCGAGGTTGCGTGATGCGGAATAGAGGTTTGCGCCGTCGATAAACAGGCAGACACGTTCAGTCGGGAGGAAGTGCATACCATCGCCTTTCAATATACCCGGTCACCGGCTGATAAACTGCCGGTTGGGAAAGTCAGTAATTTTGGAGGCCCAGTATTTGACCTGGATGGAGCCAGCCACATTTCTGTGATTCTTGCAATCGGGGGGAACTTGCAAGCCCCAGGCGGAGCGTCTCCGCTCCAGACATGCGACTGGGCGTTGCAGGCGATCGCCGCCATTCCTGGCGTCTCCGGCCTGGTGCGTTCGCGATGGTTCTCCAGCGCACCGGTTCCGGCATCCGCGCAGGGCCGCTACATCAACGCGGTTGTCCGGCTCGACACGAGCATGGCACCGGAAATCCTGCTTGCTGCACTGCAAGATATCGAAAAACGGGCCGGGCGCGTGCGGTCGGGGCTGAACGCCGCACGTACGCTCGATCTCGACATCATCGACATGGCCGGGCTGATCCGTGCGGCGCCCGATCCGGTTTTGCCACATCCCAGGGCACACCAGCGGGCTTTCGTGTTGCTGCCGTTACGCGATGTCGTGCCGGGCTGGGTGCATCCCGTGCTGGGAGAGACCGTCGGCAGTCTGATCGCCGCGCTGCCTCCGCAGGACATCGCCCCCTTGTGAAAACCGCTGTCCTGGTCAGGCGGCTTCAAGGCCGCCCGGAAAGCCGCGCCTATTTGTGCGCGCGGCGGCGGCTCGGCGGCGGCGCGCGCAGCGGCTGACGCTCGGCGGCTTCGGCGGACACACAGGCGTTGTCGTTGCCAACGCCGAACTGGATGGTCGGCAGCAATGCCCCGAGCGGCGTCAGCAGCACACCCAGGCCGGCGGCCGCTCCCGCCCGCGCCACAACCTCGGCACCCGGCCGGATCGATGGGCTGGTGATCGGGCCGGTAAGGTTGATGGGGCCCGGCAGCGAACCCACCGAGAAATGCTTCGACCTCGTGGTCAGCGCGTAATCCAGCGTCTGTTGCCGCAGGTCGATCGTCCCCCGTCCGGTCACCCGCGCCTCCTCGGTGTCGAGCAGCAGCGCCTTGGTGTCGACGATGCCGTCCTTCAGCGGGAGGTCGGTTACGAAGCAGTTGATCTTCGCGCGGTTCGGCACGCCCAGCGCCGACAGCAGCGCGTTGCCGAATTCCAGTCCGGCGATATCGACCAGCAGCGCCGACACGTCGCCCGCGCTCACCAGAACCAGCTTCAGCTCGCCATTGCCCTGGCCCATCATGCTGGCGAGCGAATTGCCGTTGGTGTCCAGCCGCGCCTCGCCGCCGATGATGCCATTGCCCTTGAAGGTGTGCGTGGCCTGCATCAGCCGCGCCAGCTCGATGTGGCGGAACTTGATGTCGGCGTTGGCATGAACGAGGTCGTGCGTACCGGGATCGAGCAGGATGGTGCTGGCGATGTCGCCGTTGCCGACCACGAAGTCGAGCGGGTGCAGGTCGATGCGCCCGTTCTCGATGTCCATCGCCACCACAAGCTTGTCGAACGGCGTGTATTTGTTCTCGATATGCTCGGCGCGATACTTGAGGTGGATGTCGGCCGCCCGCACTTTTGGCAGGTTGATCGGCGTGCGCGGGAACAGATCCTTGCTGGCCTTTGCCTGCGCCTTCTCGCGCTTCTGCGCCACGGTCTCGCCCGCGGTGTCGTTCACGTGGCCGGCCGGCGATCCGATGAAGCCGCCGAGGTCGGCCAGGTCCACCCGGCGTGATTCGAGGTTCATCACCACGTCGGGCCGGGCGCCGGCGCGCGGGTCCACCAGGATGTCGCCGCCGAGATCCGAGGATCCGACGCGGCCAGCGAAGTTGGTGAAGCGGAAGCGGGGCGGCTGGTAGTCGAGGTTGCCGGCGATCGAGAATGGCGGCGTCTGCGGGATGGGGATGCCGGTCAGCGGATAGAGCTGCGCCATGTCCGGCCCGGAGAAACTCAGCTTCAGCCGTGCGCCGGCGAAGCTCAGCGGGTTCTCGACTGTACCGACCAGGCTGGCCTTAGTCGGGCCGTTGGCGACGTGGATGTCGATCGGGTAGGGGTGCTGGGTGTCGCGCAACGTGAGCAGCGCGCCGCCGATGAACCCGGCGGTGATCGGCTGTGCCGCGTAGGTGCCGCGGGCGTTCACCGTGATGGCGCTGGCGACATTGCCGCTCGCCGGCCTGGTCGAGATCGCGGCCGTGAAGTTCGACTTGAACTTCGGATCGATAACATGGGCGGTGCCGTCGTTGATCTGCAGGTCGCCGATCTGCGGTGGCGGCGTGGGCTTGGCGCCCGGCTTGGCCGCCGGAAACTTCAGTGTCCAGTTGTTGCTGCCATCCGCCATGCCGGTCGCGTGGATGTCCGGCCGATCCAGGGTGATCGACGGCAGCACGATCAG
>CAZZWO010000098.1:0-10661 GCA_964657885.1 uncultured Acetobacteraceae bacterium | reverse complement strand
CCATTCCCTAGCTGGCCCATTCCCTCCAGAGCAGGATCAACGCCGCCATCACCGCCGGCCCGACGAACAGCCCGAGCAGGCCGAACGTTTCGACGCCGCCGAGGATGCCCAGCAGCACCCACAGGAACGGCAGCTTGGTCGCGCCCCCGATCAACACCGGGCGAACGAAATGGTCGGCGATGAAGGTGACCGCCATGCCGAGGCCGAACACCGCGACCGCCCAGCCGACCGAGCCGGTCGCAGCCAGCAGCAGCGCCGCGATGCCGAACACCACCGGTGCTGCGAACGGCACCATCGCGGCCAGCGCCGTCAATGCGCCGAACACCGTCGGGTGCGGCACGCCCGCCACCGCGTAGACGATGCCGAGCAGCACCCCTTCGCCCAAGCCCACCAGCACCAGCCCGTTCACCGTGCCATGCACCGAGGCGATGATCTGCATGCCCACCCGCTGGCCGCCGGGGCCGAATGCGCGGGTCGTGGCGCGGCGCAGTTGCGCCGTCAGCTCATGGCCTTCGCGGAACAAGAAGAACAGCGTCAGCAGGGTGAACACGAACAGGGTCGAGCGGCGCGCCACCTGTGTTGCAACCATCCGGCTGGTGGTCTCCACCCGGCCATGCGTCGTGCGCTCCAGCAACGAGCGGGCGGCGCCGGGATCCGCGAGGTTCTGCTTCCACCAGCTTTCGACCTGCGCCTGCCCGGCCGGCAGGTGATGCACGGCGTCGGGCACCGGGATGCCGTGTTGCTGGGCATCGCGTGCCCAATCCGCTGCCTGATGCGCCTCACGCGCCAGTTGCAGCCCGACAAGCGCCAGCGGCACCAGGAACAGCAATGCGACGGCGCCGGTGAACAATGACGGCCACAGCACGCCGCGCCCCTCGCCGAAGCGCAGCACCATGCGGCGGTACAGCGGCCACAACGCAACCGCGAACACCGTCGCCCAGGCGAGCGCTCCGAGGAAGCCCGACAATATATAGAGGGCGAGCAACACCAGGAGCAGCGCCAGCACACCGAAGGCCGCATGCTGCCCGCGTGTGCCGCCATCGGGATGCGGCGACAGGCCGTTGGTCATGGGCGGTCTCTCCTGGAAAGCTCCGACCCAACGCCACGTCATCAACCCTGTTCCGGCGCAGGTCCTGGAACGCGGCCCTTGCCCGCTTCATCCCGGGCGGGCAAGGATCGAATCCGTCATCGACCGGCCGCGGAGAAGCGCATGTTCGGCAACATCGTGCACCGCGTCCGTCCGGCCATGCTCGCCACCGTGGCACTGCTCGCATCGAGCTGCGACCGCCATCCTGCCGGAGCCGCCTCCCCGCCGCCGCCCGCTCAAGCCGCGGCGCCGGCCCCGTCGGGCGAGTCGCGCGCCTGGTTCACCCCCTCGCCGCAACAGGCGCCCGGCGTGCGGCTGGCGTACTCGCACAGCATCGGGCTGCAGGTCGGCGGCGGTGCGTTGCGGGCGCATTTCTCCGCCGCCCGTGACCGCTGCCTGAACACCGCCGCGCTGCACTGCCTGCTGCTGGAAGCCTCGTTCAATGCCCCCGCCGGAGCGCCCGGGGGCACCGCACCGCAATCGGCCGAGATGCGGGTGCGGCTGCCGCACGACCAAGTGGCGCCGTTCGCAAATGCTCTGACCGAACGGCTGCCGGGCGAGCCGGCCGGGCTGGTGCGGATCGTGCGGCAATCGACCACCGCCGAAGACCTCAGCCGGCCTACGGCGGATGTGGCGCAGCGGGTGACCCAGCTGACCGACTACCTGTCCAGCCTGAAGGCGCTGGGCGCGCGGCTGACCATCAGCGTCAGCGACCTGGTGACCATCGCCCGCGAGACCGCGCAGGCGCAGTCGCAGATCGAATCCGTGCAGGCCGAGCAGCGCGACCTGGCGCAACGCGTCGATACCGAAGAGCTCGCCATCGCGTTCGAGGAAACGCCGCCGCTACCCGCGGCGGCGCAGGACCCGGTGGTGGAGACCTGGTCGCATGCCGGCACGATCTTCCGCCAGAGCGTCGCCGAAGCGCTTGACGTCGGCATCCAGGCGATCCCGTGGCTGCCGTTCGCGCTGGCGGGCGTGGTGCTGCTTGCCTTGCTGCGCCTCGCGATCTTCGGCCGCCGCCACCGCCCGCCGGCAGTGGTCGTTCCAGCCGCGACACCCACCCCGGCCGTCAGGAAGGAACCGCTGCCGCCCCGCGCCTGATGGATGCCGCGACAGGTCGTCCGCCTGCCGGAGCGGCGGCCGCCCGTTCTTGCCTTGCACCATCCCGCGGACCATAGAGGCGGCTCCTTTCTGGCCTCCGGAGCGACCGACCATGCCCGCCATCACCCTGCCCGACGGCTCGGTCCGCCGCTTCGAGGGTTCCGTGACGGGGACCGAAATCGCAGCCGCCATCGGCCCCGGGCTGGCCCGCGCCGCGCTGGCCATGAAGATCGACGGACGCGACGCCGATCTGTCGCGCAGCATCGACCACGATGCATCAGTGGTGTTCATCACCCGCCGCGACGCCGACGCGCTGCCGATGATCCGCCACGATGCGGCGCATGTGCTGGCCGAAGCCGTGCAGTCGCTCTACCCCGGTACGCAGGTGACCATCGGGCCGCCGATCGAGAACGGTTTCTATTACGATTTCGCGCGCAACGAGCCGTTCCGGCCGGAGGATTTCCCGGCGATCGAAGCCCGCATGCGCGAGATCATCGCGCGCAACGAACCGTTCGTGCGCGAGGAGTGGGACCGCGAGGACGCCATCGCGTTCTTCGAGGCGCGCGGCGAACGTTACAAGGCGCAACTGATTCAGGACCTGCCGAAGTCCGAGACGATCAGCATCTACCGCCAGGGCGAGTGGCTGGATCTGTGCCGCGGCCCGCATATGCGCGGCACCGGCGACGTCGGCACCGCGTTCAAGCTGATGAAGGTCGCCGGCGCGTATTGGCGCGGCGATCATCGCAACGCCATGCTGACCCGCATCTACGGAACGGCGTGGCGCGACCAGAAGGAGCTCGATGCGCACCTGCATCAGCTCGCGGAGGCCGAACGCCGCGACCATCGGCGGATCGGCCGCGAAATGGATCTGTTCCATATCCAGGAGGAAGCCGTCGGCAGCATCTTCTGGCACCCGAAAGGCTGGAAGCTTTATCGCCGCATGGAAAGCTACATGCGCCGCCGCCTCGACGCGCATGGCTACCAGGAGGTCAAGACGCCGCAGCTCGTCGACCGCATCCTGTGGGAGCGTTCGGGCCACTGGGAGAGCTACCGCGAGCACATGTTCATCGCGCAGGTCGAGGACGAGGACAAAAGCCTCGCGCTGAAACCGATGAATTGCCCCTGCCACGTGCAGATCTTCAACCACGGCCTGCGCAGCTACCGCGAGCTGCCGATGCGCATGGCGGAGTTCGGCGCCTGCCACCGCTACGAGCCGTCCGGCGCGCTGCACGGCATCATGCGGGTGCGCGCCTTCACCCAGGACGACGCGCATATCTTCTGCACCGAGGAACAGGTGCCGGCGGAGACAGCATCGTTCGTGGCGCTGCTGCGATCGGTGTACGAGGATTTCGGCTTCCCCGAATTCCGCATCAAGTTCGCCGACCGCCCGACCTCGCGCGCCGGCGCCGACGATGTTTGGGACCGCGCGGAGGCGGCGCTGCGCGAAGCCTGCCGGCTGGCCGGCGTCGATTACGAGCTGAACCCGGGCGAAGGCGCGTTCTACGGCCCGAAGCTGGAGTTCGTGTTGCGCGACGCGATCGGCCGCGACTGGCAGTGCGGCACGTTGCAGGTCGATTACATCCTGCCGGAGCGCCTCGACGCCGAATATGTCGGCGAGGACAGCGCACGGCACCGGCCGGTGATGCTGCACCGCGCGATCCTGGGCAGCTTCGAGCGGTTCCTGGGCATCCTGATCGAGCAATATGCCGGCCGCTTCCCGCTATGGCTGGCGCCGGTTCAGGTGGTTGTCGCGTCGATCGTCTCGGATGCCGGCGAGTATGCCGAGGAAGTGGCGGCGGCATTGCGCGACGCCGGGCTGGAAGCCGTCGCCGACACCCGCAACGAGAAGATCAACGCCAAGGTGCGCGAGCACAGCCTGGCGCATGTGCCGGTGCTGGCGGTGGTCGGGCGCCGCGAGGCAGAGCAGCGCACGGTCGCCCTGCGCCGGCTGGGCAGCGATGGCCAGGAAGTGCTGCCGCTCGACCGGGCGGTGGCGATGCTCCAGCAGGAGGCCGAAGCGCCGGACGTGCGGCGCAAGATTGCCGCCTGACCCGCACACGATCCGGACGTTCCGCACCGGCGACATGGGCCTGATCGTCGCGCGGCAGTCCATCCTATACGCCGAGAGCCACGGCTGGGGCGTGGGCCTGGAAGCGGGCGAGCTGGAAGTCGCGGCCGCTTTCCTCCGCGGCTTCAAACCCGGGCGCGAACAATGCTGGATCGCCGAACAGCAGGGCGTCATGGCCGGTTCGGTGTTCCTGACCGACGAGGGCGGCGGCCTGTCCCGGCTGCGCCTCCTGTATGTCGAACCATTCGCCAGGGGCTGCGGCGTCGGCCGCGCGCTCGTTTCCACCTGCGTCGACTTCGCCCGCGCAACCGGCTACGGCGCGATCACCCTGTGGACCCACACGGTCCTCGAAAGCGCCCGTCGCATCTACGCCGCCCACGGCTTCCAGATCACCGAAACCGCCCTCCACCACAAGTTCGGCGTCCCCGTCCAAGGCGAAACCTGGCGCCTGGACCTCAAACACCCACCCCGTGATCCGTAGGGCGGGTAAGCGAAGCGCCACCCGCCGGCACCCGCCAGGCAATCCCCCCATCTCCACTGGAGAATTAGGATGCGCCCCTACACCCTCACGCCCGCCCTGACCATCGCCGCCGCCCTGCTCGCCGCAACCCACGCCAACGCCTTGACGCCCGGGGCGCAACCGCCACCGGAATACAAAACCCTCGCCCGCGAAACCCTGGCCGAGCTCGTGTCCATCGACTCGACGCATGCCCGCGGATCCCTGGAAGCCGCCGGTGCGATGGCCAAGCGCGCGCTCGATGCGGGGTTCGCTGCATCCGACGTGACAGTCATCGCGCCGCCGGACCACCCCACCAAAGGCAACGTCGTGATCCGCTTCCACGGCAAGGGCCTTGGCAAGCCGCTTCTGTTCATCGGCCACCTCGACGTGGTCGAAGTGGATGCGAAGGCCTGGGCCACCGACCCGTTCCGGCTGGTCGAACGCGGCGGCTATTTTTACGGCCGCGGGACGGAGGACATGAAGGGCGACGATGCGGTGCTGCTGACCGCCTTCATACGCCTGAAACGTGAAGGCTTCGTGCCCGACCGCGACCTGATCCTGGCGCTGACGGCCGACGAGGAAGCCGGCGGCGATGCCGATGGGGTGCAGTTCCTGTTCACCCATCATCGCGACCTGGTGGAAAGCAGCATGGTGCTGAACGTGGACGATAGCGGCGGCCGCATTCGTGAGGGGCGCCGGGTCTATATCGGTGTCGAGACCAGCGAAAAGCTTTACGCCACCTACGAACTCGCCACCGCCAACCGCGGCGGCCACAGCTCGCTGCCACGGCCCGACAACGCGATCACCCAGATGGCGGCTGCCCTGGTGAAACTCGGCGCCTACAGCTTTCCGGTGCACACCACCGAGACGACGCGCGCCTATTTCGCGGCATTGTCCAAGCTGCGGACTGGGCAGGAGCGCGGCGACCTGCAGGCGGTGGCGCGCGAGACACCCGATGCCGGCGCCGCCGCCCGGCTCAGCCGCGACCCGGAGTGGAACGCCCTGCTGCGGACCACCTGCGTGGCCACGATGATGGATGGCGGCCAGGGCGAGAGCGCACTCCCCAACCGCGCCCATGCCACGGTGCAATGCCGTCTGATGCCCGGGGAGACGCCGGAGGCGATCCTGCACACCCTGGCCACGGTGATCGGCGACCCTGGTGTGAAGATCACCGTGGACGGTCCGATCGACCCCAGCCCCGAAACGCCGCCCACCCCGGCCATCCTGGCGCGCTACCAGACAGCCGCCGACCGTGTCTGGCCCGGCAGCGTCATCATCCCCGAGATGGCGGCTGGAGCATCCGATTCGGTCTATGCGAGGCTGGCCGGCGTCCCGAGTTACCTCTCCTCGACCATCTTCATCGAGGACAGCCGCGCCCATGCCCGCGACGAGCGGGTGCTGACCCAGGCGTTCGACGAGGCCGTCCAATACGGCTACGAGATGGTCCGGGTGATGTCTGCGTCGGACACGCCCGCTGCGGGATCCGGCAGCGCATCCGCCAAACTTCCCTGAACGAGGCAGCCCTTCACGCCGGCTTCATCATCGCCCATCTATGATGCGGCACCGAGTTTCCTTGCCCGCGAGCGTGGCGCAGGGCAAAAGAACCGCGCGGCCGCCAAAACCCGTCAACTTCCATAGGAGAGTACGATAGCCCGAGGACCAATGCCTGCATCGCCGACGCGCGACGGGCCCCGTGTAAACGAGGAGATACGCGTTCCCCAGGTGCGCCTGATCGATCAGGAAGGCGAGATGCAGGGTGTGATGTCCGCCCGGGACGCCTTGCTGCGCGCTTACGCCGTGGGTCTCGACCTGCTCGAGATCAGCCCGAACGCCGACCCGCCGGTGTGCAAGATCCTCGACTTCGGCAAGTTCAAATACGAACAGCAGAAGAAGAAAAACGAGGCGAAGAAGAAGCAGCGCGTGATCGAGATCAAGGAAGTCAAGGTTCGTCCGAACATCGACGAAAACGACTACCAGGTGAAGCTGCGCTCGATGAAGAGCTTCATCGAGGAAGGTGACAAGGTGAAAGTCACCCTTCGCTTCCGCGGCCGCGAGATGGCCCACCAGGACATCGGCGTGAAGGTGCTGGAGCGTATTCGCGGCGACCTGGAAGCCGCAACCAAGGTCGAGCAGATGCCGCGCATGGAAATGCGGCAGATGGTCATGGTGCTCAGTCCCAAATAGGCCTCATTCAAGCCCCGTGTGGCGGAAACCGGCAGGAATGCCGGCCCACTCCACGACTCCATCAGTTCGCTTGCGTCCGCCGCCGGAACAGCAGGACAGCCGCACAGCCCAGGGCGGCCAACGGCCATCCGGCCGGTTCCGGCACCAGCGCGTCCATCAGGACGCTGCCGCCGACGCTCGCCAGGAAGCTGCCGTTGGCGCAATCCCCGGTGCCCCAGAAAGCGTCGAACCCCTGGTTCAGGCTTTCCGCGACAGCCTGGCTCAGGCCGGTCACCGTCACGGTCAGGTTGTAGATCTCCTGTCCGCCGGACACTGTATGGGTGTCGGTCAGCCGGCTGGCGAGCGCCGTGCCCGCCACGCCCGCTCCCGCGGTCATCACCACCGGCGCCGCAAGGAGGGGTGCAACCGCCACCGCGCCGTCGCCGGCATCCTGGTAACCGGCGCCGTAGATGTAGCGCTTGCGGTTGGCCCAGATGTCGTTGGAGGTGGCAACCGTCTGCGGCGTATAGAAGCCGGCGGTCATGCCGCCGTTGCGCGTCTGGTCGCCGAGCGCCAGCGCATAGGTGAAGGGCTGCGTGGAATAGCCGCTTTCCGGCAACCGCAGGAATATGTCCGGGTACGAAATTGCGACGCTCCCCGGCGAGGCGTGGCCATCGAACGCCGTGGTGTACGTCAGGGTCAGCGCGTAACCGGCGCCCGTTTCGGCCTGCAACGACATGGACAGGCCCGACGTGGCGAAATCCGAGCCGATCGAGCTGTAAACCTGCCCGTCGGAACCCACCACCTCGGTGCTGTTGGCCAGATCGACCGGAGCGGCTTGGACCGCTCCGGCTATCAATGAACACGAAACGATCAACCAGGGAAGATACTTCATGTGCAACGTTTCGCACAGGAAGGTTAAGACTTCATGAAGACGGCTCGAATGAAACGTTCCTCTCTAATTCACAAAGCCGGAGATCACCGCCGCATGAAGTCGAGAAGATCGGCGTTGAGCCTGTCGCGCTCAGTGTAGAACAGACCGTGCGGCGCGCCCGAATAGACTTTCAGCTCGGCATGCGGCACCAGCTTGATCGTTTTCTCGGCAGACGTCGCGAGCGGCACCGTGCTGTCGCCATCGCCATGGATGATCAGCGTCGGCACCGTCAGCGCCTTGAGATCGCCGCGGAAATCGGTTTCCGAGAACGCGCGGACGCAGTCGATCGTGGCCTTGGGCGACGCCAGCATGGCCAGGTTCGACGCCCATTGCAGAAGCTCGCTGCTGACCGAGAAGTTCAGCATGCCGGCGCCGAAGAACTTCTTGCCGAACGATGCGAGGAAGCCGGGCCGGTCGGCCTGCAGCCCCTGCACCATCTGGTCGAACACGCTGCGGTCGACTCCATCCTCGTTGGACGGACCTTTGAGCAGGTAGGGCGTCACCGCCGCCAGCAGCACCGCGCGGGCCAGCCTCGACGTGCCGTGGCGCGCGGCGTAGCGGGCCACTTCGCCGCCGCCCATCGAAAAGCCGACCAGCGTCACCCCGGTCAGGTCCAGCTTCTCGATCAACCGATGCAAGTCGCCGGCGAGCGTGTCGTAGTCGTAGCCGCTCCAGGGCTGCCCCGACCGGCCAAAGCCGCGGCGATCATAGCCGATGACCCGGAAACCGTTATTGGCCAGGTGAACCGACTGGTATTCCCACATCTCGGCGTCCAGCGGCCATCCATGGATCAGCACCACCGGCGGCCCGCTACCCCAGTCGTTGTAGTGGATCTTCGTGCCGTCCTCAGCGTCGATGAAAGGCATTCCGTGCTCCGTCTGGTGTGCGTCCGGCAAAACGGCGCCGCGCCACACCGGGTTTCGTAGCGCCTCGACCGGTATGCTAGGCTGCGAGGCATGAGCGATCCAGCAACCCCGTTGATGACGGCAGAGGCGTTCATCGCCTGGTCGATGGAACAGCCGGACGGTGACCGTTACGAACTGGTCGCGGGCAATGTCGTGCGGATGGCCGCTGAACGGGCGGCCCACGCACGCGCGAAACTTCGGATCGCCGTGTTGATGTCGGCCGCCATCCGTTCGGGGAAGCTGCCTTGCGAGGTCTTCGCCGACGGCATGTCCGTGCTGGTGGACGATCTCACCATCTACGAACCGGATGCCCAGCTTCGCTGCGGTTCACGGCTGCCCGACAACGCCGTCAAGGTGCTCGACCCGCTGATTGTGGTCGAAGTGGTGTCGCCCAGCTCGCGCGCCGTGGACAGCGGGGCCAAGCTCGCCGACTACTTTCGCATACCCTCGCTTCGCCATTACCTGATCGTACGAACCGAGAGCCGCACCATTATCCGGCACACGCGCGATGGTTCGGGCACCATCCTCACCAGCATCCTGCGCGATGGCGTCGTTACTCTGGACCCGCCAGGCATCACCCTGACCGGCGTGTTCGACGACTGAAAGGCTCTCCACTACGGCCTCGACACTCCACCGGCCCCCCCTCTCGATACCGCGGCATCTCCTTCCTTCACCCCGGCACGCTCCCTATCTTGGCCCGATGACCGCGACACCCGCCTTTCTCGATACCAACCGCCCGGACGTGCCAGACATCGTGGTGCCGCGTGGCGTTACCCCATTCCACTTGCCGGACCGCCCGGTGCGCGGCCGGCTGATCCGCCTCGGCGCCCTGGCCCACGCCCTGCTCGGCCGGCACCAGAACCCGCCGGAAGTGACGCAATTGGCCGGCGAGGCGCTGGCACTCGCGGCGGGCCTGTCCAGCGCCCTGAAATACCGCGGCAGCTTTTCGCTGCAGGCCAAGGGCGACGGCCCGGTTTCCATGCTGCTGGCCGATTGCACGCAGGAAGGCGCGTTGCGCGGCTACGCACGGGCCGACGAGGAGAAGTTTGCAGCCCTGGTGGCCGGCTCGCCCGCGCCCACGGCCGCCCAATTGCTGGGCGAGGGCTACCTCGCATTCACCGTCGACCAGGGCGGCGAGATGGAGCGCTACCAGGGCATCGTCTCGCTGGAAGGCGACCGCCTGGCCGACATGGCGCTGCACTACTTTCGCACCAGCGAACAATTGCAGTACGACGTTCACCTCGCCGCCGCACACACCACCGATGGCTGGCGGGCCGCGGCCCTCATCCTGGAGCGGGTGGCGGGCGAGGGCGGCATCGACCCCGCACTCGACAGCGCCGCGCAGGACGAGGCCTGGCGCACTGCAACCACGCTTGCCGCGACCCTGACCGATGCCGAATTGCTGGACGACACTCTGCTGCCGGACCGGCTGATCTGGCGGCTGTTCGGGGCCGAGGGCGTTGCGGTGGACCGGCCCCGGGCGCTCGCCTATGGCTGCCGCTGTTCGCGGGCGAAACTATCGGGGATACTCCAGAGCTTCCCCGAGGACGACCTCGACGAGATGGTGGTGGACGGCGACATCGTGATGACCTGCGAGTTCTGCAAATACGATTTCCGCTTCGCCCGCACCGACGTGCACAGCCAGACCGGCGCGCCTCGGCCGAGTGCCGGCCAGGGTGTGCAGGAGTCCGGTCAGTGAAACATCGCTGGGCGCCGGCCCTGTTGCTGGCGGCCGCCCTGGCCGGCTGCGGCGGGGATGAGCCGGCACCGGTCGCGACGAGCTTCGCACCCCTGCATTACGACTACCTGCCCAAGCTGCGGCTGAATGTCGGCACTGTGGAGGTCGTCGATCACAGCCTGCCGGTGAACCCGCAGGACATCGCTGCAAGTTCGCCGGCGGTTCC
>CAZZWO010000097.1:10466-10663 GCA_964657885.1 uncultured Acetobacteraceae bacterium | reverse complement strand
CCGGAAACTCCGCGACAGCGTAACAAAGTCTTTTTGCTTCTTTTTCTTCAGAAAAAGAAGAGTCTTCTACTTCTCTGCCCTTTAAGACGATGCCAAAAGTGCTATATTTATCCGAGCGAATGCAAGCGAGGACCTCGTGGAGGATCTCAACGACCTCTATTATTTTGCGGAAGTCGTGGCGCATGGTGGCTTCGCGG
>CAZZWO010000097.1:0-10456 GCA_964657885.1 uncultured Acetobacteraceae bacterium | reverse complement strand
TTTTTGCTTCTTTTTCTCCAGAAAAAGAAGAGTCTTCTACTTCTCTGCCCTTTATGACCATGCTAAGACGCCATGTCTACCTAATCGCATGCAAACGAGGACCTCGTGGAGGATCTCAACGACCTGTATTACTTTGCGGAAGTCGTGGCGCATGGCGGCTTCGCGGCGGCTAGCCGGGCGATCGGGCAGCCGAAATCCAAGTTGAGCCGCAAGGTCGCCGATCTGGAAATGCAACTCGGCGTGCGCCTGATCGAACGCTCGACCCGTCACTTCAGGGTCACGGAAGTGGGCGAACAATTCTACGATCGTTGCCGGAAGATGATGGAAGAAGTCCACGCCGCGCACTCCATGGCAGCAGGGTTCAGGGATGAGGCGAGCGGGACGATCAGGTTCAGTTGCCCACCCGGGATGTTGCAGGCGATTGCGCCGACCCTTCCCGGCTTCCTTGCGCAATACGCGAAGGTGAACATCCATATCACCTCGACAAACGCGGCGATCGATCTGATCGAGCAGCAGGTCGACGTGGCGCTTCGCGTTCGCACCAGCCCGGACAGCGACATGAGCCTGACGACCCGCGCGCTTGCATCCAACCTGCGCATCATGGTTGCCGCTCCGGTCATTGCGCGGTCGATCCCCGGCGACGCGGATCCGTCGGTGCTGTCACACCTGCCGACGCTGAGTTTCTCCGACCAGGCCGAAACCTGGACGATGAGCGGGGCCGGTGGGGAGGCAATCAGCCTCAGGCTGACGCCGCGGATGGTGTGCGGCGACATCTTCACGCTCCGCACTGCCGCAATCGGCGGCGCCGGGGTGGCGTTCCTCCCCGATCATAGTTGCCGCCGCGAGCTGGCCGAGGGCTCGCTCGAGCGGGTGCTGCCGGGTTGGGCCGGTCAGGTCGGCTCCGTCTACCTGGTGTTCACCAGCGGCTCCGGACAACCGCCTGCGGTGCGGGCCTTCATCGACCATCTGGCGCTGGCGTTCAGCGACGACCTGCTGCTGGGCGATCTGCGGTCGAGTTCACCGAACGGCTGACCCCGCCGGCACCACGCGGGCCTCGATCATCCCACCGGTAGAACGGTGAGTGCCGTTTTTGCGCGCTACCGACACGGTCGCGCGACACCAACCTCGTGCTCAGCAGCGACGCTCTCGTCGCGCGCTTGGAGTATTGGACATGGCCCAGACACTCACCGGCAAAGTCGCCCTCGTCACGGGCGGCTCGCGCGGCATCGGCGCCGCAATCGCGCGCGAGCTTTCCGACCAGGGCGCCGATGTTGCGATCAGCTACGCGTCGAGCGCCGAGAAGGCGGACGCAATCGTGCACGAGATCGAGGCAAAGGGCCTGAAAAGCGTCGCCTACAAAGCCGATGCGGGCAACACGGCGGCGGTGAAGAAGCTGATCGCCGACGTGGTCTCCACCTTCGGTCACCTCGACATTCTGGTGAACAATGCCGGGCTGTTCCATTACGGTCTGGTGACGGCGAAAGATCACGAAGGCAACCTCGACGACCTTTATGCAGTCAACACGGACGCGGTGTTCACCGGCATTCGCGAGGCGGGCCGGGTCATGGGCGAGGGTGGCCGCATAATCTCGATCTCGTCAGGTCTTTCGACGCGAACCGGGGCGGTCGGCTTGGCCGATTACGCGGCCAGCAAGGCAGCGGTCGATGGCTATACGCGAGGCGCCGCACGCGATCTTGGGCCGAAGGGGATCACCGTGAACGTCATCGGTACCGGGCCGGTCAACACCGACATGAACCCCGAGGACGGCCCGATTTCGGAGTGGCTGAAGAACGAGACGTCGCTCGGAAGGTACGCGCGTGTCGAGGAAATCTCGGCGGCTGTCGCGTTCCTGGCATCGCCGCGGGCAAGCTACATCACCGGGAGCGTAATGGCCGTTGACGGTGGTTGTGCCGCCTGACGCGTTTCAAACAGGAGTGCGCGACCATGCTCGATGAAAACGGGCCGAATTACTTCGTGGCTTTCCACAGTCCCGGGCCCAACTGGGTTCCTGGCAGGTCCTACAACGAACAGCCGCGTTTCATGGACCATGCCAATTACATCAGTTCCTGCCATGACAAAGGCAAGATCGTGCTGAGCGGTCCGTTCATGAAAACTGCGGGCGGTATCGCCGGCACGATGGCGTCGGGAGGGATGGCGATCTTCAAGGCCGCCGACCTCGCCGAGGCGACGAGGCTCGGAACGGACGACCCGACTGTCCGCTCGGGCATGCTCAACGTGGAGGTGAAAACATGGTGGGTGCCGTTCCATGAGTGATCGCGTGCCGCGTTGACCATGGCGGTTCCACAGCGAGTGGAACCGCCCACCTTGCGTCGGCGCCGACGGTGCCGGCAGTCAGTTCCAGTTAAGGCCCGCTACGTCGAACTTGGCGACCCGCTCGATCTTCGGCGAAAGCTTGGCGTCGATGAGCAAGGTGTGCGCGGCCGCCAAGTGACCGGTGAAATCATGCGTGTCGTCGATGACCAGCATGGCGTTCGAGGTGCCGAGCGACCCCGAAGCGTGGTAAACCTGTACGTCCTGCGCATCGAACTTCGCGCGCAACTCGCATTTTTCCGAGACCGCCTCGATCGCACTGCGCTTGAAGGTGATCACGACGCTGGTGCCGTAGGTGGGACTCGCCCGCAACTCCAGCACGCCGGGCGAGACATGCTCGTTCGGCGCAGCGTCTGTCAGGCTGGCGACACGCGCATGCCGCGTCACGTCGTTCAGCAGGTCGTCGCGGGTTTCGAAATACGCCCAATGCGGGTTTGTGTCCGCGTTGCCCGGCGTAGCGCCGACGGTTGCCGTGGACATCGATACATGCGGGAACAAGCTCAAGTCCGGCTTGAATCGCACATAGGCAACGATCAACAGCGCCTGCACGGCGATCAGTGCCCCCAGAGCAAACTTCAGCCGTTGCTGACGTTTCTGCCGGCCGCAACGCGGACAGGCCACCGAACCTGGCGGCAGCCGTGTGAAGCAGACATCGCACTGGGCCATGAAACCTCCCGTCTCGGAAGCGAACAGTCCTAAGTAGCGCCCCTGACACGGCGCAGCAGCATCACATCGCCTTCAATATCGTTTCGGTTCCGTTCATCAACGTCCGGAGGATCGGTGGCACGTCGATACCGCCATCTTCCCGCTGGTAGTTCTCCATCACGGCGATCAGCGCGCGGCCGACCGCGACGCCGGAGCCGTTCAGCGTGTGCACGTGCGCGACGGCTCCGGCATCCGCCCGGAACCGCGCATTCATGCGGCGGGCCTGGAAGGCACGCGTGTTCGAACACGAGCTGATCTCGCGCCACATGCCCTGGCCCGGCAGCCAGACCTCAAGATCGTAGGTGCGCGCGGCGGAAAAGCCGGTGTCGCCGCTGCACAGCAGCATCCGGCGATACGGCAGGCCAAGGGCTTCCAGCACCGCTTCTGCACAGAGCGTCATGCGCTCGTGTTCGGCGTCGCTGTGGTCTGGATGCGCGATGCTGACCAGCTCGACCTTGCGGAACTGGTGCTGGCGGAGCATGCCGCGGGTATCGCGCCCCGCCGCTCCGGCTTCGGCGCGGAAGCAATCCGTCAGTGCGCAGCGGCGGATCGGCAGCGCTTTCTCCGGCAGGATTTCACCTGCGGCGAGGTTTGTCAGCGGCACCTCGGCGGTGGGTATCAGCCAGCGTCCGTCGGTCGTGTGGAAAAGATCGTCGGCGAATTTCGGCAACTGGCCGGTGCCGAACATCGCCGCGTCGTTGACCAGGGAAGGCACGCTCGCTTCCTCGTAGCCGTGCAACTCGGTGTGCATGTTCAGCATGAACTGCCCGAGGGCGCGTTCCAGCCGCGCCAACGGGCCACGCAGCACGGTGAAGCGGCTGCCCGCGAGCTTTGCCGCACGCTCGAAATCCATCAACCCGAGCGCCTCGCCAAGCTCGAAATGCTGGCGCGGAGGAAACGGAAACTCGCGCGGGACACCCCAGCGTTTCAGCTCGCGGTTTGCGGTCTCGTCGGCGCCTTCGTCCACTTCCGCATCGAGCACGTTCGGAAGCTGGCTGAGTGCGTCGCGCAACTCGCCTTCCAGCTCGGAAGCGCGGCGGTCCAGCTTCTCCATGTCGCCACGCAACGCTGTCGCTTCGGCTTCGAGTGGAGCGGTATCCCCTCCGCTCCGCTTGCCCTGCCCGATCTCCTTCGCCAGCGTGTTGCGGCGTGATTGCGCATCCTGCTGGGCCGTCATGGCGGCACGCCGTTCGGCATCCATCGCGAGCAGACCGGCAGACGCGCCGGCAAACCCGCGCCGCAGCATCGCCACGTCGAATGCGCCCGGATCGGCGCGGACAGCCTTGATGTCGTGCATCAGATTTCGATCGGCTTGGGTTCGACCAGCCGCGCGGAGAAGATCGAGATTTCGTAAAGCAGGATCAACGGGACAGCCAACCCGGTCTGGGTGATGATGTCCGGCGGCGTCAATATGGCCGCCACGATGAAGCATCCGACATAGGCGTAGCGCCGATACTTCTTCAGGCCGCGCGAACTGATCAGGCCGACCTTGGCGCATAAGGTCAGCAGCACCGGCAGCTGGAACGCGATGCCGAACGCCATGATCAGCTTCATCACGAGCGACAGGTACTCGCTGACCTTCGCCTGCAACTGGATCTGCAGCACGTCCTGTCCGCCGGGCGTTTCGAAGCTGAGGAAAAAGCGCCAGGCGAACGGGAACACGAAGTAGTAGGCGAGTGCCGCGCCCGCCAGGAACAACACCGGTGTCGCAATCAGGAACGGTGCGAAGGCGCGGCGCTCGCTGCGATAGAGCCCCGGCGCCACGAACATCCAGACCTGCGTTGCAATCACCGGAAAGGCCACGAAAGTCGCGCCGAAAAATCCGACCTTGAGGTAGGTGAAGAACGCTTCGTACAGCGCCGTGTAGATCAGCCGCGGCTGCTCGCCTTTCGAATGCATGATGTTCGCCAGCGGCTGCGCCAGGAACAGGTAGATCGCGCTCGAAAAATGGTAGCAGACGAAGAAGGCGAGCACGAACGCGACGGCCGACCACAGCAGCCGGCGGCGCAACTCCACCAGATGCTCCAGCAGCGGCATCGGCTTGTCGTTGATGGGGTCCGCCTCGGGTCCCTGCGCGTCGGCCACCGCCATCGGTCAGATCCCGTCCGCGCCGGTTTGCGGTGCGGTATCCAGCGGGTTTGGAACGGCCGGCGCGGGATGCGCAGGTTCGGTGGGTTCGTGCGGCTGCGGCCTGAGGGACACGCCGGGGGTAAAGCCGGGCTCGCGCGCCGGCTCGTGCTGGGGATGGCGCGTTGCCTCCGGCACAGCCTGTGGCGGGATGAACGCAGGCGGCGGCTGCACGAAGGCGGGCGGGCGCACCACCGGCGGCTCTGCGCCGGGCGGGATGAACGCCGGCGGCTCGATGAAAGCCGGCCCGGGAATCTGCGGGACGGGAGCGGCATCCGCCACATGCGTCTGATCCAGCGGCGCCATCACCGGCCGCACCGGCTTGTCGCGGAACGGGTCGGCGAAGGCCGAGCGCACCGTGCCATCGGGGTCGATCGCACGCTGCACCATTGCGCGCGGGTTCATCCGCCGGATTTCATCGATCGACGACTTCATGTCGCCCAGATCGGCCTCGCGGATCATCTCGTCCACGTGTCCCTGGAACTCGCCGGCCATGCGGCGCAGCTTCTTCACGGTGTCGCTGATCGCGCGGATCGCGACGGGCATATCCTTCGGACCGATGGCGATCAGCGCCACCACGCCGATCAGGGCGATTTCAGACCACGCAAAGTCGAACATGGCGCTGTCTTAACCCCTGGTGCGTGGCGAAGGAAGCCAACCGGCAACCTCTTCCACGTGCAACGCGGACGCTGCCCATATTGATCCACGCGCGCCATCGCTCCAGGCTTGCACCATGGACAGCCCCGCCAAGCGCCAACGACAACCGGCCGCCATGCGGGACCATGCGCCGATCCGGGTCGGCATCGGCGGCTGGAACTTCGCGCCCTGGCGCGGCGCCTTCTACCCGGACGGCCTGCCGCACGACCACGAGCTCGCCTATGCCAGCACCAGCCTGACCTCCATCGAGATCAACGGCACCTTCTACCGCCACCAGTCCCCAGCCAGCTTCACCGCTTGGCGCGCCGGCACGCCGGACGGCTTCGTCTTCGCGGTCAAGGCGCACCGCGCCACCACCCAGAGCCGCGACACCGCCAATGCCGGCCCGGCAATCGAGCGCTTCCTCGGCAGCGGGCTGGAGGAGCTCGGCCCCAAGCTCGGCCCGATCCTGTGGCAGTTCGCGCCCACCAAGAAGTTCTCGCAGGACCTGTTCGAGCCGTTCCTCGCGGCATTGCCGGCCACGCTCAACGGCCAGCGCCTGCTGCACGCGGTCGAGGCGCGGCATCCAAGTTTCCAGGACCCGGCCTGGATCGCGCTGGCCCGCGCCCACAACGTGGGCGTCGCCATCATCGATTCCGGCAAGCAGGCGCTGTGCGGCGATGTGACCGCCGATTTCGTCTATGCCCGGCTGCAGCGCAACGAGGCGGATGCTGCCGAGGGCTACGACTCCGCCGCGCTGGACACCTGGGCCGGGCGCTTCGGGCGCTGGGCCGCAGGCGAGGCGGTGGACGACCTTCCGCTGGCCGGCGCGGCACCGGCCCGGCTGGCGAGAAAGCTGCCCGGCTACGTGTATTTCATCAGTGGCGACAAGCAGCGGGCGCCGGACTCGGCAATGGCGATGCTGCGGCGGCTGGCGGCGTCCTAGTCGGGCCTGCCGCGAAACCCCTGCGCCACCACGTAGAGTTCGCTGCTTTCCTTGCGGCTGGCGGGGGGCTTGGCGTGCTTCACGGTCGCAAAGCGCTGCTTCATCGGCACCAGCATCTCGCGCTCCGAGCCGCCCTGGAACACCTTGGCGACGAATGCGCCGCCTGGCGCCAGGATGGAGCAGGCGAAATGCAGCGCCAGCTCGGCCAGGCCCATGATGCGGATGTGGTCTGTGGCCGCATGGCCGGTGGTGTTCGGCGCCATGTCCGACAGCACCAGGTCTGGCGGCCCGCCCAGCAGCGCGGTCAGCCGCGCCGGCATGTCCTCGTCCTCGAAATCGCCCTGGATCAGTGTCGCGCCGGCGATCGGCTCGATCGGCAGCAGATCGACGCCCACCACCTGCCCCGCCTGGCGCTGCAACGCCACCTGCGTCCAGCCGCCGGGTGCGGCACCCAGGTCGAGCACGCGGCAATTGCGGCCGATCAGGTGGAAGCGGTCGTCCAGCTCCATCAGCTTGAACGCCGCGCGTGACCGCAGCCCCTGCTGGCGGGCGGCGGCGACATAAGGGTCGTTGAGCTGCCGGCTCAGCCAGCGCTGCTGCGCCGGGCTGCGGCCGCGCGACGTCTTCAGCATCACCGTCAAGCCGCGAGAGCCGCTTTTCTTCTCAGCCATGACCGCGCAATAGGCCATTTCGGGGCCTAAAGACAGGTGGCCGTCAGGGACGCGGCCTCAGGCGCGGGTCCGGGGCACGATCCTGCGGTTGCGGCTGCCCTGGCGCATCATCCGCAGCAGCATGCCTTCACGCAGGCCTCGGTCGGCCACGGTCACCTCGGGCACCGGCCAGATGCTGCGGATGCCTTCGAAGATGGCACAACCCGGCAGTACGAAGTTTGCCCGCTCGGCACCCACGCAGGGATGCTGGATCAGGCCCGACCGTCCCAGCCCACGCAGCAGAGCCAACGCCGCATCGGTTGCCTCGGCACTCAGTTCCACCCCGTCAACCATCGGCCGGCGATAGCGCGTCAGGTTCAGGGCGACACCGGCCAGCGTGGTGACGGTGCCGCTGGTGCCGAGCAGGCGCACGCCGCCCTGACGGATTTCATGGCCGATGCAGTGGATGCGTTCGAACGCAGACAGGCGCTCGGCCACGTCGTCCACCATGTCCTGGTAGCCGTCCGGCTCGAACCCGTGATGGCCGAACCGTTCGGCCAGGGTGACCACGCCTACCGGAAGGCTGTCGTAGCCGATCAGCTCCGGCGGGCGGCCGGATTGCAGCCGCACCCAGGCAAGTTCGGTCGAACCGCCGCCGATGTCGAACAGCAGCGCACGCCGGCCGTTGCCCTGCAGCAGCGGGCCACAGCTTTCCAAAGCGAGTTCAGCCTCTTCGCGGGTGGAGATGATGTTGAATGTCAGCCCGGTTTCCGCTTGCACCCGGCTGAGGAAGGCCGGTCCGTTATGCGCCCGCCGGCACGCTTCGGTGGCGATGGCGCGGATGCCGCGCACCGGGCGCCTCGCCAGCCGCGCGGCGCAGGCGTGCAACGCGCCCAGCGTGCGGTCCATCGCGACCTCGCTCAGCATCCCGGAATTCTGCAGGCCCTCGCCCAGCCGCACGATGCGGGAATAGCTGTCCAGCACCCGGAAACCCTCGCCGGTGGGTGCGCCGATCAGCAGGCGGCAATTATTTGTCCCCAAATCCAGGGCGGCAAAAGCGGCGTGGTCGTGCCGGGGCTCGGCATGAATGACCCGGGTTCCATCCTGGTGCGGTGCAACGGCTTGAAACATCTGGCGGGACCTTCCCGTCCTGGAATAAGGCAGTCTCAACCACTTACTGTGCGCCGCGCAAGACGCGTGTCGCCCGAGGGTGGAGCGGGAGACAACAATGCCGGACCAGCACACCAGTCAAACCTCGCCCGACGCGCCCTCGCCCGGGCTGGCAGACGGCGGCACCGTGGCACCCGGCTTCGAGGCGGTGGCCGACGCGTTCCGGGCCAACTTCGCCGAGCGCGGCGAGGTCGGCGCCAGCGTCTGCGTCATGCAGCACGGCCGTATCGTGGTCGATCTGTGGGGCGGCGTCGCGGACCCGAAGACCGGGCGGCCCTGGCAACGCGACACGGTATCCATCGTGTTCTCGTGCACCAAGGGTGCCACCGCGCTGTGCGCGCACATGCTGGCCGAGCGCGGCCGGCTGAACCTCTACAAGCCGGTGACCGACATCTGGCCGGCATTCGGCCAGGGCGGAAAGGCCGCGACCACGCCGGCGATGATGCTGGCCCACACATCGCCGGTGCCGCATCTGCGCGATCCGGTCAGGCCGGGCGGGTATGCCGATTTCGATTACATGGTGGAGCGCGTTGCGGCCGAGCCGGCGTGGTGGGAGCCGGGCACGCGGCAGGGCTACCACGGCGTCACCTTCGCCTGGACCGTCGGCAATGTGGTGCGCATTGCGGCCGGCGAGCCGATGGCGGCGTTCTTCGCCCGCGAAGTGGCCGGCCCACTCGGCCTCGATTTCCACATCGGCCTGCCCGAAGGCGAGGAGCCGCGCGTGGCGCCGATGATCGCCAGCGACCCCGCGGAAGCCGACCCGAATTCACGTTTCATCCAGGCGCTGATGGGCGTGCCGGGCAGCCTGCCGCAGCTTTTCCTGACCAACAGCGGCGGTGCCGATTTCAACAGCCGGGCGATCCGCTCCGCCGAAATCGGCAGCGCCAACGGCATCACCAACGCGCGCGGCCTGGCCGGCCTGTACGCCCCGCTGGCGGCGGGCGGCGGCGGGCTGCTCGGCCCCGACAGCGTCGCTCGCATGGCGCGCGTGGTTGGCGCCACGTTCGACGATGCGACGCTGATGCAGCCGATGCGGTTCGGTCTGGGCTACATGAACAGCATCGACAACCGTCCGATCGGCGGCGACAGCCTGCTGATCGGCGAGCAGGCGTTCGGTCATGTCGGCATGGGCGGCAGCGTCAGTTTCACCGACCCGGCGCACGGGCTGAGCTTCGGCTACACGATGAACCGGATGGGACCGGGCATCCTGCTCAACAGCCGCGGGCAGAGCCTGGTGGACGCGACGTATGCCAGCCTGGGCTTGACGGGGAATGCCAGCGGCGCCTGGCGCTGATGAGTGTTGCAGTTTCGACACGTTCCGGCTTGCTGGGGCAGGTTCGCGTGCACCGAGCCTTCCGCCGCGCAACGTAACATGGTTTCGTGGAAAGAACGTATATTTTGCATCCGGCCAGTCCGGTGAAAGCCGCCATGACTCCGCCTGCCCGCCACCACCCGGACCCCGGCGTCAGAAGCCCGGCATGACGCTGCTCGAACGCATCGCACACGGTTTGATCAGCGTGCTGGCCAGCTTCGCCCGCGTCGTGCTCGGCGCGCTGGACGTGGTCGAAGGCGGCCTGCGCAGCCTGATGTCCGGCGCGGGCCTCAGCGCCGATGTCCAGACGTTGTTGTTGTTCGTGTTGCTGGTCCTGTTCCTGTTTGCCGTGCTCCGCCTGATGAAAGGCCGGTTGCGCCTTCTTCTCGCCCTGACCCTCATCCTCATCCTCGCCCACACCCTGGGACACCTTGCCCAAAGCCCGGTGTAGCAACGCGAGCAAACTGTAGGGCGGATAAGCGAAGCGCCATCCGCCAGCTTCGGAACACGGCCGATTTTTGTTGTTCTATGAGCCACGCGGCTTGGTTGCCGACGTGGGGTGGCGGATGGCGCTGCGCT
>CAZZWO010000096.1:0-10675 GCA_964657885.1 uncultured Acetobacteraceae bacterium | reverse complement strand
GCCGCGGCGAACGCCTGCGCCGGCGCGCATGCCGATCCCACTCTGGCGGCGCTCGGTGGGGTGAAGGGCTTCAACCAGGAATTCAACGGCTGGAAGCGCTATCCGGTCACCCAAGTCCAGACGACGGCCACCAAGCTGTTCTCCGCGATGCCGGAGTTCTCGATCAACAGCATAGCGCTGGTCGGCGAAATCGGCCTCGACTACGTGCATGACTTCAACGGCAACCGTGGAATCTATAACGCCGCCTACACCACCGACACCAACTCGGCATTCGTCAACGGCGGCACCATCAACGGCGGCGCGGCCGGCGCACCGCACACCACCAAGGGCTTCGCGACCCAGCTCTCGGGCGCCTACACGATCGCCATGATCATCGACATGCCGAACGTGCTGCCATACGCGATCGACATGAAGCCGACGATCTCGCTGCAGCATGACTTCGTGGGCACCAGCCCATACGGCGTGAACGTCTTCCAGGAGAACACGGCGGCCGCCAGCGTCGGTGTCACGTTCAACTACCTGCAGGCGTGGAGCCTGGGCGTGCAGTACACCAACCACTTCCCGGTGTTCGATGGTGGCAAGCAGTACGGCTTGATCGACCGCGACTTTGCCTCGGCCGTGTTGTCCTACGAGTTCTGACCCCCGCGGCTGAAGCCTGAGCGTCAGTGTGTGCCTCACGGCAATTTGTTGAGGGACAAGCGCCGCCCACCGCGCTTTAAGACGCGAGATCATCTGGCAACCACGTCCGGCCGCGCTCCGCTGCCGGGCGTGGTTGCTTCGATGTTGAGGTCCGGCCATCGGCCGAGGCTTCCAAGCGAATAGACGAGAGGTCCGTCCTTGAACCGTACGCGCGCCCGCCGGGCGGCCCCTTTGCTGACTGTGGCGCTCGCATTGGCGATGCTGCCCGCCGCCATGACACCGGCCTCGGCCGTACCGCCGCCGCCCCCCAGCGGCACGGACCAGCCGATCTGGCGAGCGACGCACGGCGTGCTGCTGGCGGTGGCGCGCGCCGGCGACCGGCTGGTAGCCGCGGGCGACCGCGGCAACATCCTGATATCCGACGACCAGGGTACCAGCTGGAAGCCGGTGGTCAGCGGCACCGACGAGCTTCTGACGTCCATCCTGTTCATCAGCCCGACCGAAGGCTGGGTGGTGGGACAGGATTCGACGATCCTGCACACCGCCGATGCCGGCGCGCATTGGACCACCCAGACCACTGCGTCGGGTGGCGACCAGGCGCTGTTCTCGGTTGCCAGCCTCGGCCCGAACCACCTGGTTGCGTCCGGCGCCTACGCGCTGCTGCTGGAAACGCAGAATGCCGGCGCGGCCTGGACACCGGTGAAGGTGCCGAACCTCGACGAGGATTATCACCTGAATTGCGTTCTCGCGCGCGGGCAGGACCTGGTCGCGATCGGCGAGGCGGGGCATGCCTTCGTCCGGCACGATACTACGTGGACGCCGATGCCGGTGCCGTATGACGGCTCGCAGTTCGGCTGCCTCGCGACCCCGAACGGCAACATCTACAGCTTCGGGCTGCGCGGCAGCATGTTCGTCTCTACCCCGGCGGCCCCTGCATGGAAGCGGATCGACACCGGCGAGCAGCGGCCGATCTTCGGCGGCACTGTGCTGGCCAACGGCTTCTTTGCGCTGGCCGGCGGAAACGGCCTGCTGATGCTGTTCGACCCGGAAACCAACAAGTTCCGCACCCTTCCGCCGCCCACCGGCACCAGCCTGTCGGCGGTAGCGGAAACGCAGTCGGGAAAATGGGTGGTGGTCGGCGATGACGGCGTGCACCTGGTCGATCCGACCGCAACACCGGCTTCCGACAGGGAGGTGACACAATGATCGGCTTTATCGAGCGCGCCCTGTTCGGCAATCGCCGCAAGGTGCTGGCGCTGTTCGCGCTCGTCACCATCGGCCTCGGTTTCTTTGCCGTGAAGGTCCATCCGGACGCCGCCTTCGACAAGCTTCTGCCGTCGCACAACGCCTATATCGACACCTATAAAAAGGTGGAGACGCAGTTCGGCGGCGGCAACGTGCTGCTGATCTCGCTCGAGGCCAAGAATGGCGACATCTTCTCGCCCGCCTATTTCGACGCGCTGCGCCGGCTTACGGACGACGTGTTCTTCCTGCCGGGCGTCGATCGCACGCATGTCAGCAGCCTCTACACGCCGGACACCCGCTTCGCCGAAGTGGTCGAGGGCGGGTTCAACGGCGGCCCGGTGATCCCGGCGACCTTCAAGCCCGATGCCAAAGGCTTCAGCACCGTTCGGGCGAACATCTACAAGTCCGGCATCCTCGGCCGCCTCGTTGCCAACAACTTCCGCAGCGCCGTGGTCAGCGCCAAGCTGAACGACGTGGATCCGAGCACCGGCGCGCACCTCGACTACGGCAAGTTCGCCGACGAACTCGACAGCATCATCCGGGCAAAATACAACACCGCCGACACCCAGGTGCACATCCTGGGCTTCGCGCAGGCGATCGGCGACATCGAGCACGGCGCCCAGGTGATCGTTCTGTTCTTCGGCATCGCGCTCGCGGTTGCTGCCGTGTTGCTCTACATCGTTTCCCGTTCGCTGTATTTGACGGTCGCGGCGCTGGCGTGCTCGCTCATTGCGGTGATGTGGCAGCTCGGCATCATCACGATCATGGGCATCGGCATCGACCCGATCTCCGTGCTGATCCCGTTCCTGATCCTGGCGATCGGCGTCAGTCATGGCGTGCAGATCGCGCTGTCGAACGTGCGGCTGGTAGGCGAGGGGAAATCCGCACTCGAGGCGGCGCGCGGCAGCTTCCACAACCTGCTGGAGCCCGGCGTAGTCGCACTCTGCCTTGCAGTGCTCACATTCGTTACGGTCACTACGATACCGGTTCCCGCCATCCGCGAACTGGCGCTGACGGCGGCGATCGGCATCGCGGTGCTGGCGATCACCAACCTGATGGTGCTGCCGGTTATCTGCAGCTTCGCCGGCATCTCGATGGCGCGCGTGGAGGCCGCGCAGCGTGGCGCGGCGCGTTTCGAAGGCTTCTGGCGCGTGCTGGCCAGCCTGATCGCACCCCGTTCCGCGGTTATCATCTGCGCATTGACCCTGGCCGTCTCCGGCAGCGCGCTGCTGCTCGGCCAGCCGGTGGTCGGCGACCTGAATGTCGGCGTTCCGGAATTGCGGCCGGAAAGCCGCAACAACCGCGATGCGGCGTTCTTCCAGGCCAACTACGCCGTGGGCGTCGACGTGCTCGAGGTGTTTGCCGAGGGGCCTGCGAACTCCTGCCTCGACTACGATGCGGTGCGGCGGATCGATAACCTGGATTACCGCCTGCAGGGCGTGCCAGGCGTGCGTGGCACCCTGTTCATGGGCCACCTGATGCGCTTCGTGAACGTGCAGTACAACGAGGGCAATCCGAAGTTCAATTACCTGCCGCATGACAGCCGGGTGCTGGGCCGCGACAGCTCGGCGTTCGAACCGTCGATGGGCCTGGCCAACAACGATTGCTCGGCGATGCCGCTGATCATCTTCCTGACCGACCACAAGGCCGGCACGATCGATCACGTCATAAAGACCATCGAGGCATTCTCGGCCACCGCATCGCCGGCGAAGATCCGGCTGGAACTGGCGGCGGGGACCGCCGGTGTCATCGGCGCGACAAACATCGTCGTCGAGCGTGCGCAATTCCCGATGCTCGGGCTCGTCTATGGCATGATCATCGTGATCTGCCTTGGCGTGTTCCGTTCGGTGCGCGCGGCCATCTGCATCGTGCTGCCGCTGGCGGCGGTGTCGATCCTGGCGAATGCGGCCATGAGCGTGCTGGGCATCGGCCTGAAGCTATCGACCTTGCCGGTGACGGCATTGGGCGTCGGCATCGGCGTCGACTACGGCATCTACAAGTTCTCGCGCCTCAGCTACTACATGCGGCGCGGCTACACGCTGAATGCCGCCTATATCCAGACCCTGCGGGAGACCGGCTCCGCGGTGATCTTCACCGGCCTCTCGCTATCGATCGGCGTCGCCACCTGGGCATTTTCCCCGCTGCAGTTCCAGGCCGACATGGGCATGCTGCTCACCTTCATGTTCTTCATGAACATGGCCGGCGCCATCGTTGTCCTCCCCGCCATCATCGGCGTGATGGACCTCATCGTCCCTCAGAAGCGCCCCGAAGACATCGCCGCCGCCCTGGAACCGGAGCATGGCGGGTGAGAGCCAACCGTGAAGCCGCAACGACTTAGACCCTTGTTGCGTCTCCAGAAGTCGTCAGTGCCGTGGCACGCAGTTCCTCGCGTTTAATCGGTAGTGCAATCACCTGCACCTGTTAGCCCAACCTTCTCACGGCCGTTAGACAGTTCGAAACTTGTTACTGCCTCCGAGAAGAAAAGAGACCAGGTTGCAACGACAGCCGACATTTCGGTGAGGTCTTTTAGATGCTTGCTGACCGACTCTCTTGTGAGGTCGTTGCCCGTAGGGAACGGGAAGCTGTAGAGAGCATTGCCCTTGTTTGCCGGAACGCCGCTATGTACTCCCGTTACGCCATTAGGAGGAGGGCTCGCGGTTTGACCGGTGCCCTGACCCATTCCGATAACGCAGCCGATCGGCAACACATAATTGGCCGTCACCGTGACGAAGTTCGACTCTTCCATGTTGGTTTTCTCCAGAAGCGCCGGATTAGCCTGACACTGGCTGAAGCTAGCGACAATATTCGTTAGTGCTGAGCAACATCAAATCATTGCGGGCGATGATCTTCCGCCGGCTGACCAGCGGCGGCCCAGGCCTCTTCTCCTCCACGATACCAGGCTACTGTGCGGTAACCTTCGTCAATCAGGCGCTGTGCCGTGGCGAACGATGTACAGCCGTATGTTCCTTCACCCATGATGATTATCAGGCGGTTGTGGTCGAAAGGTGATTGTGTGCGGGCAGTCTGGCTTGCAAATTCATAAGGGGAGTCCACGAGCCCCGCATCTGCATTCCACCAGAACGCACCTTTCGGGCTCGCAACACCGCGTCCCACATCGATGACCAGCGGCTGGGGTCTGAGAAGGAGTTTTGCGGCTACTGCATTGGTATCGAGCGTAAGCCCGTTCGGGAGGGTCGCTGGCGGTGCCGTGTAATCACTACCGATACAACGCTTACCGGCATCGAGCTTTGTGTGTTCATCGGCATACCACGGCATTCCAGCTTGATGAAGGGCCGCCATGATCGCGGAGAACCCTGGGAGAGCAGAGTTAGGGCGTGATATTTGTGAGCCGAATCGCCAGACCGTGCGGTTGGCCCGATTCCGCATGTAGGCTTTGAACATTCGTTGCGACACTTCTGCATCGCCCTGCATTCCGGTGGTGGCTATCAACAGCAACTGCGTGATTTCCGCCCGGCCCATGGTGTCGGCAGCGTCAGCATCGGAATCTCCTGCCGTCGCCAGATGCAAGTCTTCGAAGGCTTCGGGCAGGCGTCGCTGCATCAGCCGAATATAGCCCAACATCAAGAAGCGGGACTTGTTTGCCGGGAGGTTGGGCGTCAGGCGTAAGCAGGCCTCCAGGTGCGCCACTGCATGTTCGAAGTCGCCCTGAGCTTGGGCGACGGTTGCTAGCACCATCTCCGCTTCGACGTTTGATGGTTCTATTGTTAATGCCTCCGCCGCCTTGTAGCGGGCAGCTGTCCACTGCCCATCGATAAACAGCATGCGAGCTTGAGCAGCCAAAGCTTTGGCATTTCGAGGTGAATACCTCAGGGCCGCGGCCACTACGGACCGCGCACGGGCGTAATCGCGAATATCGTCCGGATCGTCGCGTTCTCGTACCTTTGTGAGCAGCATGGCACCCAATTCGGCGAGCGCGTCGCCGAAATCAGGCTGCAACGAGATAGCCTCTTCCAGTCGGCTTTGCGCCATCGTCAATCCGGCCAAGGAATCGTCCTGGTCGATAATGGCGCGTGCCTGGAAGAACAGGTCGAGTGAGTCCGGGTTATCGGGCCTGTCGTGATGGGACCGTGCGCTTTCCAGCAAAGTCAGAGTGAAATCGAGCGCCGCTGCGGTCCGATGAACCACCGCGTCCCTTGCATCGGCGAGCCGACTTTGAGGAACATCGAACTGGTCGGCCCACAAATGCACGCCACTTTCAGAATTGATCAACTGCGCATTGACGTGCAGCAAGCCATTCTCAACCCTGAGACTACCCTCGACCAGGTAACGGACGTGCAACATGTTTCCAATCTGCTGAACTGGAACTGCCTTGCCCCGCCATACGTCCGCACTCTCCCGTGCGATGACGATGGCCTGCGGGATGTGCGCGAGATCGGTCGTCAGATCGTCGGTGAGCGCGTCGGCCAGGTAATCCTGGGCATGGTCCGCGCTGAGGTTCCGCCAGGGCAGCACAGCGATGGACAGGCGCGGAGCAGCGGGCTTCGGCGGCCATCGGGTGAAGGCGGCCAACGCGCAGATCATCAGTGCAAACAGCGCGAAAACTGCAGCCCCGGTCTGCCGGTTTCGCCATGATCCCCGTTGCATATTTGTTGGGGCCGGCTCCGCTTTGGCTACACCGGTAGTCGGAGCGGCGGCCTCGCAGAATTCGGTGACCTCACCAACGAACTGGTAGCCACGCCCGGGTATCGTCGCGATCAATGTGCCGCCCGAATCGCCAAGCGCCCGTCGCAGGTTCGACATCTGCACAGTCAGGTTGTTCTCGCCGACGCTCAGCCCCGCCCAGACGTGACCAATGATTTCGTCGCGCGTCAGAACCTGGTTGCGATGGGTCACCAGGAAAACGAGCATGTCGAAAGCGGGCCGGTTCACCGCCGCCGGCACGTCGTTGCACAGCAACATCCGCCGGTGCGGGTCGAGCAGCCACGGACCAAAACTGAAGGTTCCAGGTGCGACCGGTTTCAAGGCGCCCCCCGCGGTCCCAAGGGCCGCCTGCGCTTTTGCGTTTTAGCGCATCGGTCCCGATCGATTCAATCGCTCCGTCATCCGCACCCGGCAGAAGTCTGGCGGAGCGACCCTGCGCCGACGGAGAGGCAAACCTGATGGCGGCTAACAAGCTCTAATTTCAATTCGGCAAACCACTGAAAACTCGATGTAAATGCGACTTAGCAAGATTTAGTCAGGATTGACTGGGGTCCGGCCGGCGGCCCGGCTACCGCTGCTTCGTCGCCGTCCACACAGTGTGAACAGGCACCTGCCAGGCTCGGCCCGGCTGTAACTGAACTTACAGGAGACCGTCATGTTCAAATTTCGCAGCGTTCGTCGGCACTCGCTCCTGGCAGCCTTGCTGCTGGCGGCGGTGGCAACTGCATCCACTTCCGCCCACGCCGCCGATCGCGAGACAAAATCGCTGACGGTGAACTACGGTGATCTCAACCTCGCGTCGAAGGCGGGCCAGGAGGCGCTCCGTCAGCGGTTGGTCATGGCCAGCCGGCGTGTCTGCGGCGACAGCAGCCTCGAACTCGCCGAGTCGGCCGACGAGGTGGCATGCCGCAACCAGGCGTTGGGGGAAGCGATGGCCAGCATGCGGACCGTAGTAGCTGCTGCCCAAGCACGCAGCAATGTCGCGTTGGCATCCGCCAACCTGCACTGAGCTTGTCGCTCGCTGTGGACAAGGTGCCGGACGCACAAGGTGGCGTCCGGCAACTCGTTTGCTGTTACCGGTGGCCCATGCGGCGGAGTGCATCCGCGGTGTAGTCCCGAAGGGATAGGGATGCTGCGTTGAACACGGGGGCTTGGGGTTCCTGGTTGTGCAGGCCCTGCATCAGGTAGCGATGCTGGTAGAGGTCGACATATTCGTAGCCGTCGGCGACCATCACCGGCACTTCGGGCATCTGCGCCGGGAAGGCCAGGGCGGTGCGCCACAGATTGCCGCGCCCGTCGTACCGGTCGGCGACGAGGCACTGCCAGCTATCCTCGTCCAGGTACAGGGTGCGGCGGGTGTAGATGTGCCGGAACTCGGGCTTCAGCTTGGCTTCCACCACCCACACGCGGTGCAGTTCGAACCGCAGGTAATCCGGGTTGATCGATTCCTTGCCGATCAGGTCGGCGTAACGGATCTTCGGGTCTTGCAGCTTGGCCGTGTTGTAAGGAACATACAATTCCTTGCGGCCGACCAGCGTCCAATCGTAGCGGTCGAGCGAGCCGTTGAACATGTCGTAGTCATCGACCGTCTCGAGCCCGTCGGTGTCGGTCAGCGGCGTGTCGTAATCGATGTCCGGCGCGCGGCGCACCCGGCGTTCACCGGGGTTGTAGCTCCAGGCCTCGCGCGCCTGCTCGTACGGGTTTTCGTGGTTGATCACCAGCGTCAGCGCGCCGGCATCGCGCGGCGGTGCCAGCACTTCCTGGCGGAACATGCTGTCCCACTGGCGCGTGTTCTGAAAATTGACGGTGTTGTAGGGCAGCATGATGTCCTCGTGCCATTTCTGGATCGAGTAATCGCCCCCCGGCGTCGAGATGACGTTGTCCACCGTGCGCACGATCTGCGTGCCGCGCCAGCGCAGGATATGATTCCAAACCGCTTCCGCACCGGAGTGCGGCACCGGGAACGGCACCGACAACGCGGCGCCCTCCACGCCCTCGCCGTGATGCACCAGGTGCGTGCGCTGCATGTTGGCGACGGCGTTGTCGTAGATGTACTGCGGTGCCGCGAAGGTGCGGTGCGTCGGATACACGTCCACATGGTAGCCGTGGATGGTGCGGATCATCGCAACCGTGCCGGCCGCCAGTCTGTCGGCGTATTGGTCGACGTTCTGGGCGGTGATGCGGAACAGCGGCCGCTCCGACGCGAACGGATCGGGGCGGTAGTGCACGGGGGCGGCGCTGACCACACCGGCCAGCCCGCCGGTCCAGGCCGGGATGGTGCCCTGGGCGTTGCCGGCGCGGATCGCACCCATCGGCGTCAGCCCTTCGCCGGCGCCGTTCTGTCCCGCCGCGGGGGCGGCTTGTGGCGCCGCGACTTTCACCATCGCCATAGCCTCGGTAGGCACGAGCGGGTGCGCCACACGCAGCGCCACGTCGTCGCTGGCCGGTGTGGCGGGCGCCTGCGCTGCGGCTGCGTCGATCGGGGCAGGGGACGCCTGCGCGGCCACCTGACGGCTGCGGTGCCGCTTGTGGCGGCGATGCACGGGGGCAGGCGTGTCGGATGCCGGCGCCGCCTCGCTCGCGCCTGGTGCGGGCTGGTCGGCTGTCTGCGCCAGGCTTTCTGGGGCGGCACCTAGTTGGAAGGCGGCCAGGAACGTGGCTGTCAGCAACATGCGCTTCATGAGATGCCCTTACCGTTTCGGAACCGTTACTTAACCTGCATCACATTTCCGTGTCCATTCGTTTTGTTCAACGATCTGCATCAAGGGTGGACACCCTAGGGCGCTGTTGCTTAGATGCCCGCAGCAGGCGGGAAGCGCCGCAGAGTGAGGGATGGATACGACATGAAGCAGATGCTGCTTGCGGCGACGATTCTGGCCGCGTCAGTGATGGCGCCACACGCCAAGGCGCAGAGTGCTGCCGATCTCGGCCGCACGCTTACCCCGATGGGTGCCGTCAAGGCCGGCAATGCCGATGGCACCATCCCGGCCTATACCGGTGGCTTGACCACACCGGTTTCGGGCTACGTCGCAGGCGGCTACCGCCCCGACCCGTTCGCGTCCGAGCGGCCGCTGTTCTCCATCACCGCGCAGAACGTTGACCGGTATGCCAGCAAGATGGCCGACGGTACGGTGGCCATGGTACGCACGCTGCCCGGCTACCATGTGGACGTCTATCCGACGCACCGCACTGCAGCGGCGCCGCAATACATCTACGACAACGCCATCGCGAATGCCGGCCGCGCGCATCTGTCCGAGAACGGGCAGGACGTGATCGGCGCCAAGTTGTCGATCCCGTTCCCGGTGCCCAAGAACGGCAACGAGGCCGTGTGGAATCACATCCTGCGTTGGCGCGGCAGCGAATTGCAGCGCACCGTCGACAACGCCATCACGACGCCTGGCGGCGATTACTCGCTGACCCGCTGGCACGAACAGATCATGTTTCCGTACAACCTGCCGGGCCTGAACAACCCGCAGAAATGGGACAGCCTGTTCTGGCAGGAAGTTCTGTCCCCGCCGCGCATCGCCGGCCAGCTGACGCTGGTCCGCAGCTATCAGGACCCGTTCCAGCAGCCGCGCGAGGCCTGGACCTACAACCCGGGTGAGCGCCGGGTGCGCCGCGCGCCGGAGATCAACTACGACACGCCGGTGCAAAACACCGACGGCCTGGAGACGGTCGACGACTACGACATGTACAACGGCGCCATCGACCGGTACAACTGGAAGCTGCTGGGGAAGAAGGAAATCTACATTCCCTACAACACCTACAAGATCCAGCAGCCGGGCGTGAAATACAGCGACATCGTCAAGCCGCAGGCGGTCAACCCCGACCTGCTTCGCTTCGAATTGCATCGCGTATGGGTGGTCGAGGGGACGCTGAAGCCCGGCATCCGGCACGTGTATGCCCGCCGCACCTTCTACATGGACGAGGATAGCTGGCAGATTGCCATCAGCGACCGTTATGACGGCCGCGGCCAGTTGTGGCGCACGGCGTTGGCGTTCATCGCCGAATCACCCGAAGTTCCGCTGTGCGGCGCCGACGGTTACGAGTTCCTGGACCTGATCCAGCATCGTTACCTGGTGCAGGGTCTGCACAGCCAGGAATCGTCCGCGCCGACTTATAACGGCAC
>CAZZWO010000095.1:0-10724 GCA_964657885.1 uncultured Acetobacteraceae bacterium | reverse complement strand
ACCGGCTGCGCGACGGTGCCAAGGTGACGGTGCCGGGCGACCATCCGAATGACGCGAAGGGCGGCGACGGAAAATCCCGTGATGCAGCCTCGGGTGATGCGAAGGGGGGCGATGCGAAGCCGCACCGGCATCGCCACGCCCCCGCCGATGCGTCAGCCCCCGCATCGTCCAACTAGCGCCGGGCAAGCACGATGGGTCCGTCCGCACTGTTCATCCTGCGCCCGGTGGCGACCACGCTGCTGATGCTGGCGCTGCTGCTGGTCGGCATCATCGCCTACCAGTATTTGCCGCTTTCCGCGTTGCCGGAAGTGGATTACCCGACCATCCAGGTGCAGACCTTCTACCCCGGCGCCAGCCCCGAGGTGATGACCAGCTCGGTCACCGCGCCGCTGGAACGGCAGTTCGGCGAGATGCCCGGCCTGAACCAGATGAGTTCGCAAAGTTCGGCCGGCGCCTCGGTGATCACGTTGCAGTTCAGCCTCGATCTTTCGCTCGACGTGGCCGAGCAGGAAGTGCAGGCGGCGATCAATGCTGCGGGCAATCTGCTGCCGTCCGACCTGCCGGCGCCGCCCATCTACGCCAAGGTGAACCCGGCCGACGCGCCCGTGCTGACGCTCGCGTTGACCAGCAAGACGATGGCGCTGACGCAGATCGAGGATCTGGCGGAAACCAGGCTGGCGCAGAAGATAAGCCAGATCGACGGCGTCGGGCTGGTGTCGATTTCCGGTGGCCACCGGCCCGCGGTGCGCGTGCAGGCCAACCCGCGCGCGCTGGCCGCCATCGGGCTGAACATCGACGATCTGCGCACCACCATCGCCAACCTGAACGTGAACACGCCGAAGGGGAATTTCGACGGGCCGGCGCAGGCCACCACGATCAACGCGAACGACCAGTTGCCCGACGCGAAAGCCATGGCGAGCGCCATCATCGCCTACAAGAACGGCGCGCCGGTGCACCTGACGGATGTGGCGACCATCGTTCAGGGATCCGAGAACGATCGTTTGCAGGCCTGGATGGATCGGACGCCCGCGGTGATCCTGAACGTGCAGCGCCAGCCCGGCGCGAACGTCATCCAGGTGGTGGACCGCATCACCGGCCTGCTGCCGAAGCTCCAGCAATCATTGCCCGCCGCCTTGCAGGTGACCAAGCTGACCGACCGCACCAACACCATCCGCGCATCGGTGGCCGACGTGGAGTTCGAGTTGGCCTTGGCGATCGGGCTGGTGGTGCTGGTGATCTTCCTGTTCCTGCGCCGGCTTTCCGCGACGCTGATCCCCAGCCTGTCGGTGCCGCTGTCGCTCGTCGGCACGCTGGCGGCGATGTACCTGTGGGGTTTCTCGCTCGATAACCTTTCGCTGATGGCGCTGACGATCGCGACCGGTTTCGTCGTGGACGACGCCATCGTGATGATCGAGAACATCGACCGCTTCATCGAAATGGGCGAGTCGCCGCTGCAGGCCGCGCTGAAAGGCTCGCAGCAGATCGGCTTCACCATCATCTCGCTGACGGTCTCGCTGCTCGCGGTGCTGATCCCGCTGCTGTTCATGGGCGACGTGGTCGGCAGGCTGTTCCACGAGTTCGCGATAACCCTCGCCGTGACCATCGTCATCTCGGCCGTGGTGTCGCTGACGCTGGTGCCGATGCTGTGCGCCCGCCTGCTGCGCCACCAGCGGCCCGAGGACCAAAGCCGGGTGGCGCGCTGGTCCGAGCGGATGACAGAGCGGGTGATCTCCGGCTACGGCAGCGCGCTGGACTGGGTGCTCGACCGGCAGGTGCTGACCCTGGTGGTGGCGACGATCACTGTCCTGTTCACGGCCTTCCTGTACGTGGTGATCCCGAAAGGCTTCTTCCCGGTGCAGGATACCGGGCTGATCCAGGGCATCAGCGCCGCCGCACCGTCCGCATCGTACGCCGCCGTCTCGCGCGGGCAGCAGGCGCTCGCCGACGCCATCCTGCACGACCCCGACGTTGTCAGCCTGTCGTCGTTCATCGGTATCGACGGCAGCAACACGACGCTGAACGCCGGCCGGTTCCTGATCAACCTGAAAGCGCGCGACGAACGCACCGATAATGCAAGCGCCATCATCCGCCGCCTGCAACACGAGGTCTCGGGTATCTCCGGCATCGCGCTCTACATGCAGCCGGTCCAGGACCTGTCGATCGACACCACGATCAGCGCGACGCAGTACCAGTTCGTGCTGGAAAACGCCGATCTGTCGCAGTTCGCCATCTGGGTGCCGAAACTGCTCGACAAGTTGCGCGCAATCCCGTCGATCACCGACGTCGCCAGCGACATGCAGAACAACGGCCTCGCCGCCGACATCACCATCGACCGCGCCACCGCCGCGCGCTTCGGCATCACGCCGGCCACCGTCGACAACGCGCTTTACGATGCGTTCGGGCAGCGCATCGTTTCCACCATCTACACCGAATCCAACCAGCACCGGGTGATCCTGGAAGCGCAGCCCGCGGTGCAGGCGGCCTTGGTCAACCTCAACGCGCTTTACCTGCCGTCATCGACCGCGACCGGCGGCCAGGTCCCGCTCGGCGCCTTCGTGCACGTGACCACGCGCGCCGCCCCGCTGGTGGTCAGCCATCTCGGCCAGTTCCCATCCACCACCATCAGCTTCAATCTAGCACCCGGCGCCTCGCTCGGCGCCGCGGTCGATGCGATCCATCAGGCCGAGCACGACCTTCAACTGCCCGACAGCTTCCTGACCGCCTTCCAGGGAGCGGCTGCCGCGTTCCAGAGCGCGCTCGGCAACGAGTTGTACCTGGTGCTGGCAGCGATCGCCGCGATGTACATCGTGCTCGGCGTGCTGTACGAGAGTTTCGCGCATCCGGTCACCATCCTGTCCACGCTGCCGTCGGCGGGCATCGGCGCGCTGCTGGCTTTGATGGCGGTCGGCAGCGATCTCGACATCATCGGCATCATCGGCATCGTGCTGCTGATCGGCATCGTCAAGAAGAACGCGATCATGATGGTGGATTTCGCGCTGGTTGCCGAGCGCGAGGAAGGCTACGCCCCGCGCGAGGCCATCCACCGCGCCAGCACGCTGCGCCTGCGCCCGATCCTGATGACGACGTTCGCAGCCCTGTTCTCGGCATTGCCGCTGATGCTGGGTTCCGGCACCGGCTCGGAACTGCGCCGGCCACTCGGCCTCGCCATCTTCGGCGGATTGATCGTCAGCCAGGTGCTGACATTGTTCACGACGCCGGTCATCTACCTGCTGTTCGACCGCATCGCCGTGCGGTTCGGCCCCAAGAGCGTGGCGGAAGGTCCCGCGCACGCGTGAACATCAGCGCGCCCTTCATCGGCCGGCCGATCGCGACCACGCTGCTCACCATCGGCATCGCGCTGGCCGGCATCTTCGCCTATGTGCAGTTGCCGGTCTCGCCGCTGCCGCAAGTCGATTTCCCGACCATCTCGATCCAGGCGGCGCTGCCCGGCGCCAGTCCTGATACTGTCGCGACGTCGGTTGCGAGCCCGCTCGAAAGGCACCTGGGCCAGATCGCCGACGTGACGGAGATGACCTCACAGAGCAGCGTCGGCGCGTCCCGCATCACGCTGCAGTTCGGCCTCAACCGCAATATCGACGGCGCCGCGCGCGATGTGGAGGCGGCGATCAACGCGGCACGCGCCGACCTGCCGGCGGCCCTCCGCTCCAACCCGACATACCGCAAGGTGAACCCGGCCGACGCGCCGGTGATGATCCTGGCGCTCACCTCGAAGACCCTGACGCAGGGCCAGCTTTACGATTCCGCGGCAACCGTGCTGGAGCAGAAGCTGTCGCAGATGCCCGGCGTCGGCGAGGTGGACGTGAACGGGTCGGCGCTGCCCGCGGTGCGGGTGGAACTGAACCCGGGCGCGCTATTCCATTACGGGATCGGACTGGAAGACGTGCGCGCGGCACTCGCTTCGGCCAACGCGAATGCGCCGAAGGGTTCGATCGAGGAAGGCGACCGCCACTTCCAGCTCTACACGAACGACCAGGCACCGCATGCGGCGGACTACCGGCCCCTGGTGGTCGCCTACCGCAACAACGCCGCCGTCCGGCTGACCGACGTTGCCGACGTGGTCGACAGTGTCGAGGATCTCCGCAACTCCGGCCTGTTCAACGGGCAGCCGACCGTGGTGCTGATCGTGTTCCGCCAGCCGGGCGCGAACATCATCACCACCGTCAACGGCATCCGCGCGATCCTGCCGCAACTCGAAGCATCGCTGCCCGGCGGCACCAACGTCACCATCGCCATCGACCGCACGCCCACCGTGCGTGCATCGCTCAACGACACGCAGCGCACGCTGGTCATCGCCATCCTGCTGGTGATCGGCGTGGTGTTCGTGTTCCTCGGGAGTGCGCGCGCGACACTGATCCCGGCGGTTGCCGTTCCCGTCTCGATCATCGGCACATTCGCCGCGATGTACCTGCTCGGGTTCAGCCTCGACAACCTCTCGCTGATGGCGCTGACCATCTCGACCGGTTTCGTGGTCGACGACGCCATCGTCGTTCTCGAAAACATCGCGCGCCACATGGAAGACGGCATGCCGCGCGTGCAGGCAGCGCTGCTCGGCGCACGCGAAGTCGGTTTCACCGTGCTGTCGATCAGCACGTCGCTGGTCGCGGTGTTCCTGCCGATCCTGCTGATGGGCGGCATTGTCGGCCGGCTGTTCCGCGAGTTCGCACTGACGCTGTCGCTCGCCATCGTCGTCAGCCTGCTGATCTCGCTGACCACCACGCCGATGATGTGCGCGCTGTTCCTGCGCGTGGACCGCCGCGACAAGCCGCGCGGCTGGTTCTTCCGCCACACCGAGGCGGCGTTCGACCGCATGCAGGGCTTCTACGAACGCACGCTGTCCTGGTCGCTGGATCGCGCGCTGATGGTGATTGTCGTGCTGGCGGCAACGGTCGTGCTGAACGTGTATCTGTTCGTGATCGTGCCCAAGGGTTTCTTCCCGCAGCAGGATACCGGCGCGCTGATGGGCATGGTGCAGGCGGACCAGTCCACCAGTTTCCAATCGATGCGCACCAAGCTCGCCACCATCGAGAACATCGTGCGCCGTGACCCCGCCATCGCCAACGTCGTCGGTTTCACCGGCGGCCGGCAGACCAACACGGCGAACCTTTTCGTCGCGCTGAAGCCGTTGGCACAGCGCGACGCCAGCGCCGACCAGGTGATCGCGCGCCTCCGCCCGAAGCTGGCCCGCGTCGCCGGTGCGCGGCTGTTCCTGCAGGCGGTGCAGGACATCCGGGTCGGCGGCCGGCAGTCCAACGCGCAATACCAGTACACGCTGCAGGCCGACGATGCGCCGACGCTCTACAAATGGGCGCCCAAGCTCACCGAGGCGCTGCAGAAAAATCCCGTGCTGACCGACGTCAACAGCGACCAGCAGCAGAGCGGCCTGGAAACCGAATTGGTGATCGACCGCAGCACGGCGGCGCGGCTAAACCTGACGCCTTCGACCATCGACAACACGCTGTACGATGCGTTCGGGCAGCGGCAGGTCAGCACCATCTACAACCCGCTGAACCAGTATCACGTGGTCATGGAACTGGCGCCGCGCTACTGGCAAAGCCCGCAGACGTTGCGGGAAGTCTGGATCAGCACGTCCGGCGCGTCCGCCCCCGGCACCAGCAGCAGCGGCTTCCCCGCAGGCACCGTGCAATCGTCCAAGACCACAACGACTGCCGCCAGTGTCGCGTCGGATTCGGCGCGCAACGCGAATTCCAATGCGCTCGCCGCTTCCGGGAAAAGCGGCGCCTCCAGCGGCGCGTCGGTCAGCACCGCGCAGGAAACCATGGTGCCGCTGGCTGCCATCTCGCAATTCCAGCCGGGCCACACGCCGCTCGGCGTCAACCACCAGGGCGCGTTCGTGGCCGCCACCATCTCGTTCAACCTGCCGCCAGGCAAATCGCTCGGCGATGCCACAGCCGCCATCGCCCGCGCCACGTCGGACATCCACATGCCGGCCAGCATCGTCGGCAGCTTTGCCGGCACCGCCGCCACCTTCCAGCAATCGACCAGCAGCGAGCCGGTGCTGATCCTGGCGGCGCTGGTCGCGGTCTATATCGTGCTCGGCATCCTGTACGAGAGCGCGGTACATCCCGTCACCATCCTGTCCACCCTGCCATCGGCGGGCGTCGGCGCCGTGCTCGCATTGCTGCTCACCGGCACCGAATTCAGCATCATCGCGCTGATCGGCGTCATCCTGCTGATCGGCATCGTCAAGAAGAACGCCATATTGATGATCGACTTCGCACTCACCGCGGAACGCGAACAAGGGCTGTCCACCCGCGATTCCATCTTCCAGGCCTGCCTGCTGCGGTTTCGCCCGATCATGATGACAACCTTCGCGGCGCTACTCGGCGCAGTGCCGCTGGCGCTCGACACCGGCGAGGGTGCCGAGCTCCGCCGCCCGCTCGGCATCGCCATCGTCGGCGGCCTGATCGTCAGCCAGGCATTGACGCTCTACACGACACCGGTGGTCTATCTATACCTCGACCGGTTCCGCCTGTGGTCGCGCGGCGGCTGGCGGCGTGCATTCCCCGGCACCAATGTTTCGGAGCAGCCCGCGGAATGAGTGCCGCCTCGCGTAAGCCCACAAGCCGGCGCCGGTGCACGGTTCTGGCCGCGTTGCTGCCTGGCCTGCTGGCCGGCTGCATGGTCGGGCCCGACTATCATCGGCCATCCGCGCCCGACACCGCGCATTTCAAGGAATTGCCGGGCTGGAAGCTGGCCACGCCGGCCGATGCCGCACCGAAGGGCGAGTGGTGGCTGGCGTTCGGCGATCCGTTGCTGAACCGGCTCGAGCTGCAGGTGCAGGCGGCCAACCAGAGTTTGCGCGCCGACGAGGCGACCTACGGCAACGCCCTGGCACTGATCGACGAAGCGCGCGCCGCCCTGTTCCCCACGCTGACCGGAACCGCCGGGGTCACCCGGTCCAGCAACGGCGGCTCGTCCGCGGGCACGCTATACAGTTTGCAGGGCGATGCGAGCTGGACCATCGACGTCTGGGGCGCGGTCCGCCGCCAGGTGCAAAGCAACGTCGCCACCGCGCAATCCGATGCGGCCCTGGTTGCCAATGCGCGCCTGTCGCTGCAGGCGCTGCTGGCGACGGACTACCTCGACTTGAGGGTGTCCGATGCCCTGCAGCGTGTGCTGGACGAAACCGTGCGCCTCGACACCGAATCGCTGCGGATCACCCAGAACCAGTACACGGCCGGTGTCGCCGCCCGGTCCGACGTGCTGAACGCACAGACCGAGCTCGATGCGGCGCAGTCGGCGGCGGTGAACGTCGGCGTCGCGCGCGCGCAATACGAACATGCCATCGCGGTGCTGATCGGGCAGCCGCCGGCAACCCTCACCGTTCCGCCGGTGGCCACCGTGCCGCCGACCCCCGACATCCCCGGCGTGGTGCCGGCGGCATTGCTGGAACGGCGGCCGGACGTGGCGCAGGCGGAGCGCAACATGAAGGCGCAGAACGCGCTGATCGGCGTCGCTGTCGCCGCCTACTACCCGGCGATCACGCTGTCGGCCCTGTTCGGCTATGCCGGCAACCCGCTCGGCTCACTGATCGAGAGCGCCCACCGCGTCTGGTCGCTCGGCGCCGGCGCCCGCGACGCCATCTTCCAGGGCGGCGCACGCACGGCCGCGGTGCGGGCCGCCCGCGCGAACTACGACAACAGCGTTGCCACCTACCGGCAGACGGTGCTGACCGCTTTCCAGCAGGTGGAGGACAACCTCTCCAACCTGCGCATCCTGGCGCGCCAGGCCGAAATCCAGGCCCGCGCGGTGGCCGATGCAAAGCGCGCCGCCGAAATCGCCTTGAACGAATACCGCGCCGGCACGCAGGCCTACACCACTGTCATCATCGCCCAGAACACCTTGCTGGCCGACCAGCAGACCGAACTCTCCATCGAACAGGGCCGTCTCAGTGCGGCCGTGGCCCTGATCCAGGCGCTCGGCGGCGGTTGGGACACGAGCCAGCTACCCGACCGCAATGCCCTGCAGCGGAACAACCCGCTGCTGCCCTGACGCCCGGCGACGTCGTCAGTGGGTACGGGACGACGACGAGGTGGCCGGCGGCGACGCAACCGCGGCAGGTGCGGGGCCTGGCTGCGGCAGGGTCGATGCGGCCTGCGCCGGCTGCGCGCCGGGGGAAGCTGCCTGGATCGGCGGGCTCATTTGCGGCGGGTGCGTGTCCAGCCGGTTCAGGTCGGTCAGGTTCGAGCAGCCCTGCAGGTTGGTGAAGATGAACCAGATCGCCAGGAACGTGGCGCCGGCTGCTGTCCAGTAGGGCTTGGTGCTGGTGTGCTCGTGCGACGCCAGCCATAGCTCGACGACCGAAAGCGGCGGGTGCGGCGCCGTCGAGACGATGCCTGTGACCACGCTCATGGGGTATCGGCCGGTCCGTTCGGTCAGGTAGGCCCGCATCTCCGTCGGCCCGCGGGTTTCCAGCGCGATGAACCAGCGCCGCAGGTCGTCCGGATTGAAGTAGACGTACTCGTACTCGCCCAACTGCTTGCGCCAGTATTGGGCAATACGAATTTCCTCGATGAAATCGACGTCGGCCATCGGCAGGCAACCTCATTGCGCGAAGCGGCGGTGCGGTCCCACGGGATTCATGCACTCCGGTCCAAGGCCATTCTAGCCCATCAGCATACGCCTAGACACCATACCCTTTCATGAACAGGTGCACCGCGCAGTCGACCACATGGTCTATCTGCGCTTCCGAGGGCATGCCGACCAGGCGCAGCCGCCGCTTCATGGAAAGCTGGGTCTGGATCAGCGCGAAGAACTGCTCGGCCGCGAAATCCGGGTCCTGCACCGACAGCCGGCCCTCGGCCGCGGTGCGCCGCAGGATCGCCGAGAGATGGCCCACGGCTCGCGCCGGCCCCTCGCTATAGAAGGCCTGGGCCAGCTCGGGGAATTTCTCCGCCTCGGCCACCACCATCCGATATACGATCAGCGCCGGCTCGGACATCACCATCGTGAACATCCGGCGGCCGATCTGGCGGAGTGTTTCGTCGGGCGGGGTAGCCGGATCCAGCTCCTCGAACAGCAGCGCGATCCAGCGCGTGCAGTCCCGGCGCATGTAGGCGGCGAACAACTCGGCCTTGCTCGTGAAATAATTGTAGAGCGTGCCTTTCGACACACCGGCCTCGGCGGCGATGCGGGACATGCTCGCACCCTCGTAGCCGTCGCGGGCAAACACCGCGGCAGCGCCGTTCATGATCTGGCATTCCTTGTGTTTCGGGCCGTCCAGCGGGTCCGCAACCTTCGGCACCGCGATCAGAGGTGGATGGACCGTGCTGGCCAAGCTCGTGCGATGGAGTGTATCGGCGCCCTCGGTGATCGTCTCGGCGGGGCTGACCATGCTTGGCTTTCCTGGAACGACGTTGACGATCAAGGCAAACCGTCTAGCTTGTCAACACTGACCGAACCGATCGGTCAGCCTGCCGCGACCATGCGAGAGGAACATCTGGTGCCAAGCCCACACTCGACCTCCCGGCGCGGGCCCTTTCGCGTGTCCGCAATCCGGGCCGCCTGCGCTGCCTTGCAGGCGGGCCTGCTCACCGGGTGCACGGTCGGGCCGAACTTCAAGCCGCAGTCGATCTGGTCACCCGCCTCGTGGTTCGCCGGCAACCATCCCGCAGCCACGCGTGATGTGCGTGCGAACGCTCCGGCCAGCGAGCCGGTCAGCGAGCCGATCGACCCGAACTGGTGGACCCTGTTTCACGATCCGGAGCTGACTTCGCTGGAACAGCGGGTGGCGGCCGCCAACCTGAACGTTCGGCTGTCCACCATCCGGCTCGCCGAAAGCCGCTCGCAGCGGCAGATCACCGGCGCGGACCAGTTCCCCAGCCTGACCGGCGATGCGTCCTACACGCGCGAGCGGGTCAGCTCGAAGGGCGTCGTCGGCCTGTTCGGCGGTGGCGGCTCGTCGGGTGCAAGCTCGGCGGGCGGAAGCTCCTCCGGCGGCACGTTCGGCAGCATGGGCAGCACCGCGAACGGCCTTGGCGGCCGGTCCGGCGGCATTCCCACCAGTGCGGGCGGCGGCAGCATCCAGCCGTTCAACCTGTGGCAATACGGTTTCGATGCCAGCTGGGAGCTGGATTTGTGGGGCAGGGTGCGGCGCGAGGTTGAAAGCGCCGACGCCTCGATCGAGGCTTCGCTCGATGCCCGCCGCAACTCGCTGCTGTCGGTGGTGGCCGAAGTGGCGCGCGATTACGTGCAATTGCGCGGCGTGCAAACCCAGCTCGCCATCGCGCGCGACAACATCCAGACCGAACAGCAGACTTTGGAACTCAGCCGCGCCCGGTTCCGCGGCGGCCTGACGACCGAGCTGGATGTCGCGAACGCCGCGGCGCAGTTGCAGAGCACCGCGAGCCAGGTGCCGCAATTGGAGGAGCAGCAGGATCAGGGGATCAACTCGCTGAGTTTCCTGCTGGGGGAGGCGCCCCAGGCGCTGCGGGCCGAGCTTATCCGCCCCGGAACGGTGCCGCCCGTGCCACCGCGCGTACCGGTGGGCGTGCCGTCGGAGCTGGCGCGCCGGCGGCCGGACATCCGGCAAGCCGAAGCGCAACTGCATGCGGCAACCGCCGATATCGGCGTGGCCGTGGCCGATTTTTACCCCAAGATCACGCTGGACGGCAGCCTCGGGCTGCAAGCGCTGAAGGCCAAGGACCTCGGCAACTGGGCGGCGCGCCAGTACGGCCTCGGTC
>CAZZWO010000094.1:0-10740 GCA_964657885.1 uncultured Acetobacteraceae bacterium | reverse complement strand
TCGGTCAGGCGAAGCACGGCATCATCCAGAAGCGGGGCAGGTGCTGCGTTCCCCTTTCCGCCTGTTATGGCTATAGCCCGTCGCCGATACCACCCGCCCTGCCAAGGACCCGTCCACCATGCCCCCGACCGACGCAGCCGGACCTCAAGCGGAACCCGGCTTTCGCATGGAAAAAGACGCGATGGGCTCGCTGCAGGTGCCGGCCGGGCATCTCTGGGGCGCGCAGACCCAGCGCTCGATCCAGAACTTCCCTATCGGCATCGACCGTTTCCGCTTCACCCGCCCGGTGATCCGCGCGATGGGCCTGCTGAAAAAAGCCGCGGCCCTGGCCAACGGCGAACTGGGCGAGTTGCCGGCCGAGAAGGTCAACCTGATCATCCGCGCCTGCAACGAAGTGATCGACGGCGACCTCGATGCCGAATTCCCGCTGGTGGTGTTCCAGACCGGCTCCGGCACCCAGACCAACATGAACGCCAACGAGGTGATCGCCAACCGCGCCATCCAGCTCGCCGGCGGCACGGTCGGGTCGAAATCGCCGATCCACCCGAACGACGACGTCAACCACAGCCAGTCCAGCAACGACACCTTCCCGACCGCCATGCACGTCGCCGCCGTCGAGCAGATCGAGCACCGGCTGCTGCCGGCCGTCGCCCGCCTGCGTGACACCTTGCACGCCAAGGCCGTGGCCTTCGCCGGCGTGGTGATGATCGGCCGCACCCATCTGCAGGACGCAACCCCGGTCACCCTCGGCCAGGTGATCGGCGGCTGGGTCGCCCAGCTCGACGGCGCCGTCCGCTCCATCCGCGCCGAGCTGCCGGGCCTGTACGAGCTGGCGATCGGCGGCACCGCGGTCGGCACCGGCCTGAACGCGCACCCGCAATTCGGCGACCGCACCGCGCATCATATCGCGGCGGAAACCGGCTTCCCCTTCGTCTCGGCGCCCGACAAATTCGCCGCACTCTCCGCCCACGACGCCATGGTGACGGTCAGCGGCACCCTGCGCACCCTCGCCGGCGCATTGATGAAGATCGCCAACGACGTGCGCTGGTACGCCTGCGGCCCCCGCGCCGGCTTCTCCGAACTGCGCATCCCCGAGAACGAGCCCGGCAGCTCCATCATGCCCGGCAAGGTCAACCCCACCCAGTCCGAGGCCCTGACCATGGTCGCCGTCCAGGTGTTCGGCAACGACGCGGCGGTCGCCTTCGGTGGCAGCCAGGGCAACTTCCAGCTCAACGTGTTCAAGCCGGTGATGCTGCACAACCTGCTGGAATCGGTGGCCCTGCTCGCCGATGGCTGCCTCGCCTTCGACACCGGCTGCGCCCAGGGCATCGAGCCCGACACCAAACGGATCGCCCAGAACGTCCAGAACTCGCTGATGCTCGTCACCGCGCTCAACCCGCATATCGGCTACGAGAAATCCGCCCAGATCGCCCTCAAAGCCCACCGCGAGGAAACCAGCCTCAAGCAAGCCGCCCTATCCCTAGGCTACCTCACCGCCGAAGACTTCGACGCCTGGGTAAAACCCGAGGAAATGACCGGCCCGCTGGCGAGGTAACGCCGCGAACGCCCGGCCGGACGGCCCAGCCAGGCGCAGGCGAGCAGCCCTGCCACGCCTGCCGAAAACAGCAGTGCTATGGTGTTGGCGAACGCCGGCACATAACGGAACACGATATCCGACGAGCCCCGCGGCAGGTTCAGCCCCTGGAACACCTCGCCCGCCGGTTGAACACGCGTATGCTGTCCGTTCACGCGAGCGGTCCAATTCGGATAGGCGAGTTCCCGGCGAAGCAATTGCGCAGGTTGCTCGCAATCCGCATGCATATGCTCGCGATCGGCGATCGTCAGCCGGCACGGACCGCCAATCGTCTCCGCATAGGGCCGCGCACCGGGAAGCTCGAGGATGTCGAATTTGCCATCACGGAACACCCGGACCGGGTGCTGGCTGTCTGTTTGCGTGCTGAACAGGTTGATCCAACTTGGTGCAACGACGTAACGGACGCCCACGGCTTCCAAGTCTTTGCGGTGGTCGGTAAGGTTCAACGCCATCGACCAGTCGTTTTCACCCAAGCCGGGAAAGCTGGTCGGCGTGGCGTGCGGGTCGAGGTGGGCATGCACGTAGTCGGCCCAGTTCTGCGGCACCGGTATGTATTCGTGTTGCAATGTACCCAAGCCCAGCAACGCACCCACGTTCTGCGGCAGCGCATTCCCGTCCGAGATCGCGCGTTGCAAACCCTGGTGCTGCCGAAGGAAATCCAGAGGAGCCTCGAACAGGCCGGGTTTCGTACTGCCGGCCAATGTCGGCATGATGAACAGCCCGACTGCTTCAGCGACGACCAACCCGGTGAGGAGCATGCGCCGCGCCCCCGCTGGCGGACCCCGCATCGAGACGCTGATGGCGATAACGCAAGTCGCACCCCAAGCGAGCGACAGCCCGGCGAACCACGCACCGGCCGGGCTCGACTGCACATCCATGACCGCATGGCGCCAGCCCAGGCCAAGCGCTGCGGCAGCACCCAGGCAGAAGACCAGAAGCGGCAATTTCAGGCGCGGTGCGTTGCCCCGAGCGTAATCATCCAGCGCCAAAGCTGCCAGCACGCACGCCGCGAACGACACCGATCCAAAACAGTAACGGAAAACCTGTACTTCGCTTACTCCCGGGATGATCCGCACCAGCGAAGCCACGACCGGCGTGCCGAACGCCGTGGCGAGCAGCAGAACGATCCAGCCCGCCATCAGGGCCCGGGCTCCCGCAAGCCGGTTTGTCCTGAAGCAAGCAACCACCGCTAGCAGACCGGCAACAGTGCCGACATACCCGCCAACGGTGATCCAGTAGCCGAGCTTCCAATCGGCGTACGGCAGCCCGTAGAGGTGCGGGAACAACAGTGTGGCAAGATGTTCGGCCGGCAGACCGTCGCCGGTGGACTGCTCGTGGGGGCCGAGCAACGAGATGGTCAGGCTGTGTACGAAGGGCACGACGGCGGGTGTCGCCAAAGCCAGCCCGATCAGACCTCCCGTGGCGACTTTCCCAGCGAACCTGAAAACTCCGGCGCCACGCAATCCGGCACCGCGCATAATGCCCCAAGCCAGGCCCAGCAGCCCATCGAGAAACGCCGTTTCGGGGAATCCCGCTACCAGCGAATAGGCGATCGACACCGCAATCAGCACTTGGCCGCCGCGCCGGCCCTCCAGCGCCGGGGCCCGCGCACGCTCCAGGCCCAGCAACAGCAGCGGCAGAAAGGCAATGGGCAGCATCGGCGCATCGGAGTACAGCGCGAAGGTGCCGTTGCACTGGAAAAGGACGGCCGCAAGCAGTCCCGCCCAGCGCGATACCCCGATTTCACGAAGAAAACCGAAGCAGGCGAGCCCGGCCGAGACCTGCATCGCAATCTTCAGCAGCATCAAACCCGAACTGAAATGCATCAGCAGGATGAACGGCAGCATGAACGATGCCGGCTGCATCTCGGCCGCCAGCGGCAGACCTATGCCGACATACGGGTTCCACCAGGGCAGCCGGAAATGCAGCCAGTCCTCGGCCGACAGGCGGCCCATCGGCAGCATCGTCTGGCCGGCATTGCCGTCGATGAACGGGCTGCCCGGCAGGATACCGGATTCCGGGTGGAGCGTCAGGCTGGAGATGAACAGCAGCGGGTTGGTATCGACCAGCCCGGTCAGTTCGGCGAAGTGGCAGACCAGCGGCACCAGGCACAGGACCGCCACCGGCCAGACCCATTTCGGCAAGATCCAGCCCGGCACCGGCTGCGCAGAGTTTAGTCCGGACTGCATGGCGCGGCTGATGAACGCTGGCGGCAAGCCCGTCAAGCAGAGCAGCAGACGCACGGTGCCACTCGGCGAGCTGCCATCCGGTTGCCTGCCGAAGGGCTGCTTGCTAGGCGGAACCTAAGCAGGAGGAACGGAACCTGGACGCGCAGGACAGTCTAAACCATGTGCCGGCAAGCCGCCCGTTCATCGAGGAGATCGAAGTGCTGCGGGCGCTGGCGATCGCCCTGCTGTTCACCGCCAACATCCCGTTGAATCTGTTCTACTGGCACTCCAGCCTTGGCGACTTCGAGGACCGCTGGTGGAGCGGCAACGCAGGCATCGACCTTTTCCTCGCAATCTCCGGCTTCGTCATCGGTGGGGCGCTGCTCCCACGCCTGCAGGACTGCGAAGGCGCGGTCGCCTGCGTGGCTACAGTCTTGACCTTCTTGCTCCGGCGCTTCTGGCGGATCCTCCCCGCGGCGGTGCTGTGGCTGGCAATCCCGCTCGTACTAAGTCTCGTCTTCAACCGGTCCGGCGCCTTTCACCCCTTCGGGGCGAACCTCGCCTCCGCGGCCACTGCGTTGCTAGGGGTCAACAATTTGCGCCTCGGCGCGCTGCTGCCACCGTCCGACGCCGGCATCACCTTCCCGTACTGGGTCCTGTCGCTGCAGGAGCAGTTTTACGTCCTGCTGCCGGTCGCCTGCCTGATTCTGCGCCGCCGGCTGGTTTGGCTGATGCTGGGGCTGCTGGCCTGGCAGTTCGTCATGCCGGAAACCGGCCTCGTTGAACGGCCCGGTGCACTGGCCGCGGGCGCGCTGCTGGCGCTGTGGCGAGCCCACCCCGATTACGCCATGACCGAACCGCGTTTCCTGGCCCGCGGCAGGATTATTCGGGCAACGGTGCTGCTGCTATTCGTCGTGTTGCTCGGTGCCCTACGTTCTCCACTTCCGGCGCCCCTCGTGGTGCTGCCTTACGGTCTCATCGCCCTGCTGTGCGGCGCGCTCGTTTACGCGGCGAGTTTCGGCCGCGGCTATGTCATGCCGCCCGGCCTCGCGCGCTCAGCATGCGTGTGGGTCGGCGGCCGTGCCTTTGCAATCGGACTGGTGCACCTGCCGGCATTCGCCGCCACGCGCGAATTGTTCGTGCGCCTGCTGCCGCCACCCTGGGGCGTCACGACACTGATGGCTGCCGAGTATGTCGGCGCCGCTCTGGCGCTCACGCTTCTGGCAGCAGAACTCACCTACCGGCTCGTCGAGCGCCCCTGCCGCAGGTATGGCCGATCCATTCGCATTGCTGCACCAGTCGCGGCATGCATTTGACTCCCACTGCCCTGATAACGTCCAACCTGCCGGATCATCGGATCGCCGACATCGAGGTGTTGCGCGCCATCGCCATCCTTATGGTGCTTGTGCAGCACATGCAGCACCATTTATTTACCTGGCGAACTTGGCTGAACACTTCCAACCTGTATTGGCACGGCGCCGCGGGGGTCGACCTGTTTTTCGCGGTCTCCGGGTTTGTCATTGCGCGAAGCCTGTTGCCTCGTCTCAGGGCGATCCCTGGCGGGCCACCTTTTCTCGCCGCCACGTCGACGTTCCTGCTGCAACGTTTCTGGCGGCTACAACCATCAGCATGGCTGTGGATCCTGCTACCAGCCGCCATGAGTTTCGCATTCAATCGGTCCGGCGCCTTTGACACTCCGCACGCGAACCTGTCCGGCGGCCTCGCGGCCGTCCTGGGAGTGTACAACTTCCAGCTCGGCTGGCAGAATGGCTGGTCAACAGGGGGAATCGTATTCCCTTACTGGAGCTTGTCGCTCGAGGAGCAATTCTACTTGTTGCTTCCACTCGCGGCCTTGATCTTCCGCGAGAAAATCGCATTGGTCATGATGAGCCTCATACTGTATCAATTCTTTCTTGCTCCAACGCTCATTGCCAATGTCACTCGGCCTGGCGCCATCGCGGGCGGCGTGTTGCTGGCGATCTGGAGCGTTCGGCCAAGCTACTCCCTGGGCCGACCGGCATTCCTGGCTCGTGCACCCGCGCGGTTGTTGTTCCTCGTCAGTGCACTTTTGGCGATGGGCGCGCTGGAATCGGAAATGGCGGAACCGCTATTCTCGACCGCTTACGGGCTGATCGCAGTCATTTCCGCGGCACTGGTTTACACGGCAAGTTTCGACTGCGGCTACATCATGGCGCCGGGTGGACTTAGGCGCGTCTTCCTGTGGATCGGCTCCCGCTCGTACGCGATCTACCTCACACATGTGCCGGCGTTTGCGCTCACCCGCGAATTGTTCCTTCGCCTCGGGTCAGGCCGGGAGACAGCCGGTGCGGGCCTCGAGCCACGATACCTTGCAATGGCATTCTTGCTGACGGCTGCACTGAGCGAACTGAATTTCCGTTATGTGGAGACGCCCGGACGCCGCTATGGGCGCTCCCTTCGCATCACCGCAGCCGGAATGCGCCGACGCGGTATCCTGGCGGGGCCTGCCTGATGACACGCCGGCTCAACGCCGACATCCAAGTGCTGAGGGCTGTGGCGATCATCATGGTGATGGTCGAACACATGATGATCAACCTGTTCTACTGGCACTCCTCACTGGAGGATTTTCTGTTCGACTACTGGCGCGGCGCGCCCGGGGTCGATCTGTTCTTCGTCATATCGGGATATGTCATCGCGCGCAGCCTGTTGCCACGCCTGCGGGCGTACCGGGATGGCGTGGAGTTCGCAGCCGCTTCATTGACGTTCCTGTTGCGCCGGTTCTGGCGCTTGCAGCCGCCGGTCTGGTTATGGATTGCCATTCCGCTGGTGCTTGCCGTCACCTTCAACCGGTCGAATGCCTTTCACGGACTGGACGGAAACCTGCCGTCGGCATTGACGGCGCTTTTGGCTGTGAACAATTTGCGCAGCGCATTTCAGCCGATGCAGGGCGCCACGCCGCAGGTGCTTTTTCCATACTGGAGCCTGTCTCTCGAGGAACAGTTCTACCTGTTGCTGCCCCTCCTGGTGTTCCTGTTTCGCAAGCGGCTGGCGCTGGTCATGGCGATCCTCGTTGCCTACCAATTCGTCGCGCCATGGACCGGCATCTTCATCCAGACCAGGCCGGGAGCCTTAGCCGCGGGCGTGCTGTTGGCGATGTGGCGCGACCTGCCCGCCTATCGTGTTGCCGAGCCATTGTTTCTCGGCCGCAGCGCCACCGTCCGGCTGCTGTTCCTGTGCTGCATGGTGCTGCTGTTGGGCCTGACTCTTTCCGGTCTTTTCAATCCACTCCAGTCGATCCGATTTGGCTTGCAAGTTATGCTGGGTGGCGCACTCGTCTATGCCGCCAGCTTTGACCAGGGCTACATCATGTCACCGGGCCGGATCAGGCAAATCTTCGAATGGATCGGCGCACGATCCTATGCCATCTACCTCGTGCATGTTCCTGCCTACGCGCTCGCTCGCGAACTGCTTTACCGCTGGCACCCCCCCACGTTTGTCCACGACAACATCGAAGCAGCGCAACACATCGTGCTGGGCGTGACATTGACCCTGCTTTTCAGCACGGTCACCTACCGGTTTGTGGAAACACCCTTTCGAAGGTATGGCAGAAGTCTTGAGATCACTGCGCCCCGATCACGCGCCACAACCGTTACCGTAACAGGATGATCCGATGAGTCGCATCGAAGCCGCGCAAACCAAATTCACCGAGATCTACGACAAAGATCTATGGAACCTGAAAGGCAATGGCTGGTCGGTTGGCGCAGTCCAGCGTGCCCGTTGGGAGCGGTTTACCGCGCTGATCCAGGAATTCATGGAGCTCAACAGCGTCACGTCGGTCGTCGAATTCGGTTGCGGTTTTTGGGGCTATGCGAGGCTGATCGATTGGAGCGGTGTCCGCTACGACGGCTACGATGTCGTTCCGCGCCTGGTCGAGCGTAACCGGCGCCGGCACGGGAAGGAGAACATCCACTTCCACCTGCTGGAGCCCGGTCTCGCATTGCCGAAGGCCGACCTGTTGATCTCGAAGGACGTGCTGCAGCACCTGCCGACCGAAGACGTCCACTACTATCTGGCGGCGTTCAAGAAGCTGTACAAACACATGCTGATCATGAACGATATTGTTCCAAACGATAATATGAACGGCGACATCCCCGTCGGCGGCTGCCGCTCCCTCCGCTTCGACCTGCCACCCTACAACGAAAAACTCACCGTAGTACAGCGATGGGAAGGCTCCGACTTCTTTGTTCCCTGGGTGAAGCATCTCTGCCTGCTGCAAGGCGACCCGGATCCCGAAATCTCGTCCATTGCGTTGCTTTAAATGAGGGCAGCGTCACACTCGCGCCGCGGAGGCTGGCCAGTTTGCACTTTCCACGCCTCGTCGGCATTACTCCCGGCAGATCGCCGGAGACCGCAAGGCAGATGAGCCGCATCGAAGCCGCACAGGCCGCATTCACCGAAATCTACGACAAGGACGTCTGGCAACTCAGAAAGAAAGGCTGGGCCCTCGGTGCCGTGCAGCGGGAACGTTGGACGCGGTTCACCGCGCTGATCCAGGATTTCATGGCGCTGAACGGCGTCACCTCGGTTGTCGAGTTCGGCTGCGGCAAATGGGGCTACGCCAGGATGATCGACTGGACCGGCATCCGCTACGACGGCTTCGACGTCGTGCCGCGCCTGATCGACCGCAACCGCCGGCGTCATGAACAGCCGAACGTGCAGTTCCACCTTCTGCAACCTGGCACGAAGCTGCCGAAGGCGGACCTGCTGATTTCGAAGGACGTGCTGCAGCACCTGCCGACCGAGGACGTGCATTACTATCTCGGCACGTTCAAGAAGCTGTACAAACACATGCTCATCATGAACGATGTCGTGCCGGTCGAGAACATGAACGGCGATGTCGCCCATGGCGGCTACCGCTCGCTCAGCTTCGACCGCGCTCCCTTCGATGAAAAACTCGCGGTCCTGCAGAAATGGGAAGGCAGCGACTTCGGTATCGCCTGGATCAAGCATTTCTGCCTGCTGATGGGCGACCCCGATCCCGCCATCGACTCCATCGCCGTGCAGTAAAACCCGCGCCCTACTTCTCGGCCAGCGCAAACACCGACAGCCCCGCCACACGGTTCGACTGGAACAGCGGCAGCTCGGCGCGGCACAACTGCCAGAGCAGCGTGTTCACCGCCGGCGCGTGCAGCCGCATGTCAGACCCCGGGGCCGGCGCCGGCCCCGGCATCAGCCGCCGGCCAAATCGCAAACCGGCAGCCAGCGGCAGCGTCAGGCCGAAATAATAGCTGCTGGCAATCCGCCGCAACCCGGCGCCCGCCACCAGCGCATCCACCTGCCGCACCGTGTAACGCCGGTAATGCTCCAGGAACACGTCATGACTGCTCCACATCCACTGCAGCGCAGGCACGGTGATCAGGAACCGCGTACCCGCGGGCACGATCGACACGTAGCCGGCCAGCAGCGCCGCGTCGTCCGGCACATGCTCCAGCACATCCATCATCAGCACCAGACCGCCGTCGAAACGATCCACCGTGTGCACGAAACGGATCGGCTTGCCGTGCTGCGTCTCGTCGTGCTCGTCCGGGTAATTCGGATCGACGCAGACCGCCCCCGTCGCATCGGTGTTGTCGAGAAGATGGCGCGAGAAAAATCCCGAGCCCGCGCCGACATCCAGCACCTGCCTGAACGAAGTGCCGGCCAGCATCCGGCGCATCGCCGCCGCCTTCGCCCGGTAGTACCAGTGCGCATCGACCTGGTCGCCCAGGATCTCCAGTTCCTTAAGATCCATCGGCCGAGCGCGGGTACACGCCCTCCAGCAGGTAGATCGGCCGCTGTTTCGTCTCCACGAACAAGCGGCTGACATATTCGCCGATCATGCCGAGCGAGACCAGGTTCGCCGCGGTGCTGAACAGCAGCACGATGATCAACGATGCATAGCCAGGCACGTCGCTGCCCAGCAGTATCGTGCGCAGCGCAATGAATGCCGCATAGGCGAGCGCACCCAGCGCCATCACCGCGCCGAAATACGTCCAGATGCGCAGCGGCGCCGTCGAAAAACTCACAATCCCGTCCAGCGCAAAATTCCACAGCCGCCAGTAATTCCACTTGGTCTGTCCGAGCAGCCGCGCCGGCCGCACATACGGCACCCCAATCGACGGAAACCCCACCCAGGCGAACAGCCCCTTCATGAAGCGCCCCCGCTCCGGCATCTGGCGCAGCGCCGCCACCACCCGGCGGTCGATCAGCCGGAAATCCCCGACATTGTGCGGAATGGGCGTCGCCGACATCGCGTTGAACACCGAGTAGAACAGGCTCGCCGTCATCGCCTTCAACCGGCCCTCCGCGTCACGGCTCTGGCGCAGGCCATACACCACGTCGTAACCCTCGCGCCAAAGCTCCACGAAGCGGCCCAGCAGCTCGGGCGGGTCCTGCAGATCGACATCGATCAGCACCGCCGCATCGCCCTGCGCCTGGTCCAGCCCAGCGGTCATCGCCGCTTCCTTGCCGAAATTGCGCGACAGGTTCACCACCAGCAGCCCGGCCCGTTCCTGCGCCCGCGCAACCAACAAAGGCAGCGTCGCGTCGGTCGAACCATCATTGATGAAGATCGTCTCGAACCGCGCGCCGGCCTGCGCAATCGCCGGCCCCACTTGGTCCAGGAACGCGTCGATCGCCTCAGCCTCGTTGTACACCGGCACGATCAGCGAGATCAGCGGGTCGGGCGGGCGCTGGCGGGCGAGCGGGATCATCCGCCCGCTTGTAGGCGATCCGCAACGTTGCTGGAAAGCACCCCGCTGCAGCCGCCTGCGCGAGCGCTACCTGATCAACCCGGTCAGCGGGCTCGACGGGTCGGCGCCCATCTTCCGCGGCATCCGTCCGGCCAGGAACGCGTGGCGCCCCGCCTGAACAGCCGCCGCCATCGCGCGCGCCATCCGCACCGGGTCCTGCGCATGGGCGATGGCCGAGTTCAGCAGCACGGCATCGCACCCGATCTCC
>CAZZWO010000093.1:0-10753 GCA_964657885.1 uncultured Acetobacteraceae bacterium | reverse complement strand
AGGCGGTGGTGGAACGCGCGCTCGACCGCAACGACCTCGAAAAGGAACGCGGCATCACCATCCTGGCCAAGTGCGCCAGCGTGGTCTGGAACGAGACACGCATCAACATCGTCGATACCCCTGGCCACGCCGATTTCGGCGGCGAGGTGGAGCGCATCCTGAACATGGTGGATGGCGCCATCGTTCTGGTCGATGCTGCCGAGGGCGTGCTGCCGCAGACCAAGTTCGTGGTCGGCAAGGCGCTGCAGCGCGGCCTGAAGCCGATCGTCGTCGTCAACAAGATCGATCGCCAGGACGCGCGCGCCGACGAGGTCCATACCGAAGTGTTCGACCTGTTCGCCGCACTCGGCGCCACCGACGAACAGCTCGACTTCCCGATGCTTTACGCGTCCGGCCGCCAGGGCTGGGCCGATGCCGAGCTCGAAGGTCCGCGCAAGGACCTGTCCGCACTGTTCAACCTGGTGCTGAGCCACGTGAAGGCGCCGGCGCTGGACCCCGAGGCGCCGTTTGCGATGGTTGCCTCCATCCTGGAATACGACAACTTTCTCGGCCGCGTGCTGACCGGCCGGATCGAGCAGGGCCGCGCACGGCTGAACATGCCGGTGCGTGTGATCCGGCAGGACGGCAGCGTGGTCGAGAGCGGCCGCCTGACCAAGCTTCTCGGCTTCCGCGGCCTCGACCGCGTGACCGTCGAGGAAGCCGAGGCCGGCGACATCGTCGCGGTCGCCGGCCTGACCGAAGCGACCATCCCGGATTCCATCGGCGCCCCCGAGCTGACCGAGCCGCTGCACGCCATTCCCGTCGATCCGCCCACCTTGGCGATGACGTTCCGGGTGAATGACGGTCCGCTCGGCGGCAAGGAAGGCAAGAAGGTCACCAGCCGGCAGATCCGCGACCGCCTGCTGCGCGAGGCCGAGGGCAACGTTGCCATCAAGGTGACCGAAAGCCAGGAGAGCGAGGCGTTCGAAGTGGCCGGCCGTGGCGAGCTGCAGCTGGGCGTGCTGATCGAGACGATGCGCCGCGAGGGCTTCGAGCTGTCTATCGGCCGGCCGCGCGTGCTGACGCAGGAAAACCCCGAGACGGGCGAGCGCGAGGAGCCCTACGAGGAAGTGCTGGTCGATGTCGACGAGCCTTATTCGGGCGTCGTCGTCGAGAAGCTGAGCCGCCGCAAGGGCCAGATGCAGGACATGCGGCCGTCCGGCGGCGGCAAGGTGCGCCTGACCTTCGTGATGCCCAGCCGCGGCCTGATCGGCTATCACGGCGAGTTCCTGACCGACACACGCGGCACCGGCATCATGAACCGGCTGTTCGCCGGTTATCGCCCTTGGGCCGGTCCGATCGAGGGCCGCCGCAACGGGTCGCTCATCAGCTCGGAAAACGGCAACGCCGTACAGTACGCTCTATGGTACCTGCAGGAGCGGGGCACGCTGTTCGTCAACCCGGGCGAGGCGGTCTATGTCGGCATGATCCTGGGCGAGCACTCGCGTGAGAGCGACCTCGATATCAATCCGATCAAGGAAAAGAAGCTCACCAACATCCGCGCCGCCGGCAAGGACGAGGCGATGCTGCTGATCCCGCCACGCCGCCTCAACCTCGAACAGTCGATTGCTTACATCGAAGACGACGAGCTGGTCGAAGTCACGCCCAGCGCCGTGCGCATCCGCAAGAAGTACCTCGATCCCAACGAGCGCAAGCGGCACGAGAAGAAGTCCGTCGCGGCCTGAACGACAGGGCCGGCCAGGGTCGAACCCCGGCCGGCCCTTTCCTTATCTGCCGTTCCACGGTCGATCCCGACTCGACGGCCAGCCACGGCGAGGCGAAGAAAACATTTTATAGACGGAATGTAATAGTTTTTGTTGCGTAATGAAAGGCATTGGTCAATAACGAGACATCAGCGCTTCACCCGAAGCGCATTGCTGGGGTGCCGCTCTTCATGTCTCGGAATGCCTTGTTCGTTGCCGCTGCGCTGTGCCTCACCTCGCCCGCGCTCGCCGATCCCGTGAACCTGCTGGTGAACGGCGGTTTCGAAACGACCACCAACGGCCCCGGCGAGCTGGTGCCGGGCCACACCGGCGCCGGCTACACGCAGGCGACCGGCTGGAACGCCGACGCGACCAGCGCCAATGCGGGATATCCGTTCCTGTTCATAGCCGCGCCCGGCACGCCTACCACGACCGGCTTCCCCGACCCTTGGGACAACGGTAACCGCTACCTTTGGGGCGCGGCGAATGGCGGTGCCAGCGCCTGGGACGGCACCAGCGTGGACGGCGGCAACTTCCTGGTGGCGGATGGCGACTATCACCGCACGCCCATCTACCAGAACGTCAGTGGCCTGATCGTCGGCCACACCTACGCCGTGAACTTCGACTGGGCGGCCGCGCAATGGGCCGGCAACACCGGCGCCACGACGGAAACGTTCCAGGTCGGCCTGGGCGGACAGACGGCAAAGACCGCCACGTTCAACCTGGCCAGCAAAGGTTTCAGCGGCTGGATGCACCAGACGTTCGACTTCACCTATGACGGCACATCGGACGCGCTCAGCTTCCTGGCACTCGGCACGCCGGCCGGCGAGCCTCCCATGATGCTGCTCGACGGCGTATCGCTGACCGACGTGCCGGAGCCGGCGGAATGGACCCTGCTTCTCGCCGGCCTCGCAGGCCTGACGCTCGCCCTGCGTCGCCGTAACGCAAACGGCCAGCGGGGTTAAGTTCCACGCGCCTCCGAGACGCGGCACCGGCACTCTCCAAATCACACCCCAGGGCATGAGGAAGACAACCGGCGGAAAGGCGTGTAGTGACGCGGCTTTCCGCCGGCCCTCGCTTCCGGGTGGGGCCGCGGACCGTCAGCCGCTCGGATGCCGCCTCGGGCGTGCGGGCGCCGCAACTCGGAGTCCGCGATGTTCAAGGGGTCACTCGTTGCCCTGATTACGCCGATGCGCGCCGATGGCAGCCTCGATGACGACGCCTATGCGAAGTTCGTCGATTGGCAGATCGCCGAGGGCACCCAGGGCATCGTCCCGGTCGGCACCACCGGCGAAAGCCCGACCCTCAGCCATGCCGAGCACCAGCGCGCGATCGAGATAGCGGTCGAAGCGGCCAACCGTCGCGTGCCGGTCATCGCCGGAGCAGGCTCCAACAGTACGGCCGAAGCCGTCTCGCTCGCCCAGCATGCCAGGCGTCTCGGCGCCGACGGCGTGATGGCGGTGACGCCCTATTACAACAAGCCGTCGCAGGAAGGGCTGTTCCTGCACTACATGGCGATCGCCGATGCCGCCGACCTGCCGCTGATCATCTACAACATCCCGTCCCGCAGCGTCGTCGACATGAGCGTCGAGACGATGGCGCGGCTGGCCCGCCATCCCAATATCGTCGGGGTGAAGGATGCGACCGCGAACCTGTCCCGCCCGCTGCACACCCGCCGCGCTTGCGGTGAGGCGTTCGTTCAGCTCTCGGGCGAGGACCACACCGTGCTGCCGTTCATGGCGGCGGGCGGGCATGGCTGCATCTCGGTGACCGCCAACGTTGCCCCCCGGCAATGCGCGGCGCTGCACCGGGCGTGGACCGAGGGGCGGGTCGCCGACGCGATCGCCATCCAGGACGAGCTGCTGCCGTTGCACGATGCGATGTTCTGCGAGAGCAGCCCGGGCCCGGTGAAGTTCGCGGCGAGCCTGCTGGGGCGGACGCACGAGCACACCCGCCTCCCGCTGGCGCCGATTTCGGAGGGCGCGCGGGCGAAGGTCCGCCAGGCTATGACCGACACCCGGCTGCTGAACTAAGGGTGCGCAGGTTTGGCTGAGAAGAAGACGAAATCGGGACTGATCAGCCACGGGCTGGCCGCGCAAAACCGCAAGGCGCGCTTCGACTACACGATCAAGGAAACCGTCGAGGCCGGCCTGGTGCTGCGCGGCCCCGAGGTGAAGTCGCTGCGCCATGGCCGGGCGACCATTGCCGAAGCTTGGGCCGGCGAGCGCGATGGCGAGCTGTTCCTGTTCAACTGCTACATCCCCGAATACCAGGCGGGCGTGCTGTCGCGCTTCGAGCCGCGCGCGCCGCGAAAGCTGCTGCTGCACAAGAAGCAGATCGGCAACCTGATCGCGCAGACCACCCGCAACGGCTACACGCTCGTCCCGCTCGACATCCACTTCAACGACAAGGGCGTAGCCAAGGTGGTGATCGGCGTCGGCCAGGGCCGCAACAAGGCCGACAAGCGCCACGCCATCGCCGACCGCGACTGGAAACGCGACAAGGCTCGGATCATGCGCGACAAGGGCTGACCCGTTCGCTGCGGAAGCACTCGCAAATTCGCACTTGACACGTAACAATCGTTCACGAAGTGTGCGATCACGAAATGTTTATTAGCCGTGGGCAGTGGGCTTTAAGGCGCTGACTACCCCTCCGGCTCCCTTCGTGACGAGGTAATGCCAGCCGCCATTCAAAAACGCTTCAGCCGTGCCGCTCTGATCGCCTATGGCGGATGGGGTTTGCTGACACTCGTTTTGATCGGTGGAACGCTCACCTCGCTCAGCCAGGCCGAGCAGACGGAAACCCGGGCGGTGCTGGCGCGGGCCGAGGCGGGCTCCGCGGCCGTCGAACAGACCATGCTCCGGGTGTTCGAAGCCATGCAGACGCTGCAGTCGCTGGCGCAGACCCGCTTGCAGGTGGCCGATAGCGGGAGTGCCGCGGCGGTCCAGGCGATCGACCAGCAGTTGCGCGACGCCTTGTTGAGGGACCGCTTCGGGATCGAGAGCGTCAGCATCCTGCGGCATGGCAAGGTGGCCTGGACGAGCCTGCCTGCCCTCGGCGCCAGGCCGGCGCTCGTGGAGAGTTCCGCCGACAGGCGGGCGCTCTTGGGTAACGACCAGCGCCCGCGGGGCGGCGGGACGGTGATGCGGCTGGACCCGCCGGTGCTCGACGCCGCCCGCGGGCGTTGGTCTTCGGCCGCAAGCTGGCCGCTGCTGAACCGCAGCGGCGCCACGGACGGCAGCGTCCTCGTTTCGCTGGACCCGTTCACGCTGTCGAACCTGATTGCACGGCAGACAAGGGGCGGCGGGGTCAGCATGGTGCAGCTTCTGGCGGGTGGCGCCTTCATCGCCCGCAGCCAGCACCCCGGCCTGGCCCTCGAGGAACATCCGTCGGCGAACGATCCCGCGTTCCGGCAGGCGATCGAGCACGGCAATGGGCAGTTACGCGACCGCGCCGCCGGGATCGACCGCCTTGTCGGCGTGCGTGCGCCCGACGCCATCCCGGTGGTCGTCAGCCTATCCTTCGACACCGACGTGGCGCTCGCCGAGTTCTTCCAGTTGCGCCGGATGGTGCTGGCCGTCGTGCTGGCGCTGGTCGCCGGCGCCTTCCTGGCCACCCGCCTGATGCTCGCCAATTACTTGTTGCGCGACCGGCTGGGAGAGCAGGCGATGCTCGATCCGCTGACCGGGCTCTGCAACCGCCGCTACTTCACCGACGTGATGACCGGGCGCTTTGCCACCGCACGGCGGGACGGGCTGTCCGCGGCGGTCCTGCTGATCGATCTCGACGGGTTCAAGCAGATCAACGACACCAGCGGCCACCCGATGGGGGACGCGCTGCTGCGGCAGGTGGCCGCCCGCCTGCGCCACTGCGTCGGGGCCGACGACCAGATCATGCGCCTGGGCGGCGACGAGTTCGCCATCGTGCGGCTTTGTCAGCAGCAACGCCGCGACATCACCTCGCTGGCGCGCTTCGTGGTCAGCGCGCTCGCCCACCCATACGATGTCGATGGCTACCAGTTGCGCATCAGCGCCAGCGTCGGCGTCGCCCTCTACCCGACGGGCGGCGAAGGACTGAACGACCTGCTCCGCAGCGCCGACATCGCGATGTACTTCGTCAAGGCGGATGGCGGCGACGCCTACCGGATTTTCGATCCCGCGATGGAGGAGACGGTCCGCACCAGGCGGGCGCTCGAGATCGACCTTCGCATGGCGCTCGCCCGCAACGAGCTGGAAGTCTATTACCAGCCGCTGGTGCAGCTGGACCCGCGCCGGGTCAGCGGCTTCGAGGCGCTGTTGCGCTGGCACCATCCCGTGCTCGGCCTGGTCGCGCCCAGCCGCTTCATCGCCATCGCCGAGGAGACGGGCCTGATCGCGCCGATCGGCGAGTGGGTGCTGCGCCAGGCGTGCCGGGAGGCGACGCGCTGGCCGCCCGGGACCCGCGTCGCGGTGAACCTCTCGCCGGTGCAGTTCGCACGGTCCGACATCGTGGACATCGTTGCCAGCGCGCTGCGGGAAACCCGCCTGCCGGCCAGCCGGCTGGAGCTGGAGATCACCGAGGGCGTGGTGATGCACGACATCGGCGACGCGCTCGCCACGATGCGCCGGCTGCAGGCGCTGGGCGTCCGCCTTGCGCTCGACGATTTCGGCACCGGCTACAGCTCGTTGAGCTACTTGCGGAGTTTCCCGTTCGACAAGGTCAAGATCGACGCCAGCTTCCTGCGCGACCTGCATGGCGATGGCGGCACGATCATCCGCGCCGTGCTCGGACTGTGCGGCCACCTGGACCTCGAAACGCTGGTGGAGGGCGTGGAGACCGACGAGCAGCTGCACTGGCTGCGCGACGAGGGCTGCACCGAAGTCCAGGGCCATCTGTTCAGCCCGCCCCGCCCGGCCGGCGGCATCACCGAGATCATCTACAACGTGGCCGCGCGCATGCCCGCCGCCCTGGCCCGCAGCCTGGTCACCTTAGACTAGTTGCCGGCGCCTTTAGTGCTTGGACTTGACCCGGCCGCCCTTGCCCGTCTTGGCCTCCATGTCCACGCTCCAGTTATGGGGCTTGCGGGAGTTCAGGTAGTTGCGGATGTCGTAGCGCAGGTACCACCACTGGGCGCCGCCCCACAGGGAGAAGCAGACGATCGCGAACAGCAGGCTGCGGTGGACCGATATCCAGATGACGAACATGCCGGCCCTTCCGCTACTGAGATGGTGCGATGACAGATGGCCCAGGCGCTTGCGTCTGACAACGGCCTGGCCCGTTCAAGGTCGCTGACAGCCCCGGATCGGTGTGCTAACATCGGTCGTTGCGGAAGCCGGGCATAAGGGTGTCGCCTCGCACAAAGACGAGGGAACATCCCGCCGTTGAAACTGGTCCCGGCACCGCGCAGGGAGTGACAGCGGATGACCAGCGGCACGGTAAAATGGTTCAACCCGACCAAGGGCTACGGCTTCATCGAGCCGGAGACTGGCGGCAAGGACATCTTCGTCCATATCAGCGCGGTGCAGAAAGCCGGTCTGCGCAACCTCAACGAAGGCCAGAAGGTCGGCTTCGAGGTGGAGCAGCAGCAGAACGGCCGCGCCGCCGCCATCAACCTGGCCGCACTGCAATAGCCATTTCCCGGCGAACTCTCGCCGGGTGTCATGCGCTTTTTCGGCGAAGTTTTGCCGGAAGCCACATGCCGGAGCATGTGGCTCCGGGGCGAAGTTCGGCCGGGCACGGTTTGCCTCTTGCCTGGCAGCCGATAGCTGGTAGCTGACGGCTGATCATGACGAAGCTCAATGCCGAAGCGGTCCTGACCGCCTATCGACGCCAGGCCGCGTTCTACGACGCGGCTTTCGGGCGCATTTCCAGGCCGGCCAGGCTGCGGGCGATCGGGCTGATCAACAGCCTGCCAGGGTCCGATGTCCTGGAAGTGGGCGTCGGCACCGGCCTGGCGCTGCCGTTGTATGGGCGCAACAAGCGGGTCACCGGCATCGACCTGTCGGCCGACATGCTGGCGCGCGCCCGCACCCGGGTCGAGACGGACAACCTGCACAACGTCGTCGCCCTGCTGGAGCAGGATGCCGAGGCGACCGACTTCCAGGACGCCAGCTTCGACATCGCGGCATCGATGTTCGTGGCGTCCGTCGTGCCGCATCCGCGCAAGCTGTTGGCCGAGCTGCGCCGGATCGTCCGTCCGGGCGGCCACATCCTGTTCATCAACCATTTCGTGGCCGAACGCGGCCTGCGCCGGAAGATCGAGCTGGCGATGGCGCCGCTGTCGCACGCGCTGGGCTGGCACCCCGACTTCGCGGTGACCGACCTGTTCGGCACCGAGCATCCAGACGGCGTGACCTTCGAGCCGACCCCGCCGGGCGGGCTGTTCACCCTGGTCCACCTGCAGCGCTAGGCGCCCGGCGGCGACCGCCTCGGAGGCTCTCCGCGATTTATCATACTGCGGCGCACCTTGATCTGTGGGGTACGCTCCGATATCCGGTAGGCACCGAACAGGACCGAGCGGGACCCGTTAAAAATATGATGTTTTCAGGCAGACGCTGCGCCGCCATTCCGGCCGCCCTCATGCTGGCCCTTCTGCACGCCGCACCGGCCGCGGCCCAGACGCCGGCGCCCTGGCAAATGGGCATGCAGGCCGCTCACTCTCCGGTCGAACACGGTATCCACGGCCTGAACACGCTGGTCACCTGGATCATCGTGATCATCACGGCGTTCGTGGCTGGCCTGCTCGCCTATGTCATCTGGCGCTACGACCACAAGCGGAACCCGGTTGCCGGCAAGCTGAGCCACCACTCGCTCCTGGAAATCGCGTGGACCGCGTTGCCGGTGCTCATCCTGGTGGTGATCGCCATCCCCAGCTTCCGCCTGGTGTATTTCGAAGACCGCGTGCCCGCCGACCAGGCCGACCTGACGGTGAAAGTCACCGGTCATCAATGGTATTGGGAATATACCTATCCCGATGCCAAGGGACTGCATTTCGACAGCTACATGGTGCATGACGAAGACCTGAAGGGTGAGCAGACGAAGCTGCGTCACCTCGCGGTGGACAACCAGCTGGTCGTGCCGGCTGGGAAGAACATCCGCATCCTGACCACCAGCAGCGACGTCATCCACAGCTTCTTCATCCCGAGCCTCGGCGTGCAGCGCTACGCGATCCCGGGCCGCACGATCGAGACGTGGTTCAAGGTGGATGTGCCGGGCGACTACTATGGCGAGTGCAACCAGATCTGCGGCACCAACCACAGCGTGATGCCAATCTCCGTGCACGCCGTCAGCCCTGAGGACTTCAAGACCTGGCTCGCCCAGGCGCCTTCGAAATTCAGCAACGCCAGCATCGATGCGCCAACCAGCGTCGTCCTTGCATCGGAGCATTAAGAATGTCCGCCACCACGCACGACCACGCCCACGACCATGGGCACGGCCACCATCCGACCTTCGCGCAGCGCTGGCTGTTCAGCACGAACCACAAGGATATCGGCACCCTCTACCTGATCTTCGCGGTTTGCGCGGGTCTGGTGGGCGGCCTGCTGTCCATCATCATGCGCGCGCAGTTGCAGCACCCCGGTAACACGATCGTCACCTCCGGGCAGGAGTGGAACACCATCGTGACGGCCCACGGGCTGATCATGATCTTCTTCACCGTCATGCCCGCGCTGATCGGCGGCTTCGGCAACTGGTTCATCCCGCTGATGATCGGCGCGCCGGACATGGCGTTCCCGCGTTTGAACAACATCAGCTTCTGGCTGCTGGTGCCGGCGTTCGCGCTGATCATCACCGGCCTGCTGCTGGGTGAGAGCGGCTCCGGCTGGACGCTTTACCCGCCGCTGTCTAACAGCACCTATGAATCCGGCCCGGGGATGGATTTCACGCTGTTCGCGCTGCACCTGGCCGGCGTGAGCTCCCTGCTCGGCGCGCTGAACTTCATCACCACCATCTTCAACATGCGCACGCCGGGCATGACGCTGCACAAGATGCCGCTGTTCATCTGGGCGATGCTGGTAACCGCGTTCCTGCTGCTGCTCAGCTTGCCGGTGCTCGCGGGCGCCATCACCATGCTGATCTTCGACCGCAATTTCGGCACGTCGTTCTTCGACCCGCAAGGCGGCGGCGATCCGGTGCTGTGGCAGCACCTTTTCTGGTTCTTCGGCCACCCCGAAGTCTACATCATGATCCTGCCGGGTTTCGGCATCATCAGCCACGTCGTCAGCACGTTCAGCCGCAAGCCGGTGTTCGGCTACCTCGGCATGGCATACGCGATGGTCGCCATCGGCGTGGTCGGCTTCGTCGTGTGGGCCCACCACATGTTCGTCTCGGGCATGTCGGTCGATACCCGCGCCTACTTCATGGCGGCAACGATGATCATCGCGGTGCCGACCGGCATCAAGATCTTCTCGTGGATCGCGACCATGTGGGGCGGCTCGATCGAGATGAAGACGCCGATGCTATGGGCAATCGGCTTCATCTTCCTGTTCACCGTCGGCGGCGTGACCGGCGTGGTGCTGTCGAACGCCGGCCTCGACCAGATCCTGCACAACACCTACTACGTGGTGGCCCATTTCCACTACGTGCTGTCGCTCGGCGCGGTGTTCTCGATCTTCGCCGGCTGGTATTACTGGATCGGCAAGATGTCCGGCCATCAGTATCCGGAGTTCTGGGGCAAGGTGCATTTCTGGGTGACGTTCATCGGCGTCAACCTGACATTCTTCCCGATGCACTTCCTGGGCGCTGCCGGCATGCCGCGCCGCTACCCGGACTACCCGGACGCCTTTGCCGGCTGGAACTTCGTGGCCTCGATCGGCTCGTATGTCGGCGGGCTTTCGGTGCTGATCTTCCTGTATGTCGTGTTCCGCACTTTCACATCGAAGGTCACGGTCGCCGACAACTACTGGGGTGAGGGCGCCACCACGCTCGAATGGACCGTCAGCTCGCCGCCGCCGTTCCACACCTTCGAAGAGCTGCCGCGGTTCAGGTGATGGAAGCCGTAACTTTGCGAGCTGGTGTCTTGCAAGCGGGGGGGG